>JALYUM010000156.1 GCA_030853745.1 Pseudomonadota bacterium | reverse complement strand
GTGATCTCGGTGCAGAGGTTGGAGCTGTGCACCACGCCGACATGCTGCTGCGGCGAGCGGATGTTGCATGGATCCTTGAACGTGATCCATGGATGGCCGGTCTCGAACAGCATCGACAGCATCTTGCGCCACAGGTCCGTCGCCTGGACTTTCTTGAACAGCTTCAGCTCGCCGCTGGCGGCGCGGGACTCATAGCCGAGGTAAGCCTGTTCGAACGCGCGGCCGACCTTGTCGTGCAAATCCGGCGTTTCGGACGGCGAGAACAGCGTCCAGTCGCCTTTTTCCATGACGCGCTTCATGAACATGTCCGGAATCCAGTTCGCGGTGTTCATGTCGTGCGTGCGGCGGCGATCGTCGCCGGTGTTCTTGCGCAGGTCGAGGAATTCCTCGATGTCCATGTGCCACGTTTCCAGGTAGGCGCAGACCGCGCCCTTGCGCTTGCCGCCCTGGTTGACCGCGACGGCGGTATCGTTGACCACTTTCAGGAACGGCACCACGCCTTGCGATTTACCGTTGGTGCCCTTGATGTGGGCGCCAAGGGCGCGCACCGGCGTCCAGTCATTGCCCAGGCCGCCTGCATATTTTGCCAGCAGCGCGTTGTCCTTGATGGCGTCGTAGATGCCTTCCAGGTCATCCGACACGGTGGTCAGATAGCACGACGACAGTTGCGAGCGCAGCGTGCCGGCGTTGAACAGCGTTGGCGTCGAGCTCATGAAGTCGAACGACGACAGCAGGTTGTAGAACTCGATGGCGCGCGCTTCGCGGTCGGCTTCGCGCAGGGACAGGCCCATCGCGACGCGCATGTAGAACGCCTGCGGCATTTCGATGCGCACATCACGGACGTGTAAAAAGTATCGGTCGTACAGGGTTTGCAGGCCGATGTAGCCGAACTGCAGATCGCGGTCGGCCACGATGGCTTTGGCCAGGCGCGGCAGGTCGAACGACGCCAGCACCGGGTCCAGCAAATCGTTGGCGATACCCTTCGCCACGTATTCCGGGAAATATTCCAGGTACTGCGCGGCAGCGTTGGCTTGCGCAACTTCCTTGCCGAACACTTCCTTACGGATCGTGTGCAGCAGGATGCGGGCGGTGACCTGGCTGTAGGCCGGGTCTTTTTCCATCAGCGCACGCGCCGCCAGAATGGCCGACTTGTGCAGTTCTTCGACCGGCACGCCGTCGTACAGGTTTTTCAGGGTTTCAGCCAGGATGGCGTCGGCATCGACATGCTTTTCCAGGCCGACGCAGGCCGCGTTGATCAGGCCCGACACAGCGCTCATGTCGAGGGTGCGGCGCACGCCATTGTCGAGCACGGTAATTTGTGGCGCGACCGGTGCGGTGCCGCCTTGCGCTTCCTTAGCCACGCGACGTTCTTCCATCTGCTTGGCGCGGTACAGCACGTAGGCACGGGCCACGTCATGCTCGCCCGAACGCATCAGCGACAGTTCAACCTGGTCCTGCACATCTTCAATATGGAACGTGCCGCCGGCAGGCTGGCGTCGCACCAGTGCCGTCACGACATTCGCCGTCAGGCTTTCCACCAATTCACGGATGCGCGCCGATACCGCACCCTGGCCGCCGGCCACGGCCAGGAATGCCTTGGTCATCGCGACCGAGACTTTCGATGGCTCGAAGGCAACCACGGCGCCGTTGCGGCGGATGATGCGGTAGTCGCCACGGGCCAGCAGGTCGGCGTTGACCGCTGCGGCGCTGGTGTCGACCGGGTTGCGGCCGTCGGCAGCAGTCCCTGGCGTGACGTGCTGTGAATTGTTGGAAATGTCTGACGAAGTGAGCATTAAGCCTCCAGGAAGGCGCGCAGTCGTACGACGCGCCGATTGTTCAAGCAAAAAAAAGGTCCTGCCGACTGCGAAATACGCGTCGACAAAGGGGATCATTGGGAAATTTATACGTCGTTTTTGGTGCTGTGAAGCCGATTAAAGTTTCTTTGCAACATCAAATACAGTAGAAGACCAGATATGCGCCAGATGGTGAAACTAGAGGCTGCTACCACTACATCTAGTGTCCTGCCTTGATATGAGACTAATTGTAGTACCGGCGCAGGCGCACGGCAAGTGATTAAATATTCAATTTGGCCGCTTTTTCAAGCCGTGCACCCTTGACTTTACAGAGGTCAAAGGGGATGGGGCATTCGGGGTTAGCGAGTACTAACTTAAATCAAGATGTACTTACGGCTCCGGCGCATTGATGTTGAGTTTTTGCATCTGATAGCGCAGCTGACGCACGCCAATTCCGAGCAGCGCCGCGGCCTGCGTGCGGTTGAAGTGGGTCTGGTTTAATGCCCGCAGGATGATGTCGCGTTCAATTTCCTGCAGGTAGTCTGGCAGGCTGTGCGGTAACGGCGCATCCGACGCTGCCGCCGGGGCCGGCATGGTGACTGTCCCGGCGGCCAGTTCAGGCAGCGGCGCTGCTGTGCTTCCCGACACCGGTGCTGCGGGCGAAACCTGGGCCACCTGGGCCACCTGCGTCACGGGCACCACCGGCACCACCTGCGCCACCGGCGCCAGTTTCGCCCCCTTCAATGCCAGGTCGCCGGTCTGAATGATGCCGTTGTCGGCATACGCCAGTGCCCGTTCCAGCACATTTTCCAGTTCGCGCACATTGCCCGGGAACGAATACGCGCGCAGCATGTCCAGCACGCCCTCGCCCAGCACGGCCGGATGCCCCGGCCCGGCCAGGCGTTTTAAAATACCGTCGGTCAGCACGGCCAGGTCGTCGAGGCGTTCGCGCAGCGCCGGCAACGCCAGTTCGATGACATTCAGCCGATAAAACAAATCTTGCCGGAACGCGCCCTGCTCCACGCACTGCTCCAGATTTTTATGCGTGGCGCTGATGATGCGCACATCGACCGCTTCCTCGGCCGTGGCGCCAATCTTGCGCACGCGCCGTTCCTGGATCGCGCGCAGCAGTTTCACCTGCATCGCCAGCGGCAGGTCAGCCACTTCATCGAGCATCAGCGTGCCGCCATTGGCCGCCTGAAAAAAGCCGTCGCGCTCATCGACCGCCCCAGTAAACGCGCCTTTTCTGTAACCGAAAAATTCAGCCTCCATCAACGCTTCGGGGATGGCGCCGCAGTTCACGGCGATGAACGGCTGCGCCGCGCGCGCACTCTGGGCATGGATTTCACGCGCCGCCAGTTCCTTGCCGCTGCCCGATTCGCCGGTGATGGCAATCGGCGCCATCGAGCGCGCCAGCCGGTCGATCTGGGCCCGCAGCGCCTGCATGACGGCAGAGTCGCCGATCAGGCGCGAGCGCGCAGTACCAGTGCCGGTGGCAGCCGGCTTGTCGGGCGCGCTGCCGGGCAGGCGCAAGGCCGACTGCACCATCACGCGCAGTTCATTCAACACCACCGGCTTGGACACGTAATCGAACGCGCCGGCTTTTAACGCGATCACGGCATTGTCGGTGCTGCCATACGCAGTGATCACGGCAATCGGCGTGTTCTTGCCCGAGCCGGCGACATCGCGCACCAGTTCCAGGCCCAGGCCATCGGGCAGCCGCATGTCGGTCAGCACCAGCGCGTAGTCGTTTTTCGCATACAGCGCGCGCGCCGCGGCCAGCGTGGCGGCGCCGTCGACGTCCAGGCCCATCTTGATCAAGGTGAGTTCAAGCAGTTCGCGCAGGTCGTCTTCGTCGTCGACAATCAGGATGCGCGGTGAACTCCGGGTTGAACTCATGGTGCTCTTTCGGTAACGGGATGGCCGCTCTCGGCGCGGGTGGCGCTGGCGGGCGCGGCAAACGTGATGACGAAGCGCCCGCTGGTGCGGCGCTGGCCGTCCGGCGCATCATCGAAACGGTATTCATAATCAAGCATGGCCTGGTTGTTCAGGCACAGTTCGCGGGCCAGGTACAGGCCGAGGCCCGTGCCCTTCGACGACGTCGTGTAGAACGGTTCGAACAGGTGGGCCCGCACTTCCAGCGTGATGCCGGGCCCGTCGTCCTGCACGTGCAACTCCATGTGCCCGGCGCCGTTCGGCAGCGCAAACAGGCGGATGCTGCCAGGCGCACCGGTGGCGTAGCGCGTCGAATTGGTCAGCAGATTGACGACCACTTCGCGCAGGTGCAGCGCGTCGAAACGCACTTCGGTGGCGTCCGTGGTGCCCACCCACACCACGTCGGCGCCCAGCGCATGGGTCTCTTCGAATTCGGCTTTCAGTTCGGCCAGAAATACATTCAGCTGCACCGGCTGACCATTGGGCTGAACCTTGCGCGACAGCTGCAAAATGTCTTCCACCATGCGATTGACGCGCGCCACGTTGTCGGCCACGATTTTTAACAGGCGCTGCTCGGCCTTGCCCGGCAAATCTTCGGCCAGCAAGGCGGTAGCGTGACCGATGGCCGACAGCGGGTTGCGCACTTCGTGGGCAATGCTGGCAGTGAGGCGCCCCATCGATGCCAGTTTGAGCTGCTGCGCCTGGTTTTCGATGGCGCTGGTGTCGTGCATGAAAATGACGCAGCGCGCGCTGTCGTTCTGCCGTTCCGCCGTGCCCTGTTCGAGCGCCTCGACGCGGGCGAAGCGTAATTTGAGGTGGGCCGCAGCATCGCGCCGGCCACGCCAGGCCGTGCCATCGTCGTCATACGGCTTGACCGAGACGTAGGCGGTTTCGAAGCCGGCAGGCGCGCGCAGCCAGTTGGCAAACGCCTGGGCCACCGGAGCCAGCGCGCCGATATCGGTCAGACGCATCTGCCCCGACCAGTCGCCCTCGAGCTGCTCCAGGCCCATCATGCGGCGCGCGGCCGGGTTGCTGGTAAATACGCGGCCGTCGCGGCCCACCACCAGGATGCCCTCGTCGACATCGGCAATCACGATGCGGTTGATGGCTTGCTGGCTTTTCAGGTCGGCGCCGTGACGCGCGGCCAGTTCTTCCTGGCTGATCAGGCGTGCAGCGAGGCGGTTGACGACCAGCGCCACCGCCATGAACGCGGCGCCGTACAGGCCGGCCTGGACAACGCCGGTCTCGGGGTCGCCCAATAAAATGCGGTAGACGCTGTCGCCCAGCACCACCAGTGCGGCCAGCGATGCCGAAAACAGCGCCAGCACCAACGGCGCCAGCACGGCGGCTGCGGCCAGCGGAAACAGATACAGGATGCCCATGCCGCTGCGGGCGCCACCGGCGGCGATGTAGAGCAGCGAAATGGCGGCGATATCGAATGCGATCTGGGTGCTCAATTGCACCAGGAAACGGCGCCGCCGGTAGGTGGTCACGGCGGCAAACAACAGCGCCACCAGGCAGTAGGCCACGCAGGTCTGGGCCACCATCGGCGACAGGCCTTCGCGCATGCCGCGGCCATCGATCGACATGTACGCCACCAGCACCAGCGCAATGACTATCCGGGTGGCGTTGAGCATTTGCAGCGAGCGCCAGAACGACGCGCGCGACGCCGGCGTAAATGCCTGCAGCCGGGAGATCACGCCAGAACCTTCACGCCAGAACCTTACGGAGGCGGCAGGCGCACGTGCGCCGGGCTGCAGTAATCGCGGCCATCGGCGTGCACGGCTTCGGAAGCGGGGAAATGCAGGCCGCAATGGGCGCAGCTGGTCATCGACTCGGCGGCGATTTCAGCGCGTGCACGATGTGACGGCGCTTGCGCCTGGGCCTGCGCTCTGGCGGCAGCGCGCACCTTGGAGCGGATGGCAAATACCACCAGTACGGCCAGGGCCAGCCAAAAAATCAGGCGCATCATCATGCCAGTCCTCTATGTAATACAACTTCCAACACAAAACGGCTGCCGACGTAGGCCAGCGCCAGCGTGGCAAATCCGGCCAGGGTAAAGCGCAGCGCGGTTTTGCCGCGCCAGCCGCGCCAGCTGCGTCCAACCAGCAACGCGGCGAAAAGTATCCATGAAATCACGGCGAATACACTTTTATGGTCCCAGCGCAGCGCCTTGCCAAACAGCTGTTCGGAAAACACGATGCCTGACAACACCGTGAGCGTGAGCAGCACGAAGCCAATCCAGATCAGGCGAAACAACAGCTTTTCCATGGTCAGCAGCGCCGGCAACTGGTCCAGTGTGGCATCCAGCCAGCTTGATTTGGCGCTGCGCGTATGCAGACGCGACTCCTGCAGCGCCATCAACACGGCGTGAAAGGCAGCAATGGTCAGCGTGCTGTAGGCCAGCACCGCCACGACGATATGCCAGCCGAACGTGGCCGACTGGCCCTGCAGCTGCAGCATCGAGCCGGGAAACAGCGGCGGCAGCAGCGCAGCAATCGCCGCGCACGGCATCACGAGGCGGCGCAGGCCGTCAAGTTCAAAATTGCGATTTTCCAGCCAGTAGGCGGCCACCGACAGCCACAACGCGGCCGACAGCATGATCGCAAAGCCAACGCGCACTTCACCCTGGCCGCCGATATCCATACCCAGCGCAGCGCCGTGCACCAGCCACGCCGCAAAGGTCACGCCTGAAATGGCGCCCCGCTGGCGCGCCGGCATCAAGGCGCAGGCGGCGTAGATCAGAGCGGCGCTATAGAAGAGGATGGTTTGCATGGGGGGGAGTTTACACGATCCCCGCGAAGGCGGGGATCCATAGCACCTCGCCTTCGGTAGCAATGCATGCATTTCGGTCCAGCATGTGCGAGCCAAGGTCAGGTTGGCACTACCGTGTTGCGTATATCACGACATCGCGACCGTGCCATGGATCGCCGCTTTCTCGGGGAGGTGAAACTCGTCGTGATGATGGCGTTGTTGCTCTTCCATTACCAATCCGCCCAGTTCCCGTTTCAGCGCATTGAAGGCCAGCGACGCCGGATCGCGCGGCCGGTCCAGTTCAACGAACAGATCGCGCTTGACGGTGCCTGGCCGGTACGTCATGACGACAATCCGGTCAGCCAGGTAAATTGCCTCTTCTATACTGTGGGTAACGAAAATGATGGTCTTTTTCAGGTCGGACCAGATGCGCAGCAACTCGTCCTGCAGGTTGCGCCGCGTGAGCGCATCGAGCGCGCCGAACGGTTCGTCCATCAGCATGATGGGCGAATCGAGCGCCAGCACGCGCGCAATCGCGACGCGCTGGCGCATGCCGCCCGATAAATCCTTGGGATAGCGCTGGCGGAAATCCGACAGCGACAGCATGGCCAGCAAATCGGCCACGCTCGCGCGGATCTGCGCCGCCGGCATCCCCTTGATTTCCAGGCCGAACCCGATGTTCTGCTCCACTGTCATCCACGGGAACAGCGCGTACTCCTGAAACACCATGCCGCGCTCCGGTCCCGGTCCGGTCACGGTGCGGCCATTCGCGACGATGCTGCCCGAACTTGGCAAGGCAAAGCCGGCCACCGCATTCAGCAAGGTCGACTTGCCGCAGCCGGAGGGACCCAGCAGGCACGTGAACTGGCCCGGCGGAATTTCCAGGTTGATGTCCTGCAGCGCCACCAGCGGTACGCCCGCCGTCGGGAAAATTTTATGCACGGCGTGAATGGTGATATGGGAGGTCGTCATGTTCAGGACTCCAGGCCGCGGTGCCAGCGCAGCAAATGGTTGTTCAGGCGGTTCATGGCCAGGTCGATCGCGAGGCCCCACAAACCGATGGTGATCATGCCGGCGAGGATCTTGTCCGACCAAAAAAATTCGCGCGCCTCCAGGATGCGAAAACCCAGGCCATTGTTCACGGCGATCATTTCGGAGACGATGACGACGATGAAAGCGGTGCCGATCCCGATGCGCATCCCGGTCAGAATATAGGGCACGGCGGCAGGAAAAATCACGCGCATGAACAACGTGCGCCGGTTGGCGCCGAGGTTGCGCGCGGCCCGCAAATAAATGCTGTCGACCTGGCGCACGCCGGCGATGGTGTTCATCAGCACGGGAAAGAATGCGCCCAGCGCTATCAGAAAAATCGCCGGTGGATTGCCCAGTCCGAACCACAGGATCGACATGGGAATGTAGGCAATCGGCGGGATCGGGCGCAGCAACTGCACCAGCGGATTGCACCAGGCATACGCGTGCTTGCTGGCGCCCATTGCCAGGCCCAACGGCAGCGCCAGCCCGGCGCCGACGGCAAAACCGACCAGCACGCGGTACATGCTGCCAAATGAATCGACCAGCAGTTCACTGGTCAGCAGCCAGCTCCACCAGCCCATGCCAGGCTCCCGCGCCTGCAGTGGCAGCAGGTAAGCGATCCACTTCTGCGCCACCGCCAATGGCGACGGTAACACCTTTTCGTTGACCCAGCCGAGGTTCGCCGCAATCTGCCACAGCGCGATCATCGCCACCGGCACCACCAGCCCGACCCCGATCTCCCGCCAATTTGCCTTTGCCATTGCTGCCTCCCCCCGGTTGGACTATCGAACGTTCAGGCTCTTCTTGGCTTCGGCCAGCAGGTCGATTTTGACCCAGTCCTTCGCCACCGGTGGCTTGGCCATGCGGCCCACGCCGGTTTTCGCCATCACATCGGTGGTGATCTGGATGTGCTCCGGCGTGATGTCGTACGTAAACATCGAGTTGCCGATGGCGTCGTCAAAATCGTCCTTCGTGATCTGCCCTTTGAACACCGTCTCGCGCACATATTTTTCGGCCAGCGCACGGTTCTCGAGGAACGTTCTGGTGGCTTCGACAAAGCACTTCATGAATTTTTCGGCCACCGGGCGCCGCTCTTTATAGAATTTTTCCGTCATCACCATCGTGCGGATCGGCTCGCCAATCGGGGTGTCGTAAGGCTTGATGACTTCGACGCCGAAGTGTTTGTTGATCGCCTGCGACGATTGCGGTTCGGACTGCATCATGGCGTCGATGTTCTTGCCCATCAGGGCCTGATTCAGGTCGGCGTACGACAGATAGATCAACTGCACATCCTTGCCCGGTGCGCTGTCGGCAGTCAGGCCGGCTTTCTGCAACTCGGCCATCATCAGCACTTCCTGAATCCCGCCGCGCGTCACGCCGACTTTTTTGCCTTTCAAATCCCTGACCGACTTGATGTTGGCGTCCGGCCGCGCCACCAGCCGCGCACCGCCCTTGGCAAAGCCGGCCACCACGTAGATGGGCGCCCCGCCGGCACGTCCGGAAATGGCGGCTTCCGACGCGGTAGTGCCCACATCGAGTTCGCCGGCAATGATTGCCTGCATCACGTCCAGGCCCTTGGCGAAAATTTTTTCTTCCACCCTGATACCGCATTTGGGCGCGATCTCCTTGATATAGGAGACGGCGCCGTAATGGGCGAACTTGAGGTTGCCGAGCCGGACCACGTCCAGGGCCGGGGACTGGGACTGCGCCTGGGCGCCACCTGCGGCGAACAGGGCTGCAATAAAGATGGGGAAGGAACTGGTGAATGCGCGTGCTGTCATTGCCTCGGTCTCCGCTGAATATTGTCACTGCATGCAAGCTGGAAGGGGTGGCGCCGTATTGACGCCTCGGCCATTATGCATTCAAATTCCCGCTTGGCAAGCATGCAAAATCATTTCCTTGAGGAAAGTTTGATCTACAAAAAGGGAACGTAAAAAAGACATTGGCGCAGCAATCCCCGGGCTGGCTGCAGCAGCGCATGGAGTAAAATGGCCGTTTTATGCGCTCCCCTCATCTTAGTCAGGTAGAACATGCTAGATAACTTAACCCAACGCCTTGCCAAGGTCGTCAAGACGATGCGCGGCGAGGCACGTCTGACCGAAGCGAATACCGCGGAAATGCTGCGCGAAGTGCGCCTGGCGCTGCTCGAGGCCGACGTTGCCTTGCCGGCCGTGCGCGAATTCATCAGCAAGGTCAAGGAAAAATCGCTCGGCGAAGAAGTCATCGCGTCGCTGTCGCCGGGCCAGGCCCTCGTCGGCGTGGTCCAGCGCGAACTGGGCGCCCTGATGGGTGCCGATCTCGGCCCGGAAGCGTCGCAACTGTCGTTTGCCCAGCAGCCGCCGGCAATCATCCTGATGGCCGGTTTGCAAGGTGTCGGTAAAACCACCACGGTCGGCAAACTCGCCAAGTACCTGCGCGAAGAAAAGAAGAAAAAAGTACTGACCGTGTCGGCCGACGTCTACCGCCCGGCCGCCATCGCCCAGCTTGAATCGGTGACGAAACAGGTGGGCGCCGACTTCTTCCCGTCTACCGCCGCCGACAAGCCGGTCGATATCGCCCTGGCCGCACTCGACTGGGCCAAAAAGCACTACCACGATGTGCTGATCATCGACACCGCCGGCCGCCTCGGTATCGACGAAGCGATGATGCAGGAAATCGCGGCAGTCCACGCTGCCGTGAAGCCGATTGAAACGCTGTTCGTCGTCGATGCCATGCTCGGCCAGGATGCCATCAACACGGCCAAGGCCTTCAACGACGCGCTGCCGATCACCGGTATCGTACTGACCAAGCTGGACGGCGATTCGCGCGGTGGTGCAGCCCTGTCCGTGCGCCACGTGACCGGCAAGCCGATCAAGTTCGCCGGCGTGTCGGAAAAGCTCGACGGCCTCGAAGCCTTCGACGCGCAGCGCATGGCCAACCGTATTCTTGGCATGGGCGACATCCTGGCGCTGGTCGAAGAAGCGCGCAAAGGCGTCGATTCGAAAGCCGCAGCCGACCTGGCCAACAAGATCAAGGTGGGCGGCCGCTTCGACATGAACGATTTCAAGTCGCAGCTGGGCCAGATGAAGAAGATGGGTGGCATGGCCAGCCTGATGGACAAGTTGCCGGCGCAGTTTCAGCAAGCTGCCGGTGGCGCCAACATGGACCAGGCCGACAAGCAGGTGCGGCGCATGGTCGGCATTATCGATTCGATGACGCCAGCCGAACGCGCCAAGCCTGAGCTGATCAAGGCCACACGCAAACGCCGCATCGCGGCCGGCGCCGGCGTGCAGGTCCAGGAAGTCAACCGCATGCTGGCCCAGTACGACCAGATGCAGACGATGATGAAAAAGCTGAAAGGCGGCGGCATGATGAAGATGATGCGTGGGATGAAGGGAATGATGCCGGGAATGCGTTAAGCGGTCACCGGCGTCGTCCCGCGCAGGCGGGGATCCATCACCCGCATCAGAAATTGCAGCGTCTGCCGCATCAAAATCAGCATGAAAATCACGCCGCCCGAACCTACGTTCCAGCGGCGTTTTTCATGCGTTTTCCCCTCTGTAGCGCCTACTTTCAAGCCCATCCGTCTCCTGGCGCGCATTCTGGGTTAAAAATGGTGAAAAACACTTGCACGTTCAGTAAAAGGCAACCAATATAAGCCGTGCGATCAATTGCGCAATTTCCCCATGTGTTCGTTTAGGAGGCTCGAAGATGGCAACAGCCAAAAAAACCCCAGCAGCAGAGGCGAAGAAGCCAGCTGCGAAGCCGGCCGCAAAGCCAGCCGCAGCAGCAAAGCCGGCAGCAGCCGCGAAGCCGGCAGCCGCGGCCAAGCCTGCAGCTAAAAAAGCAGCAGCGCCAGCCAAAGCAGCCGCACCAAAAGCAGCTGCTGCAAAAAAGCCGGCCGCAGCACCACGCAAGCCAAATGCAGCCTTCATGAAAGCCATGACACCTTCGGGTCCGTTGGCCGAAGTGGTTGGTTCGACTCCGTTGCCACGCACCGAAGTCACCAAAAAAGTCTGGGACTACATCAAGAAGCTCGATCTGCAAGACGCATCGAACCGTCGCATGATCAATGCAGACGACAAGCTGAAAGCAGTTTTCGGCGGCAAAGCCCAGGTTTCGATGTTCGAAATGACCAAGCTCATTTCCGATCACCTGAAATAAGAAAAATTGTGGCGGGCTTACCCCTGCCTGATTTTAGAAAAGCCCCGGCATCAAAACCGGGGCTTTTTTGTATGTTCCGGCAACGTCAAGGAGACAAGCCATGCTCACCCCCATCGCCCCCGGCATCTGGCACGCCCAGCGTGATTTAAAAGTCGCCGGCATCGCCGCAACGTCGCGCATGACAGTCATCCAGCTGGCCGACGGCGGCCTGTGGCTGCATTCACCAATCCTGATCGACGAAGCGCTGCGCGCGGCACTGGCGGCCATCGGTCCGGTGAACTATGTGGTTGCGCCGAACAAGGTTCATCACCTGTTTGCCAAAAAGTGCCTGGCCATGTATCCGCAAGCGCGCCTGTTCGGGGCACCGGGGCTTGAGGAAAAACGGCCGGATCTGCCAATGACGGCACTGACGAACGACGCACCGACCGAGTGGGCCGGACAGATCGGCCAGGTTTTCATGGCAGGAATCCCGCGCGTCAACGAAACCGTCTTTTTTCACGTGGCGTCAGGCACGGCGATTGTCACCGACATCTGCCAGCTGTGGACCGGCCCGCTGGGCTGGAAGGAATCGGTGCTGGCCTACCTGACCGGCGTACGGCATGCGCTGACGGTGCCGCGCACGGTGCGCCTGATCATTCAGGACAAGGCAGCGCTACGCACCAGCGCGCTGCAGGTGCTGGCGTGGCCGGTCAAACGAGTGGTGGTGGCGCATAACAGCATTGTCGAGGACGACGCGCACGCCGCGTTGACACGGGCGCTGGGGGCGATATAGCTGGTCAGCCGGGTAACCGGTCGACTTGTCAGCTGGCCGGCATTTCCCAGTTCTTCCATGCAGCCAGTACCGCATTCGGATATTCGGGCCGCCCGCGGCTGCCGTTGTAGCGCCCCAGGGCCAGGTACAAATTGCCCTTTTCCATGTCAATGTACAGCCGCAAAATGGCGCAGCCGTACCGCAGATTGGTTTGCATGTGGAAGAGTTTGCGGCGGTCGTTGTCGCCGATGGCGGCGGTCCAGAACGGCATGACCTGCATGTAGCCGCGCGCGCCCACCAGCGACACCGCGTATTTGCGGTACGCCGATTCGACCTGGATCAGGCCCAGCACCAGCCCCGGATCGAGCCCGGCGCGGGTGGCTTCATACCACGCCACCTCGAGAAATTCAGTGCGCGACTGCAGGTCGGGCAAGCGCTTTTTGAGGCGCTCCGACATCGTGCTGAACCAGAGTTGATAGCGTATCTGCGCCGCCTCGTCGCGAAACGACGGCTTCGGCGGACGTGCATCGGCAATCGCATTGGCCAGGGCCAGGCGCACCGAATCGGCCAGCTGCTCTTCTTTCTGGTTGCCGGCCTGGGCCGCTCCAGCAAAAATGCAGCCAGCGATCAGCGCGCCGGCAAACCTGGTCAATGGCAAACGCATCAGTTGCCCAGTTTGCCTTTGATGAAGGCAACCATGTCAGCGACCGGCACCTGCGACGCTTCTGCATCCTTGCGGCCCAGGTACTCGAGATTGCCTTCCTTCAGGCCGCGGTCGCCGACGACGACGCGGTGCGGCACGCCGATCAGTTCCCAGTCGGCGAACATGGCACCCGGGCGCAGGCCGCGGTCATCGAAAATCACATCGACGCCGGCCGCAACCAGTTCGGCGTACAGCTTGTCCGTTTCGACTTTGACGGCTTCGCTGCGGTCGTAACCCATCGGGCACAGCACCACTTCGAACGGCGCGAGCGAGGCCGGCCAGACAATGCCCTTGTCATCGAAATTCTGCTCGATGGCCGCGCCCAGAATGCGCGTGATGCCGAT
This sequence comes from Pseudomonadota bacterium, assembly GCA_030853745.1. Lineage (GTDB taxonomy): Bacteria > Pseudomonadota > Gammaproteobacteria > Burkholderiales > Burkholderiaceae_D > JALYUM01. The sequence continues at coordinate 33,999 of JALYUM010000156.1, read as the reverse complement.
CCCGTAGCAACCCATCTGCAGCGGCGCCGGCTTGCCGTTTTCGTCGAGGAAAGTCGCTTTCATCGCTTGCGAGTACGCCGTACCTAGCTGGAACACGTGGCCCACTTCGATGCCGCGCTCGATGGCCAGCACGCCTTTGCCATCGGGCGAAGCATCGCCTTCGACGACGTTGCGCAGATCGGCCACGATTGGTTCGGCCAGGTCGCGGACCCAGTTCGCGCCGGTGTAGTGAAACCCTTCTTCGTTGGCGCCGCAAACGAAATCGGCCATGTTGGCCACCGTGCGGTCGGCCACGATCGTGACCGGCAATTTCGTGCCGATCGGTCCGAGGTAACCGGGAATACTGCCGTAGCACGCGAGGATTTCCGCCTCGGTGGCGAAACGATATCCGGCCAGGCCGCCCACCTTGCCAACCTTGATCTCGTTGAGTTCATGGTCGCCACGCAGCAGCAGCATCCAGTTTTCGATCGACTTTTTGCCCTCGACATCCTTCTCGACCGTCAACGCGATGGTTTTTACCGTGCGGTCGAGCGGCAGGTTCAGCAAAGCTGCCACCTGCTCGCACTTGACGGTGCCCGGCGTGCTGGTTTTCACCAAAGCTTCGGCTGGTGCAGGGCGCGCGGTGGCGATAGGCATCGCTTCGGCCGCTTCCATGTTGGCCGCGTAATCGGACGTCGGGCAGTAGACCAGTGCATCTTCACCGGTGCTGGCGATGACGTGGAATTCATGCGAACCGGTGCCGCCGATGGCGCCGTTGTCGGCTGCCACGGCGCGAAATTTCAGGCCGAAGCGCGTGAAAATGGCGGTGTAGGCGTCGAACATGATCTTGTACGACGCCTGCATGCCGGCCACGTCGCGGTCAAACGAGTATGCGTCCTTCATCGTGAATTCGCGGCCGCGCATCAGGCCGAAACGCGGACGGCGCTCGTCGCGGAATTTGGTTTGAATATGGTAAAAATTCAGCGGCAGCTGGCGATACGATTTGATTTCACCACGCATCACGTCGGTGATGACTTCTTCCGACGTCGGCTGGATCGCGTACTCGCGGCCATGGCGATCTTTTACGCGCATCAGTTCCGGGCCCATCTTGTCCCAGCGGCCGGTTTCCTGCCACAGCTCGGCTGGCTGCACGAGGGGCATCAACAGTTCGATAGCGCCGGCCTTGTTCATCTCTTCACGCACGATCGCTTCGACCTTGCGGATTACCCGCAAGCCGGTCGGCATGTACGTGTAGATACCCGAACCGAGGCGCTTGATCATCCCGGCGCGCATCATCAACTGGTGGCTGACAATTTCCGCGTCGGATGGCGCTTCTTTCTGAGTGGATATAAAAAAACGTGAGGCGCGCATATCGGTGAATTCTTTTTAAAAAGAGAGAGTTATAATCGTCCTAATTTTAAAGGATTAGCTGGCTGATGCGTCCAATCTTTATACAAATGGGTCCGATCGATGTGGTTTGCGCCGTTTTTGCGGTGTCAGGCTTGGTGCGTGGGCTGTCGCCTGCGCCGGATTTATAGGTAAAAATGTAACAGACGACCCAGCCGCAGAAAGTTTCGAGGTGTTTTATGCTCGACCGTGAAGGGTTTCGGCCCAACGTCGGCATCATCCTGCTTAACGCCCATAACGAGGTGTGGTGGGGCAAGCGGGTGCGCGAGCATTCGTGGCAATTCCCGCAAGGGGGCATCAAATATGGCGAGACGCCCGAGCAGGCAATGTACCGCGAACTCGAGGAAGAAATCGGGCTGCGGGCCGAACACGTCAAAATTGTCGGTCGCACACGCGACTGGTTGCGCTACGAAGTTCCGGACCATTTTATCAAGCGTGAAATTCGCGGGCATTATCGCGGCCAGAAACAAATCTGGTTTTTGCTGCGCATGGTGGCGCGTGACAGCGAAGTCAATTTACGGCTGACCGATCACCCAGAATTCGACGCGTGGCGCTGGCACGATTACTGGGTACCGCTCGATGTCGTCATCGAATTCAAGCGCGATGTCTATCAGCGCGCATTGCAGGAACTGTCGCGTTTTTTAAGCTGGCCATCGAATGGCGGGCCGACGCACGAGCGGCGCCATACCGCCCGTTATCTGCGCCAGCCGCATGCTCCGCGCTCTGCTGCAAACGAGCAGGCGATCGTCCAAGATATCGCGCTGGCTGACGAGGAACAAACGCTGCTGGTACCCGGAAAGGAGTGAGTTAATTATGTTCACACCTTCGTCCCACGATGTGCGGCGCTTCTTTTGCGAAGCGTTCCGCAAACAGCGCAGCGGTGAAATCCTGACACCTATGGATGCCATCGCCGCCGACTGGATCGTGCATCACCCTGAATATGCCGACGTATTAATGGATGCCGATGCGGCAATCGCCCGCGATTACTCCGTCGATGGCGGCCAGGCCAATCCGTTTTTGCATTTGTCGATGCACCTGTCGATTGCCGAACAGGTGTCGATCGACCAGCCGCGCGGTATCAAAGCTGCGCATGATGCATTGGTGCGCAAGCTTGGTCCGCACGATGCCCACCATGAAATCATGGAGTGCCTCGGCGAGATGATCTGGAAATCGCAGCGTACCAGCACGGCGCCGGATACCGACGCATATGTGGAGTGCGTCCTGCGTCATTCCCGCACAGGCGGGAAGCCATAGCACGTATAAAGAAACGGAAACGCGCGCGGTACTGCACAGTTGACAAGCATCGCCGTATTCGCGGCGAAGACGCCTCAATTACGCTTGATGACCAGCGTTCCCGGCAAGCTGTGCAGATAAGCTGCAAGGTCGGCCATATCGCGGTCCGATAACCCCGCCACCATGCCGACCATGATCGCGTTATTGCGGCCATATGGTTTGGTGCCGCCCCGCTTGTAGGCTTGCAGTGCGTGCTGCAGGTAATCGGCATGCTGGCCCGCCAGCTTTGGATACGTCGGGTCGATGGCCTTGTTGAAATCGGCGCCATGGCAGGAAGCACAGGCAAATTTCTTCGCCAGCGCTTCGCCGTTGGCGATATTCCCGGCGGCGCTCGCTGTCATGGAAGCAACGCCGAGACTCAGCGCGATGATGAATTTTTTCATGGCGCCGGCTTTCATTTGCGGGTTTGCTGGGAATAGAACGCGGCCACGTCGGCAATGTCCTGGTCGGACAGGCTGGCAGCAATGCCGTTCATCGATGGATGCTTGCGGTCGCCTTTTTTATAGGCATTCAGTGCGGCCTCGATATATTTTGCCGACTGGCCGCCGATCATCGGCACCTGATACACCTCGGGAAAGGTGGCCTTATAGTCGGGAATACCGTGACAGCCGATGCACATTTCAATTTTTGCCGGTGCCGCTTTGGGGTTACCGATGATCTCGGCAGCGAGTCCTGCCTGCGCCACGGCAGACAGCAACAGTAATGCGTAAAGTTTTTTCATGTGGGCGATCGTTAGGAATGATTTGAATTACCGCAACTGCACAAAACGTTAGCAAACTCACCAGCAATGCGCCGATTCTATCCGAAGACACTATTGCAGTCTACAAAGCAAAATGCACCGGCCTTTGGCTTATACTCGAAGTCCATTTCTTCTTTCGAGCACGCCCGCATGCAAGCTATTGAAAAACCATCGCGCTTCGAAGGCAGCGACAGCTATGTCGCTACACCCGACCTGAAACTGGCCGTCAACGCCGCCCTGACACTGCAGCGCCCCCTGCTGATCAAGGGCGAGCCCGGCACCGGCAAAACCATGCTGGCCGAGGAAGTTGCCGCCGCGTTGGGCCGGCCGCTGATGCAGTGGCACATCAAATCGACCACCAAGGCGCAGCAGGGCCTGTACGAATACGACGCCGTCTCGCGCCTGCGCGATTCACAGCTGGGCGACGAACGCGTGCGTGATATCCACAATTACATCGTCAAGGGCGTACTGTGGCAGGCATTCACGGCGCCCGAACCGGTGGTGCTGCTGATCGATGAAATCGACAAGGCCGATATCGAGTTCCCCAACGATTTGCTGCGCGAACTCGACCGCATGGAATTTTACGTTTATGAAACGCGTGAAATGGTGGTGGCGAAACACCGGCCACTGGTCATCATCACGTCGAACAACGAAAAAGAATTACCGGACGCTTTCCTGCGCCGCTGCTTTTTTCATTACATCAAGTTCCCCGATAAGGACGTGATGGAGCAGATCGTCAAGGTGCATTACCCGACCCTGAAACAGGATTTACTGGCGCAGGCGCTGCAAAGTTTTTATGACGTGCGCGATGTACCGGGGCTGAAGAAAAAGCCGTCCACGTCCGAATTGCTCGACTGGCTCAAGTTACTGCTGTCCGAAGATATTCCACCGGAAGCGCTGCGCAGCAAGGATGCGCGCACGGTGGTGCCGCCACTGCACGGCGCGCTGCTGAAAAACGAGCAGGATGTGCACCTGTTCGAGCGCCTGATACAAATGGCGCGGAGTAATCGATGATCCAGGTGGCACCTGTCACACTCGAATTCAATGGCGTGCGTCTGGAACCGCTGGGATTGCAGCACGCCGATGGCTTGCGCGGTGCCGCAATGGATGGCGAGTTATGGCAACTGCGCGTGACATCGGTACCGGAACCGCACAACGTGGAGACGTACATCACGCGCGCCCTGGAAATGCCGGACCGGGTGGCATTTGCCGTACTCGATGCTTCGAGCGGCGCGGTGATGGGTTCCACCAGTTATCACGATATTCTGCCGGCAGTGGACCGCGTGGAAATCGGCTGGACCTGGTATGCCAGAAGCCGCCAGCGCAGTTCCGTGAATACCAGCTGCAAATTGCTGTTGTTGTCGCATGCGTTCGATACGCTCGGCTGCGCAGTCGTCGGCCTGCGTACCGATAATTTTAATATCGCGTCGCAGAAAGCCATTGAACGGCTGGGCGCCAAAAAAGATGGCGTGATCCGGCATAACGCGCTGCGCCGCGATGGCACCTTCCGCGACACGGTGATGTACAGCATCGTGCGCGGCGAGTGGCCGGAAATCAAAACGCATATGCACTATTTGTTGAGCCGTCACGCGGAATAGCCCACCATGCTGATCGATTTCTTTTATACGCTGCGCGATGCCAAGGTCCCGGTCACGATCCGGGAGTTTCTCAGCCTGCTCGAAGCGCTCGACCAGCAGGTCATCCACGGTTCGCTGGATGACTTTTATTATCTTTCGCGCCTGGTGCTGGTCAAGGACGAAGCGCATTTCGATAAATTCGATCGTGCATTCGGTATGTATTTCAAAGGCATCGATGCGGTGTTCGAAAAGAATCCGTCGATTCCGCTCGACTGGCTCGTCAAGCGCATGGAGCGCGAGTTGACGCCGGAGCAAAAAGCGGCGCTGGAAAAGTTCGGGTACGACAAGCTCATGGACCGCCTGAATGAATTATTGAAAGAACAAAAGGAAAAGCACGAAGGCGGCAATAAATGGATTGGCACCGGCGGCACGTCACCGTTCGGGCACGGTGGCACCAATCCGGAAGGAATCCGGATCGGTGGCGCAGGCCGCAACCGCACCGCCGTCAAAGTATGGGAACAGCGCAGCTACAAGGATTACGATACCGAACGTGAACTCGGTACCCGCAATATCAAGGTGGCATTGCGCCGCCTGCGCAAATTTGCGCGCCAGGGCGCCGAGGATGAACTTGCGCTCGACGCCACCATCCAGGCCACGGCCAGTAATGCCGGCTTTCTCGATATCCGCATGCAGCCGGAACGCAAAAACCGTATCAAGGTGTTGATGCTGATGGATGTCGGCGGCACCATGGACGACCATATCGAGCGCACCGAAGAATTGTTTTCGGCAGCGAAGACCGAGTTCAAGAACATGGAGTTCTTTTACTTTCATAACTGCGTCTACGATTATCTCTGGAAGAATAACCGGCGGCGCCACGCCGAGCGCTTTCCGACCTGGGATATTTTAAGAAAATACCCGGCTGATACGCGCCTGATTTTTGTGGGCGACGCGACCATGAGTCCGTACGAAGTCATGGCGCCAGGCGGCTCGGTGGAATACAACAATGAAGAAGCCGGTGCCGAATGGATTGCGCGGTTTTGCCATGCGTTTCCCAAATTTGCGTGGCTCAATCCGGAGCCGGAAGGCGTGTGGCAGTATCGGCAATCGGTCGCAATGATCAAGCAGCTAGTGCATCACCGAATGTTTCCGGTAACGATCGATGGCCTGGAACGCGCGATGCGGGTGCTGAGCAAATAGGCTACCCCAGCAAGCGGTCCAGTACCGCCACCACGTCCCGGTCGGCTACCGGTTGATCGAGTACGCCCCGCAAGCCGCAATCGCGCCCGCGCGTGCTGTCGAACCGGAACGTGCGTCCGCACAGCAACACCACGGCGGTCCGCAGGGAATCTTCCTGCGCCTTGATGGCGGCGCAGACGGCATACGGATCGACTCCGGCGAGCCCGGTATTGATCATCACCAGTGCGACCGGCGTTTCTGCGCACAAACGTACGGCGGTCGATGCGCTGTCGGTCCACTCAATGGCCATGCGCCGGCTGCCGACCAGTTTTGCCACGTGATCACGGAAGGCGCCCCGGTTATCGAGGATGAGGACGGCGCCACACGCCGTCGCCTGGCGCCGCTGCTGCCAAGCCTGGTGGCTGCTCCCTGCGTTCAGGCGCGCATGGCGGCGCCGCTCGGTCAGCACGGGGCTGTCACCATTGCGCAGCAGCGCCAGCGCTTGCGCCCGCCGGCAAACCATTTCGGCCAGTACCTCGTGCAGCTGGGCCCGGTGGAACGGCCGCACGATGCGGGGAAACGGCAGCGGCGCGGGCGTCCGTGCCACCACCATCGCGGGCTGCACCGGCCCGGGATTGGCCCGCGTCAGCGCCGCCAACCCGGCCGGACCATCGCCATCGGCAATATACAAGTCCGGTTCGTGCAGGCTGTCTTCGCTCAGACAGGTGTAGCGCGGCCCGCCGGCCGGACACTGCATCAATAAAGCATCAAGATGCGACCGTTCTGCAGCGTCGAAACCGAGCAGCCGGACCGTGTGGGAGACGTTACGTGTGTATTTTTCAACAACCATGATGACGCCGGACAATGGAGAAAATGCCTCCTTTGTAATTTAGTCACGAACACGCGCGCATGCAAGGAGAGAAACTCTTCCTTTTATTTGCCATGGCCGAAAGATAGAATGCCGGAAAGACGGGTCTCCTCCGGCGCAAGCTGACCGATGCCTGTTGCGGCGAATACTGTATGGGCGTACAGTATCGGTCGCAGACTACCCGTGCCACCCGCAGCAGCTCGTGCGGCGTACGCAAGCAAGCAATTTCATAAAGTTCAGGCATGGCCACCAAAAAACCAGCATCCGATTACAGCGAATCATCCATCCGCGTCCTCAAAGGACTCGAGCCCGTCAAGCAACGCCCGGGCATGTACACCCGCACCGAAAATCCGCTGCACATCATCCAGGAAGTAATCGACAACGCTTCCGATGAGGCACTGGGCGGTCACTGCAACAATATCGGCGTGACCATCAACGCCGACGGCTCCATCACCGTCGAGGACGACGGCCGCGGCATCCCGGTCGGCCTGCACCCGGAGGAAGGCGTGCCGGTGGTGGAGATCGTTTTTACGCGCTTGCACGCAGGTGGCAAATTCGACAAAGGTTCGGGCGGCGCGTATGCATTCTCGGGCGGCTTGCACGGCGTCGGCGTGTCGGTGACGAACGCCCTGTCCTCGCGCCTGGAAATTTCGGTCTGGCGCAAGGATGACGCCGGCAACGGTTATCATCACATGGCGTTTGCCAATGGCGACGTGATCGAACCGCTGGCCTCGGAACCGGCGCCCCGCGGCGGCAAAAAATCCGGTACCCGCGTTACGGCCTGGCCGAACCCGAAATATTTCGATTCACCCGTCATCTCCGCTACCGAACTGCAGCGCCTGCTACGCTCGAAAGCCGTGTTGCTGCCAGGCGTCACCGTCACGCTGACAAATGCCAAAACCGGCGACGTGCAAACCTGGAAATACGACGAAGGCCTGCGCGGCTACCTGAATGAAATGCTGGCGCAAAACTCCGACGGCGAGACCTTGATCCCGTTGTTCGAAGGCGCCCAGTATTCGTCCGGCGACGATGGTTTTGCCGAAGGCGAAGGCGCCGCATGGGTCGTGGCGTGGACTGAAAACGGCGGCGTCACGCGTGAATCGTATGTCAATTTGATTCCCACACCCAACGGCGGCACCCACGAATCGGGCCTGCGCGACGGTCTCTACGGCGCGGTGAAAAACTTTGTCGACATGCACTCGCTGTTGCCAAAAGGCGTCAAGTTGATGCCGGAAGATGTGTTTGCGCGCGTCTCGTTCGTGCTGTCGGCCAAAGTGCTTGACCCGCAGTTCCAGGGCCAGATCAAGGAACGCCTGAATTCGCGCGATGCCGTGAAACTGGTGTCGACCTTTACGAAACCGCCACTCGAGCTGTGGCTGAACCAGCACGTCGACTATGGCCGCAAGCTGGCCGACCTGGTCATCAAGCAAGCCCAATCGCGCCTGCGTTCGCTGCAAAAAGTCGAAAAGAAAAAATCGTCCGGCGTGGCCGTGTTGCCGGGTAAATTGACCGATTGCGAATCGACCGACATTACCCGCAACGAACTGTTTCTGGTCGAGGGCGATTCTGCAGGAGGCTCGGCAAAAATGGGCCGCGACAAGGAATACCAGGCAATTTTGCCCCTGCGCGGCAAGGTGCTGAACTCGTGGGAAACCGACCGCGACCGCCTGTTTGCCAACAACGAGATCCACGACATTTCAGTGGCGATTGGCGTCGATCCGCATGCGTATGGCGATTCGCCCGACCTGTCGAACCTGCGCTACGGCAAAATTTGCATCCTGTCGGACGCGGACGTTGACGGCTCGCACATCCAGGTGTTGCTGCTGACATTGTTCTTCAAGCACTTCCCGGCCCTGTTTGAACACGGCCACATCTGCATCGCGCGCCCACCGCTGTTCCGCGTCGACGCTCCTGCGCGCGGGAAAAAGCCGATCCAGAAACTGTATGCGCTCGACGCCGGCGAACTGATCGCCATCGAAGACAAGCTGAAAAAAGATGGCGTCAAGGAAGGTGCCTGGAGCATCTCGCGTTTTAAAGGCCTGGGCGAGATGAACGCGGAACAATTGTGGGAAACCACGATGAATCCGGATACACGCCGCTTGCTGCCGGTAAAACTGGGCGACTTCAGCCAGGGCGATGCGTCGGCGCGTTTCAATATGCTGATGGGCAAAGGCGAAGCTGCGGCCCGCCGTGCCTGGATCGAAGAACATGGCAACGAAACCGAAGCCGATATTTAATAACGAATAAACCATGTCCCAAGCCAACCTGTTTGAACAAGCCGCCGCGGCCCCCGCGCCAGACGACGGCGAAACGCTGACGCTGTCCACTTTTGCCGAACGCGCCTATCTCGACTACGCAGTGTCGGTCGTCAAGGGCCGCGCCCTGCCCGATGTGTCCGATGGCCAGAAGCCGGTGCAGCGCCGCATCCTGTATTCGATGAACGAACTCGGTTTGTCGTCGACTGCAAAGCCGCGCAAATCGGCCACCGTGGTCGGTGATGTGCTCGGTAAATTGCACCCGCACGGCGACCAGTCGGTGTACGACGCGCTGGTGCGCATGGCCCAGGATTTTTCGCTGCGCTACCCGCTCATCGATGGCCAGGGCAATTTTGGTTCCCGTGACGGCGACGGCGCCGCAGCAATGCGTTACACCGAGGCACGTTTGACGCCGGTGTCGCGCCTGCTGCTCGATGAAATCGCGCTCGGCACCGTCGACTTTCAGCCGAACTACGACGGTTCGTACGAAGAACCGCGTCAGTTGCCGGCGCGCTTGCCGATGGTGCTGTTGAATGGCGCCTCGGGAATCGCGGTGGGTCTGGCGACGGAAATTCCGTCGCACAACCTGACCGAAGTTGCAGCGGCCGCCGTGGCGCTGATCCGCAATCCGAAAATGTCGCACGCCGAACTGATGACCATCATCCCGGGTCCGGATTTCCCGGGTGGGGGTCAATTGATCACGACCGCGTCGCAGGTGTCCGATATGTACGCCAGCGGGCGCGGTTCGATGAAGGTGCGGGCGCGTTGGAAAATCGAAGAGCTGGCGCGCGGTCAGTGGCAGGCGGTTGTCACCGAACTACCGCCGGGAACGTCGTCGCAAAAAGTGCTGGAAGAAATCGAAGAGCTGACCAATCCGAAAATCCGGATGGGCAAGAAAGCCCTGTCGGCCGAACAGCTGGGCATGAAGCAGACGATCCTCGGCGCGTTAGATACGATCCGCGATGAATCGGGGCGCAATGCGCCGGTGCGCCTGGTATTCGAGCCAAAATCGAAAAACCAGGACCAGACCGAATTCATGCTGATGCTGCTCGCGCATACATCGCTGGAATCGTCGGCGTCGATCAACCTGGTGATGATTGGCGGCGATGGCCGGCCGCGTCAAAAAGGGCTGCTCGAGATCCTGCAGGAATGGATCGATTTCCGTTTTGTCACGGTCAAGCGCCGTACCGAATTCAAGCTGGGCAAAGTCGATGCGCGCATCCATATTCTCGAAGGCCGGGAAGCGGTGCTGCTCAATATCGATGAAGTAATTGCGATCATCCGAAACTCGGATGATCCAAAAGCTGCGCTGATTGCCGAATTCAATTTGTCGGCGATCCAGGCCGAAGATATTCTCGAGATTCGCCTGCGTCAATTGGCACGCCTGGAAGCGATCAAGATCCAGCAGGAGCTGGCCGAGCTGCGCAAGGAAAAAGGCACGCTGCAGGATATCCTCGACAATCCGTCGACGATGAAACGCCTGATCATCCGCGAAATTGAAGCCGATGCAAAACTGTATGGCGATGCGCGCCGTACCGTCATCGAAGAAGCGCAAAAGGCCGTGGCCGAGCAAAAACTGATCGATGAACCGGTGACGGTGATCGTGTCGGAAAAAGGCTGGGTGCGCGCGCGTACCGGCATTGGTCACGATGTCGCGCAATTCACTTTCAAAGCCAGCGATTCGCTGTACGCCGCATTCGAATGCCGCACGGTCGATACGCTGCTGGGCTTTGGCGACAACGGCAAAGTCTATTCGGTGCCGGTCGCCGCCCTGCCCGGCGCGCGTGGGGACGGCGTGCCAATTACCACGCTGGTCGACCTGGCCAGCAGCAGCGGTAAATCGGCACGGATCGCGCATTATTTTGCCGGCGCGGGAACGACCCAGCTGCTGCTGGCCACATCGGGCGGGTTTGGTTTTATCGCCAAAGCAGGCGACATGGTCAGCCGTTTAAAAGGCGGCAAATCGTTTGTCACGCTCGACGAAGGTGCGACGCCATTGCCACCGCGCATGGTGATGGAATCGGCCGGTGCAGTGGCGTGCCTGTCCGAAAAAGGCCGGGTGCTGGTATTCGGTATCGACGAAATGAAAACGCTGACCAATGGCGGACGCGGTGTCACGCTGATGGATCTGGAGCCGAAAGAAAAATTATTGGCCGCGCAGCCAATCAACCAGAAAGGTTTGAATGTCGTTGGAACGTGGGCAGGTGACAAACCGCGTACCGTGGAATTGTTTGCATCAAGCCTGGAGCCGCACTTCGGCAAGCGCGCGAAAAAAGGCAAACCGTTGAGTGCGAAATTGCGGGCCAGGGATCTGGCGCCACGTACGCTGGATGGGGATCAGGGGACAAAATAATTTCGCCGATGACGCTAGCATGCAACGGGTTCCCGCCTCCGCGGGAAGGACGTACGTAAAAAAAATGCGCCGAAATGAATAGGCGCATTTTTTATTGTGCGAAGGACTCGCGAGAGTCCCTGGCAACCACCAATTACTTGGCAGCGGCTTTGTGTACGTCAGCAGTAGCTTCTGCTTTGACTTCTGCAGCTTTCGACGAAGCTTTTGCTTTGTCGGCGGCGGCATTGACTTGCGTCTTGATCAGCTTTTTGTCAGCATTGATCGCGGTTTTTTCAGCGCTGTGGTTTGCATCAGCCATTTTGTCTTCAGCTTTGGCGACTGCCTTGGCTTTGTCTTCTGGATCGGCCTTGGCGATTTTCTCGTTGGCGTCAGCAGCTTTTTTGTCCAGTTTTGCCTGGGCTTTGGCTTTGGTTTTATCGTTCTTGGCTTGTGCTTTAGCGACTTTTTCGTCAGCTTTGGCATCTGCCTTCATTTCTTTCGACTCAGCCTTGGCAACCGACTTCTCGGCTTTTGCTTCCGCTTTGACAACCGCTGGAGTCGTGGTCGTGGTGGTCACTGGCGTTTGAGCAACAGCGGCGGTGGCGAGCATGGCGCCGATCAGGGTAGCGAGCAATTTGTTCATGATTGAGTCCTTAAAGTTTAATTGTCAGCGTGGTATCTCCACACTTTTTTTTCTGCAACAATTTCAGAATAGACACTTCAAGATGCCCGGTCTGTTCGACAGCGAACATTGAAATACTTTGTTGCAATTAGTTCCGATGGGCACCAGCATAGAGATCGATGATGTCGCTGATGCCGTCCTGGCACACCGGGCAGAACTGTTCGCTGCGGTCGAACATGATGCATTGCATGGCCGGACGATAAAAACCCTTGGCCTCGTAATTCGCCCCTTCGAACGCCCCGATGGCGCTGCGTTGCGGCGCCTTCGAAAACAATGCTTTCGTGTGCGCCAGGTCTTCTTCGAACAGTGCATTCATCTCGGACTCAGGCCGGTTAGCCGCACGCAGGGCGGCGCGGCGTTTTTGATACTCGCGCGAATAGGCTTCATACTCCTCTTTCGGCCAGGGCGTCGGCAATGGTGTGCCGGCATTGACATGGCGGCGCCACTTCAGCTGGGCCGGATCGCGCAACGCAGTCACATTTGGCTCCCACGGCTCCATGCGCGCTTCGCTTGCCTGATACGCCACCGGCGACGTGTAGTACTCGTCGGCAAGGCCAGCAAAATGGTGGCCGAACTCGTGCACGAACAGATAATTCGACCACGCATTGCTGGCGGCCGCCGTGCTGAACTGGCCAAAAATGCCGCCGCCACCGTACGTGTCGTTGTTGACCAGGATTTCGATGAATTCATACGGCGCGTATTGCGCCAGATCGCGTAGCGCGCGGTTGTCCAGCGTCAGCACGTAGCGCTCGCTGCCGAAGATGTCATAACGCGCGCCCAGCGTGGAGGCGTGGTGCACGCCGGTCGAGGGACGCGAAACCCCGGACTCCTGCGTCGGCACCGCCATGGCCCAGACATTGAAGTCGTTGGCGCGCTCTTTGAAAGGCGACACGTCGAACAGGTGCGCGGCCAGGCGGCGGGCGTCGGCCTCGAATTTCTTCATGTCGCGCGCCGTGTAGCCATCGCCGAGGATCAGCAAATCGACCTTGTCGGGCGATGGTCCGCTGACCTTGATGGAGATCGGTGCGACCGGGGCCGGCGGCTGCTTGCGGATTACATCGGGCGCGTCCGTATCGACATCGATGCTCCACGCTACCGAAAAAAGATTGCGCTCGTCACGCTTCAGGATGCGGACCTTGACCGGGCGGTCCGGCTTCGGAAAGCGCACAGATTCATGGAAGCCGCGGCTGACCTTGGCAGCTTCGTCAGTCGTGCGCCACTCGCCGAAAATGGTGGAAAAGTCGCGCGAATACAGCAGGTCGCCGGTTTTCGCATCGGCCACTTCCACGCGGTTCTGGCCGCGGTTGCTGTCGTCAAAAACACGTTTTGTACTACCCGCCCACGGCAAGGGTTCAATCAACACGCGTTCAAGTGCGTACTGGTCTGTCAGGGCGTTGCCGCTGTGGGTGTAATCGACGCGGACGGTGGCGGGCTGGAGAGCGGACTGAAGAGCGGACTGAGAAGCAGGCTGGGGAGCGGGCTGAGAAGCAGGCTGAGAAGCAGGCTGGGGAGCGGACTGTGAGGCGGAAAACGCCGCGTTCTGGAAAGCGAGCGCGAGCGCAGCAAGGGCGAATCGGAGCATGGAAATCCTCGTCAGAATGGTATGGCCATTGTAATCCGACGAGGGTTGGCGAAAACCTATTTGTACTGGTACAACGGGCGCCGGATGGTGATCGGCCGGATATCCAGGCGCATATTGTAGACCGAATAATTATCGGTAATGGCCGACTGGTAGCCGACGCTGTCGGCAGTGCGCGTCAGGCGGAACTCGAAACCGAGGTCGGGCTGCACGCTGTTCGGACTGCCCAGCGTGATGCCGATGGCGTCGGGCTGGTCGCTGTCGATCAGCTTGCCCATCAAGTCGACCACCGTGCTGTTGCCCAGAATATCGGCAGTGAACAGCGGCTCGCGGTAATACGGCTTGTTCCGGTCGAGCGGGCCTTCAAGCTTTTCCAGCGATGGCAAAAAGCTGCGCGTGGTGATGTTGAACTTGTCGCCATCGTCGAGATAGCTGACCTTGACGTTGCTGACGTTGAACGCGCCTTCCTGCGCCGTGGCCTGGGCCAGATCGAGCAGCAGCGCGCCCTTGTAGCCGATCACTTCCACATCGCGATTGGGGCTGACCACCATCGCGGTATTTTCGTCGATGCCAAGGCCGAGCTTGTAGCCTTTCTTGAGCATGGCCGGCAGCATGCGGGCGAAGCGGCCGCGCACCAGCAAATGCTGGTCGACAAACACATCGTCGCCGATGAAGCCGAGGCCCTGGGTAATTTCCTGACCTTCGACCACGCCCAGTTTCAGCGTGGCCAGCACCGTACGCGGCTCGCCGAACATGGTGCTGCTCATGATGGCCGCGCCAGCCGACGAACCGGCAATAACACCGCCTCGCCGGTACATATCCCATAAAGCGTCGAGCACCAGCGTGTTGGTGCCATCGGGATGCTTCAGCGCGCGCGTGATGCGGGCCTGGTCGCCACCGGCAAAATACGCGCCGCCAGCGGTGCGGATCGATTCGGCCAGCACTGGGTCATCGGCAGCAACCTTGTAGTCGACTGTTGTCAGGCGCACCGCCACCGGCACAAAAAAAGCGTTCGCGCCGAACGTGCGCAGCACATCGACATTGTTTTGACCGATGCGCTCTGGATTCGACGCCGCCGATGCAAACACGGCGATGCGGGCACCCTTGCCACCGGCCAGTTGGACAACCTTGTCCCAGATGGCATGGTTATCGTCGCGGGCATTCCCGCCGATAATAACGAGCGAACCGCGGACGTCTGCATCCTTCACCGGCAACTGCGCAGCGTAGGTATTCTGTAAAACAAACGGGGTGAAACCAAGCGCCACCGCCAACGCAACCTGCACAGCAGATCGAAACATACGCCTTTCCTCTCTTGGCCCAGCTAGATAGACGCACAATAAACGCCACCATGGTAAGCGTGATCGGCGAAGCTTGTCGCCATGTTGAGCGGAGTCAGGATAAATAGATTTTGGGAAAGTATTTTTCCATGAGCAACTCTGGCCGGCTGGGGGTCGTGAAGCCGAAACGGCGGTAGAGGTCATGGGCATCGGAGGTGGCTAGTGTGAAGCGGCGCAGGTTCTGCAAGCTGGGGTGGGCCATCATGGCTGCGACCAGCGCTTTGCCGTGGCCGTGGCCGCGGTAGTCGGGCAACACGAACACGTCGACCATATTGGCGAAGGTGGCGTAATCGGTAACGACACGCGCAAACGCCACCTGGCGGCCATCGAGGTAACCGCCGAAGCACAGCGAATTGTCGATGGCACGCTCGACAACGTCGCGACCGATGCCCACCGCCCACGTCGATTCTTCGCTGAGAAACCGCACAATCATGGCGATATCGAGGCGGGCCAGATCAGTACTGATTTCCAATTGCGGTGCGGGACTGGACATGAGCGCGTTGCAGTCAAATAAACATCAATTTTAAGCAGGTTTGGACGCGCTGTCTGTTCTATTTTGTGCGCGCACTGTTCTGCACCGGTTCGTCGGCAGCGCGCCATTCCTTGTGGCATGAATGGCCGGTTTATAATCGCTGCACATTTCATTGCCGCACTCTTATCGGACTCCACCATGACAGAACAATTTTCCAAAAAAGCCGAAGCCTGGTCGGCGCGTTTTTCCGAGCCAGTATCGGACCTCGTGAAGCGCTATACCGCCTCGGTGTTTTTCGATAAACGACTGGCGGCGTTCGATATCCAGGGCTCGCTGGCCCATGCCGACATGCTGGCCGCGCAAGGCATCATTACCGCCGCCGACCATGCCGAAATCGTACGCGGCATGGCGCAGATTTCCGCTGAGATCGAGGCCGGCAGCTTCGAATGGCTGCTGGACCTGGAAGATGTGCACCTGAACATTGAAAAACGCCTGACCGAACTGGTGGGCGACGCCGGCAAGCGCCTGCACACCGGCCGCTCGCGCAACGACCAGGTGGCCACCGACATCCGCCTGTACGTGCGCGCCGCCATCGACGATATCGTCGTGCTGCTGAACGGCTTGCGCAGCGCATTGACCGATTTGGCCGAGCGCCATCACGACACCATCATGCCGGGTTTTACGCACTTGCAGGTAGCGCAGCCGATCACCTTCGGCCACCACATGCTGGCCTATGTCGAAATGTTCGGCCGCGATGCCGAGCGCATGCTCGATGCACGCAAGCGTGTCAATCGCCTGCCCCTTGGCGCCGCGGCGCTGGCCGGCACCACGTTTCCCATCGACCGCATGCGTGTTGCCAAAACCCTGGGCTTCGACGACGTGTGCCATAACTCGCTCGATGCAGTGTCAGACCGCGATTTCGCGATCGAGTTCACCGCCGCTGCCGCTTTGTTAATGATGCACGTATCGCGCATGAGCGAAGAGCTGGTCATGTGGATCAGTCCGCGTATCGGTTTCATCGACATTGCCGACCGTTTCTGCACCGGCTCGTCGATCATGCCGCAAAAGAAAAATCCGGATGTGCCCGAACTGGCGCGCGGCAAGACCGGTCGCGTCTACGGCCACCTGATGGGCCTGCTCACCCTGATGAAAGGCCAGCCGCTGGCTTACAACAAGGACAACCAGGAAGACAAGGAACCATTGTTCGACACCATCGACACCGTCACCGACACGCTGCGCATCTTTGCCGACATGGCCGGCGGCATCACGGTCAAGCCGGACAATATGCGCGCCGCGGCGCTGCAGGGTTACGCCACCGCGACTGACCTGGCCGACTACCTGGTCAAGAAAGGCCTGCCGTTCCGCGATGCCCACGAAGCCGTGGCGCATGCGGTGCGCGCCTGCGACGATGCCAAATGTGATTTGTCGGAAATGTCGCTCGATCAATTGCGCGCATTTTCCGTGCTGATCGACGACGACGTATTTGCCGTGCTGACACTGGAAGGCTCGGTGGCCGCGCGCGACCACGTCGGTGGCACGGCGCCCAATCAGGTACTGAAGGCGATCGCCCGCGTGCGCGGGCAGCTGGTCTGACAAACGTTCGGGACATTCGAACATCATCCCCGCGCAGGCGAGGACCATTTCCTGCATGCTTTCGCCACTTGACAACACCATGCCCAACTACACCAGCCCCGGCTCCGCCATCGTCTCCTGGGAATGCGGCCCCGACTGGATCGATGTGCGCTTTCGCAGTGGCGCCCGCTACAAATACACCGCCGCGTCCGCCGGCATGCACAACATCGAAGAAATGCAGCGACTGGCCGAGCGGGGCCAGGGCCTGTCCGCGTACATCAGCCAGCACGTCCACGACGCCTACGCGCGCAAGTGGGAAGCACCTACTTAGTTCATTCAGTCAGGAGTCCGTCATGACCATCGGTGGCACCACAACAGAGCAGGCGCTCGCGTCCCTGTCGAATATGACCGCCGGCGCGGTCCCCATCGGCAAGGACGAACACCTTGCGCGCATCGCCCGCGCGCAGGCTTACATGCGCGCGCACGGAATCGCCGCCATCTATGTCAATGCCGGCAGCAGCATGACCTATTTCACGGGCACCAGGTGGCATGCCAGCGAGCGCATGGTGGGCGCCATCGTGCCGGCCGAGGGCGCCGTCGAATACATCGCCCCCGCGTTCGAAGAAAGCACACTGAAGGAATTCATGGTGGTCGCAGGCCCGGTCCGTTGCTGGCACGAGCACGAAAGCCCGTATCAGTTATTCATCGACACCCTCGGGCACATGGGCATTGCGGGCGTCGATGGCGCCCCGGCGCCGCGCATCGGCATCGATGAAAGCGCGGCCTTCTTCATTTATGACGGCATTCGTCCGCTCGCCGCCAGCGCCGGCTACACACTGGAAAACGCGCGCGACGTCACGGCCCACTGCCGGTCGCGCAAGTCCGCCGCAGAAATCGCACTGATGCAACGGGCCATGGACATGACGCTGGCCGTGCACGTGGCCGCGGCCAGCATCCTGCGCGAAGGCATCACCACCACCGAGGTGGAGCAGTTCATCGACGCCGCGCATCGCAAGGTGGGCGCATCCGGCTCGTACTTCGTCATCGTCCTGTTCGGCGAGGCGACCGCGTATCCGCACGGCGTGAGCTATGTGCAAACGCTGCAGCCCGGCGACACGGTGCTGATTGACACCGGCTGCAAGCTGCACAACTACATCTCGGACATCACGCGCACCTATGTGTACGGCGAAGTGTCCCCGCGCCAGCGCGCCGTGTGGAACAGCGAACAGGCGGCGCAACGGGCGGCGTTCGATGCGGCGCAGCTAGGCGTGCCGTGCGAAGCAGTCGACCAGGCCGCGCGCCTGTCGCTGGAGGCCGACGGTTACGGTCCCGGCTACAAGCTGCCCGGCCTGCCGCACCGCACCGGCCACGGCATCGGGCTCGATATCCACGAGTGGCCGTACCTGGTCGGCGGCAACCGCACGCCGCTCGACGTCGGCATGTGCTTTTCGAATGAGCCGATGATCTGCATTCCGGGCGAATTCGGCGTGCGCCACGAAGACCATTTCTACATGACGGCCACCGGCCCGCAGTGGTTCACGCAACCGGCGCACAGCATCGACGATCCGTTCGGGGTGGCGCGCTGATCGCTATTTCAATCGCTATTTCAGCGTGACGAACACCGGATTCGAATAGAACCACAAGCTGGCGTAATTGCGTTCATTGATGGCGTTGAAACGCGCAGTGTTGTCAATGGTGCCGGTGCGCTGGTCGGCCAGTGGTTCGCCGCCCTGCGTCAGGCCGGCCACGTCAATGCCGAGATTGGTGCCGCGCAGCCGGAAGTACTGGTTTTTGGTGGCGGTGGTTTCATACGTCACGCTGTAGTACCCGTTGGCGTCGATGGTCCAGTCGGCGCTCGTGAAGCGTTTCACCACGCGCGTGGTGGCGTTGGTGGCCACACTGTAGGCAGCGCTGCCCGGCGCGGCTCTGGTGCCGACATCGCCGGCGATCAGATCGATGTGATCGACGATCACGCGGCCGTCGGCATTGACGCCGCTGTCCACCGGCTTTTCACTGTTGTTCCGGGCCGGGCTTTTGAAGCGGATCGTGATGGTCACCTTGTCACCGCTGGCCACCTTCAGGTCGCCCCCCATCTCCTTGCGGTCGTCCTTGCTGGCCAGGTTGAAATCGAGCGCGTAGATCAAGTCGCCATAGACGGAGAACATTTTTCCGGAACGCAGACCGGCCAGCAGGTCTTTTGCGAGCGGGGTGCCTTGGGCGCTGTTGAAGACGTAATTCTTCGCATACTCGCCGGGAAAATAGCCGCTGCTGTTGGCGCCGACGATCTTGAAGTGCGTGTCCGAATCGGTCAGATTCCAGATGCGGCGGCCCTCGCCCAGCAGCGCATCCCACACGCCGCCCACTTTGGCCACCACGTAATCGACGCCGCCGTAGACGCGCAACGGGGCGTTTTCGGTCGTGTAGGCGGCGGTGTACCCGCCGCGGTCCGGCTCCATCTGGTTGCCGACCATGCCTTCGATGGCAAACATGATGTTCGGCGCCGTATCGTTGAAACGGCGGAAGTCGTCAACCTTGTAACTACCCTTGTTGCGCGACGGGTGGTTAATGACGGCGTAGCTGGTGTCAGGGTAATTCTCCTTCAACCAGCCGATCGCCTTCACAGCATCGTCTGCCGTAACGTTATACCGCGCGGTGCCATATTTCGCCTTCCAGACCGTGACGTCGGCGGCATCGAACATCGCCGCGTTGCGGGTCGTAAACAGATATTCGAATTCTTTCAGTCCTTTCGTGCTGGTGACCAATTTTTCGCTGCCTTCGAACACACCGATGCCGATATGGTCGTGGGTCGGCATATCCCATTCGACGGCCGAGAAAATCAGTTTGTTGGCGTAGGTACCAGCTCCCTGCAAAGCCAGCAGATGCGGAATCTGATAGCGCTCGATCCCGGTCGACATTGGCAGCGAGGTAGCCAGCGTGGCGCCTTTTTCATCGCGCGTGGACACGCGCAGGTGGTCCGACACCGCCATCCAGTCCAGCCCATACGCCGTGAACGATTTGCCCAGGATCTTGTCGAGTGTCTGCGTGACGTCGGCATCGGCCGACTGCGTGGTGTGCGTGTGCAGGTCGCCCGCGAGCCAGCGTCCGGCCGGCAAGGCTGGCACGGTGGACAATGGCGGCGTCGGCACCGTGACGACGGGCGCCGGGGCACCGCTGCCTGGCGTTGGCGCAGGGGCTGGTGGCGCGTCATCGCCGCCCCCGCAGGCAATGGCGAAGAATGCAAGGGCGATCGCGGCGGGAATGAGGGCTTGGCGTGGAAACGGGCGCTGACTGCGTGGCATAAAAATCCTGGAGGCGATATCGGAAGCCGCACAGTAACAAGCCACTATGACGCTAATATGACTGTCGCATGGCTACAACTTGCTGATGTCGCGCCGCAGCCTCCGAACGGCGTTTTTCCTGATCGGGCTGATTGGCGCTTGCGGCCTGCTGCAGTTACTGGCGCCTGGCTTACACCCATCGCATTCATGGCCGCCGTCACGGCGCTCAATGGCGCCTTGGTCTTCCTAGGCAGCCTCCTGTACTTCGATCGCTGACATGCACGAGCATTTAAAGACCAACGTGAAAGTGGCGCGCGCGGGCGACCTCACGCAGGCGGAACTGGCAGACCTGGCCGGCACCACGCGCAAATCGGTCAACGCGGTCGAGATGGGACACATAGTGCCCTCGCCCGTGCTGGCTCTGAAGCTGGCCAGGGCCATGAGGGCGACCGTCGAGACGCTCTTCTACCTCCGCGACTAATTCTTCTTCTGCACCAGCGTCAGAGGGTCAGGGTCAGGTCTGCCATTCGTACACGAGCTCTGCAATCAGGCAATTTCAAGGCCGATTTTGTTTCTTCCAAACCGCCGAATGTGACGATACGGTTGAGGCCGTGTCGGATTGGCAGACCTGACCCCGGGTTAGGTTTTCTTCTGGACCAGCGTTAATATGTCGTAGCTGGCGACGAGTTCTTCGTGCTGGTTGGTCACCTGGACATCCCACGCGACTACGCCCTGCCCCACGCCTTTTTCGTCGACGCGGTTGCGGTCGACTTTGCGCTTGCAGGTCAGGCGTGCGCGGATCGTGTCGCCGATGGCCACCGGTGCCACGAAGCGCAGGTTGTCCAGGCCGTAGTTGGCCAGCACCGGTCCCGGCGCCGGCGACACGAACAGGCCCGCGGCGGCTGACAGCACGAAATAACCGTGCGCGATGCGCTTGCCGAACTGCGAGTCCTTTGCCGCGATCTCGTCGAAATGCATGTAAAAATAGTCGCCCGAGATGCCGCCGAAATTGACCAGGTCGGCTTCGCTGACGGTGCGCCGGTGCGTCAGCAGCGAGTCGCCCATCTCCAGCTCTTCGAAATATTTGCGGAATGGATGCACCACGCCTTCCGTCACCGCCGCGCCACGCACGTATTCGCCCGTGACGGCAGCCAGCATGGTCGGCGAACCCTGGACTGCGGCGCGCTGCAAAAAATGTTTGACGGCGCGGATGCCGCCCAGTTCTTCACCGCCGCCAGCGCGGCCCGGACCGCCGTGCTTCAGTTGCGGCAGCGGGGCGCCATGGCCGGTCGAGTCGACTGCCGCCTCGCGGTCGAGAATGTGTACGCGGCCATGCTGGGCTGCGGCGGCTGGCACCACGTGCGCGGCAATCAGCGGATCTTTCGTCACCAGCGTCGACACCAAGCTGCCTTTACCGCGCGCCGCCAGCGCCAGCGCTTCGTCGATGTCGCGATACGTCATCAAGGTGCTGACCGGTCCGAACGCCTCCACATCGTGCACCGCATCGTTGACCAGCGCGTCGCGGCACAGCACCAGTGTGGGCGAGAAGAAGGCGCCATTCGCCGCGCCCGCGCCCATTGGTGTAAAACCGTTCTCGTGGCCAAACAGGATCTCGTTGCCGCGCGCGAGCAGTTGCACGCGTTCCGTCACATCGCGGTGCTGCTCCATCGACGCCAGTGCACCCATACGCACGCTGGCCTCCTGCGGATTGCCCACGACGACTTTCGCCAGGCGTTCCTTCAATTTCTGGCCCACCGCGTCAACCTGGTTTTCGGGCACGATGATGCGCCGGATCGCCGTGCATTTCTGGCCCGATTTACCCGTCATCTCGCGCGCCACTTCCTTGATGAAGAGGTCGAATTCCGGGTCGTCCGGCGTCACATCCGGCGCCAGGATTGCGCAGTTGAGCGAGTCGGCTTCGGCGGTGAATGGCACCGACGCGCGGATCAGATTGACGTTCGAACGCAGCTTGGCCGCAGTGTCGGCCGAGCCGGTGAACGTGACCGCATCGAAGCCGGTCAGGCGATCGAGCAGATCGCCCGTGCTGCCGATGACCAGTTGCAGGCTGCCGTGCGGAAGCAGGCCGGATTCGTGCATCATGCGCACCACCGCTTCGGTCAGATAGCTCGTCGCGGTAGCAGGCTTGCCGATGCACGGCATGGCCGCGAGGAAGCTCGGTGCAAATTTTTCGAGCAGACCCCAGATCGGAAAATTGAACGCGTTGATATGCACAGCCAGGCCACCGCGCGGCACCAGGATGTGGGTGCCGGCAAAGCCACCGCGTTTGCCCAGCGCGATGGCCGGGCCTTCGTGCAGCACGTTCGACGATGGCAGTTCGCGGCTGCCCATGCTGGCGTACGCGTACAGCGTGCCGATGCCGCCTTCGATGTCGACCCAGCTGTCGGGCCGCGTGGCGCCGGTCAGATGCGAGATGGCATACAGCTCTTCTTTCCGCTCCATCAGGTAGGCGGCGATGGCTTTCAGACGCTGGGCGCGCTGCTGGAAGTCGAGCGCCATCAGGGCCGGGATGCCGGTCTTGCGGGCGTAGGTGACGGCTTCGTCGAAGTCGATTTTTTCCGCGTGCGTGTGATAAATCAGGCTGCTGTCGAGGGCACTGTGCAGCGGGGTGCTGGCTTCAGCGCCGAGCCAGCGGCCGGCGATAAGGCTTTGCAGGGTGGCGATGTTGGTCATGTGTTCTCCGTGTTTTGTTTGATTTCACCGATAACGCCGTCATCCCCGCGCAGGCGGGGACCCATCGCACTCACGAACCGCCAAAACAATGACCGAAGGTGCTGTAGGTTCCGGCCTTTGCCGGGGTGACGGTGTTACGGATGATGGCTACTGTTTGGGTTTGTGCGCATCGGCGCCAAAAACCAGGCGCTTGCGATCCGGTTCGACCTCGGTCAATGCATCGACTTCGCGCATCGTTTCCATCGACCGTACCGTCAGCGCGTGGTACTGCTGCGTGCCAAAAGTCTTCCATTTAATTTCGTCATCGGTCAGCGGCCGCGCCACTCTGGCCGGCATCCCCATCACCAGGCTGCGCGGCGGGATCACCATGCCGGCTTTGACAAAACTCATCGCGGCGACGATCGACGCTTCTCCCACCACCGCGCCATCCATGACCACCGCATTCATGCCGACCATCGCATTCCGGCCCACGCGGCAGCCGTGCAGCACGGCGCCATGGCCAATGTGACCGTCGACCTCGATGACCGTATCGCCCTCGGGAAAGCCATGCATCACGCACGTGTCCTGCAGGTTCGCGCCCTCTTCCAGGACGAGGCGGCCGAAGTCGCCGCGCAACGACGCCAACGGGCCGATGTAGCAACGCGGGCCGACAATCACGTCGCCGATCAGCACCGCACTCGGATGCACGTAGGCGCTCGGATGAACCACCGGGCGCAGGCCATTGATTTCGTAGACCTTCATGCTTTGGGCCGCTTGTCGAGCACGCGTCGGGCCTTGCCGGTCATGCTGCGTTCGATGCCAAACGACGGCAGCAAGGTCACTGTCGTGGTCACGCCGACGTACGTCTTGATGCGGTGTTCCAGGTCGCGGCACAGCGTGATGACCGACTCCGCTGACAGTCCGGTTTCGCGCAGCTCGCCCACCACGGCCAGCGTATCGAGATGGCCATTGCGCTCGACGACCAGCTGATAGTGCGGCGCCAGTGCCGGGATTTTCAACATCAGTTCCTCGATCTGGCTCGGGAACACGTTCACGCCGCGGATGATCAGCATATCGTCCGAGCGGCCATTGATGCGGCCCATGCGGCGCATTGTGCGCGACGTCGGCGGCAGCAGGCACGTCAGATCGCGCGTGCGGTAGCGGATGATCGGCAGTGCTTCTTTCGTCAACGACGTGAATACCAGTTCGCCCTCCTCCCCGTCCGGCAGCACCGCGCCGGTATCCGGATCAACGATCTCGGGATAAAAATGGTCTTCCCAGATCACCGGCCCATCCTTGCTCTCGATGCATTCGCTGGCCACGCCCGGCCCCATTACTTCAGACAGGCCGTAGATATCGACCGCATCGAGTCCGGCGCGGGTTTCGATTTCGTCGCGCATGGCGCCGGTCCACGGTTCGGCGCCGAAGATGCCGACCTTCAGCGACGTCTGCGCCGGGTCGATTCCCTGGCGCGTAAATTCTTCGATCAGGTTCAGCATGTACGACGGCGTCACCATGATGATCGATGGCTGAAAATCGCAGATCAGCTGCACCTGCTTTTCGGTCTGTCCGCCCGACATCGGGATCACCGTGCAGCCGAGTTTTTCGGCGCCGTAATGCGCCCCCAGGCCGCCGGTGAACAGGCCATAGCCGTACGAGATATGCACCATGTCGCCGGCCCGGCCACCGGCGGCGCGGATCGAACGCGCGACCACGCCGGCCCAGGTGTCGATGTCGCGCTGGGTGTAGCCCACCACGGTCGCCTTGCCGGTGGTGCCGGACGACGCGTGGATGCGCACGACTTTTTCACGCGGCACGGCAAACAGGCCGAATGGATAATTGTCGCGCAGCGTTTTTTTATCGGTGAACGGAAATTTGGCCAGGTCGGACAAGCTGCGCAAATCTTCCGGATGGACGCCGGCAGCATCGAACGCGGCCCGGTAGTGCGCCACATTCTCGTACGCGTGACGCAGCGACCAGCGCAAGCGCTCCAGTTGCAGCGCCTGCAGCTCGTCGCGGCTGGCGGTTTCGATCGGGTCGAGCTCCCCCGGTTGTGGCGTGCGTTGGACCATCTTCATTCTCCTGTCAATTCTGCAACCATGCCAGGGATGCGGTGCGACTTTCCACGAAACAGCGCGATCGTGCGGCCTTCCCCGTTCGTGACCGCGATGTCGTACACGCCGGTCTTGCCGGAGAGCGCCTGCTCCACAGCTTCGGCGGTAAGCACATCGCCCTCGCGTCCCGGCGCCAGATAATCGATCGTGCAGCCGGCGCCGACGGTGTTGAAATTATGCGAATTGCAGGCAAACGCAAACGCGCTGTCGGCCAGCATGAAAATGTAGCCGCCGTGGCAGGTGCGGTGGCCATTGAGCATGTCACCGCGCACCGTCATCGTCATGCGTGCGTAACCGGGACGAATCTCGGCCAGCTGCATGCCCAGCGCCTGGCTGGTGGGGTCGTTTTCGTACATGGTTTTGCCGGCCAGTTCGGCGAGCGATTGGACATCAAGCATGGAAGCGTGCCCCCGTGGCGTGACCGAATACGCCCGCCGCCAGTTTGCGGCGCAGCAGTGGCGACACGCGGTAGCGGTCTTCGCCATACGTCGCCGCCATATTGGCCAGCACCGTGACGATCTGCTGTATGCCGACGCCGTCCGCCCACGCCAGCGGGCCGCGCGGATAGTTCACGCCCTTCTGCATCGCGATATCGACCGCCTCGGCACTGCAGACGCCCTGGTTGACGACATCGGCCGCTTCGTTGGCCAGCATGGCGACAGTGCGCATGACGGCCATGCCGGGGACGTCGTCGAGTAACGTGACCGCGAAGCCGGCCGCCTGAAACAGGCCCACCGCAGCGTGGTACGACGCCAGACTGCACTGGTCGGCGCGCGTCAATGCAATGCGCGTCACGCCGGCAAAGTCGAATGCGAGGTCGTACAGCACCGTATTCGGATGGTGATTCGCCGCCGCCCGTTCGCTGGCGGTGCGCCCGTCGGTGAGGTAGATGGCGGCGCCGTCGCAGTGAAACGCTGGTGCTTCGTGCAATGCGCCGGGCATCGCATCGCGGTGCTTGACCATGTAGCCGGCGTCCGCAAAACGCGCCTCCAGCGCCGCGCTGTGGACGGTGGCGCCATCCGGCTGAAAGCTCAGGCCCACCGCTACCGGGTGCAGTTGTCCGCCTTCCTGCTGCGGCAGCGGATTGACTGCGTCATCGCCGTACCGGTAAAAGCCGCGGCCGGATTTACGACCCAAAAATCCAGCGCTCACCAGTTCCTGCTGCAGCACCGAGGGCGTAAAGCGCGGGTCGTTAAAGTAAGCCTTGAAGACCGATTCGGTCACTGAAAAATTGACATCGTGGCCAATTAGATCCATCAGCTCGAAGGGGCCCATGCGAAAGCCGCCGCAGTCGCGCATGATGGCGTCCAGCGTAGCCGCGTCGGCAGCCTGCTCCTGCAGCAAGCGCAGGGCCTCACCATAAAACGGACGCGCGACGCGGTTCACGATGAAGCCGGGTGTCGATTTTGCGTGCACCGGATTCTTGCCCCACGCGGCGGCGGTGGCGAACACGGTGTCGGCCACGGCCGGATCGGTGGCCAGGCCGCTGATCACTTCGACCAGCGCCATCAGCGGCACCGGGTTAAAGAAGTGCATGCCGACCAGGCGCTCCGGGCGGCGCAGCGGTGCACCGATGGCCGTCACCGAAATCGATGACGTATTCGTGGCCAGGATGCAGTCGTCACTGACGATGCTTTCCAGTTCCGCGAACAGCATGCGCTTGACGTCGAGGCTTTCGACGATGGCTTCGACGACCAGCGCCGCGTCGGCGACATCGCGCAAATTCGCCACCGGTTCCAGGCGCGCGTGGGCGGCGTGCGCATCGTGCTCAAGCATGCGCCCTTTTTCCACCAGGCGCGCATACACTTTGCCGATGTCGGCGATGGCCTTTTCGGCCGCACCTGGGCGCGTATCGAACAGGCGCACCACATGGCCGGCGGCAGCTGCCACCTGGGCGATACCGCTGCCCATCGCACCACTGCCGATGACGCCGATCGTGCTGCCTTGTTCCAGTGAAGTGCTCATTATTGGCCCCTGAAATTGGCCGGGCGCTTGCCGATGAATGCCGCGACGCCTTCGTGGTAATCGTGGCTGTGACCGAGTTCGCGCATCATCGCGCCTTCGAGCTTCAGCTGTTCCGGCAGCGTGTTGGCGTAGCTGGCCTGCAGCGCTTTCTTGGTGAATGCGAGGCCCTTCGTTGGCGCCGTGGCGAAATGCGTGGCCATCGCCATCGCTTCGGTCATCAGATCGGCGTCCGGCACGCAGCGCCAGATCAGGCCCCACTGTTCGGCCTTTTCGGCAGTCAGTTTTTCACCCAGCATGGCGAGACCCGTGGCGCGCGCCATGCCGATCAGGCGAGGCAAATGCCAGGTGCCACCGGTGTCCGGGATCAGGCCGAGGCGGCAGAATGCTTCGATAAAACTCGCCGATTGCGCGGCGATGACGATGTCGCAGGCCAGCGCCAGATTTGCGCCGGCGCCGGCCGCCACGCCATTCACGGCGCAGATCACGGGCATGGGGAGGTTGCGCAGCGTGAGGACCAATGGCGCGTAAAACTGTTCGACCGAGTCGCCCAGGTCGACGCTTTTGGTCCCGGGGGCAACGGCCCGGTCGCCGAGATCCTGTCCAGCGCAAAAGCCGCGGCCGGCGCCGGTGAGGACCAGCACGCGCACGGAAGCGTCAAGCTGCAGCGCGTCGAGGGCGGCGCGTACTTCCAGGTGCATCGCCTGGGTAAAGCTGTTGAGTTTATCGGGGCGGTTCAGGGTGAGGACGGCGACGCCGTCTTTTACTGCGTACTGGATGGATTCGAAGTGCATGTTTGTCTCCTCGCGTGATTGTTTCTGTCTGCGGGTTATGGGTCCCCGCCTTCGCGGGGATGACGGTTTTCAGGCCACGGGTACTCAATACGTCATTCCCGCGCAGGCGGGAACCCCTATCACCTCATATATATAGACAGCGCTCTATTCCGCCTGATCGAAATCCACAATGACCTTTCCCGTCACCGGAAAACTCTGGCAACTGAGCACAAAGCCACGGGCGATTTCGTAGTCTTCCAGCGCGTAATTCACATCCATCTCCACCTTCCCCTCCACCAGCTTGCACCGGCACGTCGAGCATACGCCACCCTTGCACGAGTAGCGCATGTCGATTCCGGCGCGCAGGCCAGCATCGAGGATCGACTCTTTATCGCGGTCCATCGTGAAGCTGGCGTGCGCGCCGTCCATGATGACGGTAACCTCGGTCAGCGCCGCCGCATCGGCAACCTGTGTGCGCACCTTGCGGGCCGTCGTGGGCGTGCTGGCTGCAAACAGCTCGATGCGGATGCGCTCCTTCGGCATGCCGGCATCCTGCAGCGCTTTCGACACACCATGAATCATGTCTTCCGGCCCGCAGATAAAGGCGATGTCGATGTCGTCCAGGTGCACCCAGTGCTGTAAAAATGCGGCGCATTTCTCGCCGGTGATGCGGCCGTTGAACAGCTCGATATCCTGCTGCTCGCGGCTCATTACATACGCAATCTTCAGACGCTCCATGAAGGTGTCCTTCAACTCGGACAGCTCTTCGCGAAACAACACCGACGACGATGCGCGGTTCCCGTAAAACAAAGTAAACCGGCTTTTCGGCTCGGCCAGCAGCGTGGTCTTGATGATCGACAGGATGGGCGTGATGCCGCTGCCGGCGGCAAACACCAGGTAGTGGCGTGCCAGCGTCGCGTCGAGCGGCACGTTGAAGTGGCCCGATGGCGGCATCACGTCGAGCACCGCGCCGACCCGCAGGAATTCATTGGCCCAGCTGGAGAAGGCGCCGCCCGGCGTGCGCTTGATGGCCACGCGCAGCTGATCGTCCTGCACCGCCGAACAGATGGAGTACGACCGGCGCACATCGTCGCCGTCAATCTGCGCGCGCAGCGTCAAATGCTGGCCCTGCTGGTAGGCGAACGTCGCGTGCAGCTCGTCGGGGACTGCAAACGTGACGGCAATGGCATCACGCGTTTCCTGCTTCACGTGCGCTACCGTCAATGGATAAAATTGGCTCATGTACGCCTTAATGACATTTGAAATAATCGAACGGCTCGCGGCAATCCAGGCATTTGTACAGCGCCTTGCACGGCGTCGAACCGAACTGGCTGGTGAGCTGGGTGTGGGCGGACCCGCAATTCGGACAGACGACAATCGGCGCGACAAACGCACCGCGCTTGACGCCGCCACGCAGGCCGCTGATATCGATCACCTGCTGCGCGGGCGGCGCAATGCCGTAATCTTTTAACGCGGCTTTGCCGGTGTCGCTCATCCAGTCGGTGGTCCATGCGGGTGACAATTGATTGACCAGGCGGACGTCAGGCAGGCCGTGCGCGTGCAGCGCGTCGGTGACCGATTCGGCAATCACCTGCATCGCCGGACAGCCCGAGTAAGTCGGCGTAATCGTCACCACACACGTTTCACCGTCAAACGCGACATCGCGCACGATGCCCAGATCGACGATCGAAATGACCGGGATTTCGGGGTCGGCGACGTCGCCCAGCCAGGACCACACCTGCGCGGCATGCATGGCTACCACTCCGCCCCGGGATACGCGCGCTGCAGGAACTGCATCTCGGCCAGGATGAAGCCGAGATGCTCGCTGTGGCGGCCCTGCTTGCCACCGCGCTGCATCCACGCATCGGGGTCTGGCATCGTCAACGTGGCTTCGGCAAAAATCTCGGCCACATGTTCGAGGAAGGCGGCGCGCAACGTGTCGGCGGATGGCGCCACACCGTGCGCCACCATGGCGAGATCGGCAGCGTCATAAATAAACACCTCGCCGCTGTACATCCACAGCGCGTTGGCCGCATGCTGGGTTTTTGCGTGGCTTTCCGCGGTGCCGTCACCGAGGCGCACCACCAGGTCGCCACTGCGGCGCAGGTGATACGTCACTTCCTTGATGGATTTCTCGGCAATTTCCGCGATGCGGGAATCGGACGATGTCAGCAACCCCTGCATCAGAAAATAGTGCCAGGTATCGAAGTAAAACTGGCGCATCATCGTGGCGGCATAGTTCCCGTTGGGCTGCTCGACGATCAGGCAGCAGCGCAGGTCGTGCGCGTCGCGCAGGAACGCCAGACTGTCCTCATCGCCTCCGTTCCCCTGCAGTTCGGCCGCATAACCCAGCCACATGCGGGTCTGGCCAAGCAGGTCGAGCGCCACATTGGTGAGCGCCATGTCTTCTTCCAGCGCCGGGCCCTTGCCGCACAGTTGCGACAACTGCTGCGACAGGATCAACGCATTGTCGCCCTGGCGCAGCAGGTATTCACGCTTGTCGTCGTTCATCACAGGTTCTTGACTTCTTCAGGCATGGGAAAAAAGGTCGGGTGCCGATAAACCTTGCTGTTGGCAGGTTCGAACAGCGCACCCTTGTCTGACGGGCTGCTGGCGACAATATCGGCCGCCCGCACCACCCAGATCGACACGCCTTCGTTCCGCCGCGTATAGACATCGCGCGCGTTATTGACCGCCATCTCCGCGTCCGGCGCGTGCAGGCTGCCGACATGCTTGTGCGCCAGGCCATGCTGGCTGCGGATGAACACTTCCCACAATGGCCACTCTTTGCTCAGTTGCGTGCTCATGCTGCCATCTCCTTTTTAGCGGCCTGTTTATCGGCATACGCACCTAGCGCCTCGCGGAACCACGCGCCGTCGTCCCACGCTTTCACCCGGGTTTGCAGGCGCTCGCGGTTGCACGGGCCATTCCCCTTCAACACGTTATGAAACTCGCTCCAGTCGATTTCGCCGAATGTGTAGTGACCGGTTTCCGCGTCGAATTTCAGGTCGGGATCGGGCACGGTGAGGCCCAGGTATTCAATTTGCGGCACGGTCTGGTCGACCATCCGCTGGCGCAGTTCGTCGTTCGAAAACAGCTTGATGCGCCATTTCGACGACTGCGCGCTGTTCACCGATTCGGCGTCCGACGGGCCGAACATCATCAGCGACGGCCACCACCAGCGGTTCAGTGCATCCTGCGCCATTGCCTTTTGCGCCGGCGATCCTTTGGCCAGGCTCATCATGATGTCGTAGCCCTGGCGCGCGTGGAACGATTCTTCCTTGCAGACCCGCACCATCGCCCGTGCGTACGGGCCGTACGAGCAGCGGCACAGTGGAATCTGGTTGATGATGGCCGAGCCGTCGACCAGCCAGCCGATCGCGCCCATGTCGGCCCACGACAGCGTTGGGTAGTTGAAGATACTGGAGTACTTGGCTTTCCCGGAATGCAGCGCGGCCAGCAGTTCGTCGCGCGAGACGCCCAGCGTTTCGGCTGCGCTATACAAGTACAGCCCATGACCGGCTTCGTCCTGGATTTTCGCCAGCAGGATCGATTTGCGCTTCAGCGTGGGCGCGCGCGTGACCCAGTTGCCCTCGGGGAGCTGGCCGACGATCTCCGAATGCGCGTGCTGCGAAATCTGGCGGATCAGCGTTTTGCGGTACGCGTCCGGCATCCAGTCCTTCGATTCGATCTTGACGCCAGCGTCGATGCGCGCCTGGAACGCCTGCTCCTCGACGCTCATGTCATCAATGCTCTGGACTTTCTTGAGGCCGGTTTCTACGAGTTGTGCATACATGCTGTTTCCCCCTTGTTCACTGCATAATACGATACAGAAAAATGAATGTACACCGATTTTTTGAATCATGTCGTTTTTGATCGTACCCTTTTCGCGTATCCTTGCCATCATGCAAATAGCTTCTGACACCACTTCCGCCAGCTGGATCGCCGCGCAGCTGGCCACCGAACCGCCGCGTTCCAAATCCCTCGTGATGACCGTCATCGGCGACGCCATCGCCCCGCATGGCGGCCGGGCCTGGCTGGGCAGCCTGATCGCCTTGCTGGCGCCGTTCGGCGTCACCGACCGTCTGCTCCGGACCAGCGTGTTCCGCCTGGCGCAGGAAGGCTGGTTGGTAGCCAGGCGCGATGGCCGGCGCAGCCTGTACGCGATCGAACCGGCCGCGCTGCCGCGGCTGGAGCGCGCCAATGGCCGCATTTACGCAGCGCCCGGCCTGCACTGGGACGGCCGCTGGACACTGCTGATGGCGCCGAACGGCAGCATCGATACGCTGCTGCGCGCGGCGCTGCGCAAGGAGCTTGAATGGGAGGGTTATGCCATGCTGGCGCCCGGTCTGCTGGCTCATCCGGCGCCGAATATGGACAGCCTGGGCGAAATTCTCGCGCGCACCGGCGCGGCCGGCAACGTGTTCATTTGTGCGGCCAGCGAGCTGCCTGGCGCGGCCGGCCGGCCACTGCCCGAACTGGTGACGGAAGCATGGGATCTGCGCCCGGAAATGGCCAGCTACCGGCAATTCATCGCGACGTATGCGCCCCTGCTGGCCATGCTGGAAAAAGACGGCGTGCCTGTACCTGCGGCCGCATTTGCCATCCGCACGCTGTTGATCCACGCCTACCGCAGGGTACAACTGCACGACCCGATGCTGCCGCTGGAATTGCTGCCGGCGCCGTGGCCGGGCACCGAGGCATTCGCCCTGGCCGGCGCCATCTACCGGCTGGTTGCCGCGGGCGCCGAAGAGCATGTGCTCACCGTGCTGCGCGCCGAAGAACCAGGCGCCCCCGTGGCCGACGCAGCTTTTTTCGCCCGTTTCGGCGGACTCTGAAAACCAGTATCATCGTCGTTTTACTCACACCAGGACACACCATGTCTATCAAGATCAGCAGCAACTTCGACGCTGGCGCCATCGATATCGTCAGCGTCACGAGCGCCGATGCCATCGACCTGAACATCCGCAAGGACTCGCACGCCGACATCGTCCAGTGGTTTTATTTCCGCCTGCAGGGCGCACAAGGTGAAGCCTGTAAGATCCGCTTCCTGAACGCCGGCCAGAGCGCCTACCCGGCCGGCTGGGAAGATTACCAGGCGTGCGCCAGCTACGACCGCGTCAACTGGTTCCGCGTGACGACATCGTTCGACGGCCAGGTGATGACAGTCACGCACACGCCCGCCATGGACAGCGTCTACTACGCCTACTTCGAGCCGTATTCGTCCGAGCGCCACCTGGAACTGATGGACCGCGCGCAGATGGCCGAGAACGTGCGCATGGTCGATCTGGGCAACACCGTCGACGGCCGCGATTTCAACATGCTGGTCATCGGCGACCCGCAGGCTGCGAAAAAAGTCTGGGTCATCGCGCGCCAGCACCCGGGCGAAACGATGGCCGAATGGTTCGTCGAAGGCATGATCGACGCCTTGCTCGACGACGCCAACCCGGTCGCCCGCAAGCTGCTGCAGCGTGCCGTGTTCTACATCGTGCCGAACATGAACCCGGACGGCGCCTATCGCGGCAACCTGCGCACCAACGCCGCCGGCGCCAACCTGAACCGCGAGTGGATGACGCCATCCGCCGAGCGCAGCCCGGAAGTGCTGTGCGTGAAGAACAAGATCCACGAAACCGGCTGCGACATGTTCTTCGACATCCACGGCGACGAAGCGCTGCCGTACAACTTCGTGGCCGGCAACGAGATGCTGGCCGATTTCACGCCCGAGCGCGCGGCAAAGCAGAAGGCCTTCGTCGACCAGTACATGGCGGCCAGCCCGGACTTCCAGAACGTCTACGGCTACGCGGCCAGCAAGTACAACGAAGACATGCTGACCCTGGCGTCGAAGTACATCGGCCACACTTTCAAGTGCCTGTCGCTGACGCTGGAGATGCCATTCAAGGACAACGCCGACTTGCCTGATGTGTACGTTGGCTG
>JALYUM010000144.1 GCA_030853745.1 Pseudomonadota bacterium | reverse complement strand
GAGTTTACCGTGACGCTGACCTTGCACCTGGCCGAGCCGCCCGCCACGCGGCTCGACGGCCACACGCCGCGCTTGGGCCGCAGCGCCTGGTTGTCCAGCCGCGCCGGCAGCGCCGGGCGCTATCGGCCGGCCCGCTTCCACCTTGCCAACCAGGCGTGACGCGATGGAAATCGACCTGCGCACCCTGATGTCCCGGCTCAACCCCGAATGCAAGCGCGCGATGGGCGTGGCGGCCGAACTGTGCGTAAAACAGACCCACTTCAATGTCGAGGTGGAGCATTTTCTGGTGGCGCTGCTGGACGCCGGCGCGCCCGACCTGACGCTGCTGCTGCAGCATTTCGCCTTGAAACCGGAGGCCGTGCACAGCCAGGTGCAAACCTGCCTGGACGGTTTTAAACGCGGCAATGGGCGCACACCGGCCATGTCGCCGCATTTCATGGCGTTGTTCCAGGAAGCCTGGATGACCGGTGCGCTGCTGCTGGGCACCCAGCAGATCCGCTCCGGCACCGTGCTGCTGGCGCTGCTCGATATCGATGCGCTGCGCGGCATGCTGATTGAAACCGCGCCCGCGCTGCTGGCCATTCCACGCGAGCGCTTGAAAACGTCGCTGGCCGACTTGCTGGCGACATCGACGGAGCAGGCTGATACTGCACCGGCTACGCTGCCTGCAGCATTGGCGCCGGCCAGCGCGGCGCTGGATATGTACACCGTCGATCTGACCGCGCAGGCGCGCGCCGGCAAGATCGATCCGGTGCGCGGTCGCAACGCCGAGATCCGCCAGATCATCGATATCCTGCTGCGCCGGCGCCAGAACAATCCCATTTTGACGGGCGAGGCGGGCGTCGGAAAAACTGCTGTTGTCGAAGGGTTCGCGCTGCGCATCGTCGCCGGCAGCGTGCCGGAAGTCCTGCGCGACGTGCGCCTGTGCGCGCTCGATCTGGCGTTGCTGGCGGCCGGCGCCGGCGTGCGGGGCGAGTTCGAGCAGCGCTTGAAAGCTGTCATTGCCGAGGTGCGCGCGGCTGCCACGCCGGTGATCCTGTTCATCGACGAAGCGCACCCGCTGATTGGCGCCGGCGGCAGCGAAGGTCAGGGCGATGCCGCCAATCTGCTGAAACCTGCGCTGGCGCGCGGCGAGTTGCGCACCATCGCTGCCACCACGTGGCTGGAGTACAAAAAGCATGTCGAGCGCGATCCGGCACTGGCGCGCCGGTTTCAGGTGATTAAAATCGAGGAGCCCGAACCGGAAGCGGCCATCGGCATGCTGCGCGGGATGGTGGCCACGCTGGAGTCACATCACCGCGTGGAAATTCTCGATGAAGCGGTACGCGACGCGGTGCGTCTGTCGCAGCGCTACATCAGTGGACGCCAGCTGCCCGACAAAGCCATCAGCGTGCTCGATACGGCGTGCGCGCGGGTGGCCATCGCGCACGCCGGCACGCCGCCGCAGCTGGAAGCGCTGGACCACGACATCGTGCTGGCCAGCGAGGCATTGCGCATCCTGCGCCAGCAACTGGGGCGCGGCGAAGGCGAGGCGCAGGACGCCGAACGCCAGCATGCCGCCCTGACGCTGCTGCAACACAAACACACGGTGCTGGCTGCAAAGCTTGCCGACGAACGGCGCGCGGTTGCGGAAATTCTCGCGCTGCGGCGCCAGATTGCCACCCGCGTGGCAGCGGGCGAGGCCGACGATGGCCAGGCCAGCCAGTTGCAGCGCCTGCAAAAGGGACTCGAAGCGATCCAGGACGACGAAGCGCTGGTGCCGGTGTGCGTGGATGCAGCCATGGTGGCCGATGTCATTTCGGGCTGGACCGGCATCCCGGTCGGCAAAATGCTGGCCGATGAAGTGCACACCATGCTGCAATTGCAGGAGCGGCTGTGCGAGCGGGTGGTGGGGCAGGACCAGGCGCTCGACGCCATCGCGCGGCGCGTGCGGACCGCGCGCGCGGAACTCGACGATCCGGGCAAGCCGGTGGGCGTGTTTTTGCTGGTCGGCCCAAGCGGCGTCGGCAAGACCGAAACCGCGTACGCACTGGCCGACATGCTGTATGGCGGCGAGCGCAACATGATCACGATTAATATGTCCGAGTTCCAGGAGGCGCATACCATTTCCAGCCTAAAGAGTGCGCCGCCCGGTTATGTCGGCTACGGCCAGGGCGGCGTGCTCACCGAGGCCGTGCGGCGCCGGCCCTACAGCGTGGTGCTGGTCGATGAAATGGAAAAAGCGCACCCTGACGTGCTGGAACTGTTTTTCCAGGTGTTCGACAAGGGCACGATGGAAGACGGCGAGGGCGTGCCGATCGATTTCAAACACACGCTGATTCTGCTGACGTCGAACGCCGCCCAGGAAGTGATCACCGCCGCGTGCGCCACAGCGCGGCCCGATCCCGAAGCATTGGTGGCGCAGCTGCGTCCCGCCCTGCTGCGCCAGTTCAGCCCCGCCTTTCTGGGCCGCGTGGTGCTGGTGCCGTATTACCCTTTGACCGATGCCGACATCGGCACCATCGTCGACATGAAGCTGGCGCGCCTGGCTGCGCGTTTCGGCAGCAACCACCGCGCGCGCTTCACGTGGGACGATGCGGTCACCGCCGCCATCACCGCGCGCTGCACCGAAGTCGACAGCGGCGCGCGGAACATCGATTTTCTGCTGACGCAAACCGTGCTGCCGGCCCTGTCGACCATGGTGCTCGAACGCATCGCCACCGCGTCGCCGTTTTCCAGTGTGCACATGAGCGTCGACGGCCCGCAATTTCGCTACCACTTCGGGCGGGGCGCGCCATGAGGGAAGATTTTGTCCAGGGCGGCCTGATGACAGTGGCTTCGGCGTTTGGGGCGAACGATCTGCTGCTCGACAGCCTCGAGGGCAGCCAGGCGCTGTCGACGCTGTACAGTTTTACGCTGACCATGCGCTCGGCCAGCATCAGCCTCGACGCTGCCAGCGTGGTGGGCCGCGATATGACCGTGACGATTGCCGGCGCCGTGCCGCGCTACCTCGGCGGCATCGTCACGCGTTTTATTCAGAGTGGCCAAGACCGCGATTTTGCGGTGTACGAAGCGCAGCTAGCGCCTAAATTGTGGCTGCTGAACCTGTCCACCGATCGCAAGATTTACGCCAATCAAGGCGTTGACGCGGTCGTCAAATCGGTGCTGGGCCGTTTCGGCGTGGTGTTTGAATCGCGCCTCGCTGCCAGTTACGCCGCCGTCGATTACTGCGTACAGTACGACGAAACCGCGTTCGACTTCATTTCGCGCCTGATGGAGCAAGCCGGCATCTTCTACTTTTTCACATTCGCGGCCGGCGGCCAGACGATGGTGCTGGCCGACGCCAGCAGCCAGTGCGCCGACTGTGCGGGCGCCGCGGCAGTGCGCTTCTGGCCCGACAACGGCATGCACCGGGCGGCCGGCACGGTGGCGCGCTTCGCGTACGAGCAGCGCATCGCCACGCAGAAGGCCACCGTCAACGACTACGATTTCGTCACGCCCGACACCACGCTTGAGGGTAGTTACGCAGCCGCCACGGGCGCTGGCGCCACGTATGACTTTGCTACCGGCCATTTGACAGTCGACGGCGCCCGGGCGCTGGCCCAGTTGCAGGTAGAAGCGGCGCAGGTAAGCGCCACCATCCTGCGCGGCGACAGTTACTGCACGCCGTTCGCCGCCGGCACCAAATTTACGCTGTCAGAACATTTCGTGCCCGCGCTGAATGCCGGCTTCATTTTGCGCCGCGTCCACCACAGCGTGCGCAACGACGTCTACAGCAACAGTTTCGATGCGTTCCCTGCCACCGCGCCGTTTCGCGCACCGCGGCTGACTGCCCGCCCGCGCATCGCCGGCGTGGAAACCGCGCGCGTCATGGGCCCCAGCGGCGAAGAAATCTGGACCGACCAGTACGGCCGCATCAAGGTGCGTTTTCCCTGGGACCGGGATGCGCTGGACGACAAGAACGCACCGTGGATCCGGGTGGCGCAGGCGACCGCCGGCAAGGGCGTCGGCGCGCTGTTTTTGCCGCGCGTGGGCCATGAAGTGGTCATCAGCTACCTGAACGGCGACCCGGACCGGCCATTGGTGACCGGCAGCGTGTTCAATGGCACCAACGTCACGCCGGCTGCGCTGCCGGCCAACCAGACGCAGTCGATCATGCGGACCATCTCGTCGAAGGAGGGCAGCGCCCGCAACGAGCTGCGCTTCGAAGACAAGAAGGGCGCCGAACACCTGTACATGCACGCGCAGAAGGACATGCTGGTGGAAATTGAAAACGACCACGCCACCAGCGTCATCGCCGGCAACCGCACGATCGACGTGAAGAAGGGGAACGAGACGCACACCGTGGCCGGGAAGCGCGATGTGGCGGTGACGGGCGCAGAAAAACACGTCAACAGTGCCGATTTTACGCAGACGGTGACGGGCAACTACGCGTTGACGGTCGATGGCGATTTCACGGTGACGGTGAAAGGCGCGATCAACATTGTCGGCAGCAGCACGATGCTGTTCGATGCCACCGGCGCGCTCACCGCGAAATCGGCTGCCGATGTGCTGGTGGACGCCACCATGAATTTAACGGGCAGATCGGGCCAGTCCTTGACGCTCCAGGGTGGCCTGAAAATCGATGCCAGGGCGCCGGTCATCAGCAGCCGTGCCGATGCGACGAATACTGTCGAAGCCGGCGCGATGCTGACGCTCAAGGGCGCCACGGCGAAGGTGAACTGATGGATGCGATTGACTCAACTGCCTCGACCATGATCGAAGAACACGGCGCCGACGGCACGCTGCTGCTCCGGAGCAGCATGGCCGGGGGCGTGCTGCACGGGCCGCTCGAACAATTCCACGCTGGCGGCGCACCGGCAATGACGGCCCATTTTGCCGCCGGCAAGCTGCATGGCGCGATGGCGCTGTACGGCGATGATGGCGTGCTGCTGCAGCGCAGCGTGTTTCGCCATGGACGCGCGCACGGCTTGCTGGAAACCTTTGTGCATGGGCGCCGCGTGTCGGCGCAAACGATGTCGGACGGCGTGGCCAACGGCCAGTCGCTGTCGTACGACGAGGCCGGACAAATGACGGCAAAGATGCAGCTCGCCGGCGGCCAGATCGACGGTCCGGCGCTGTTTTTCCACGAGGGCAAACAAGTCCGCAGCGCCACGTACCGCGCCGGCCTGCTGGAAGGCGAATCGGCCGATTCGGACAGTGACGGCAACGTGGTGCAGCGCGCGCACTACCGCGCCAATCTGCTGCACGGCACGCTGCGGCGGTACTGGCCGGACGGCGCCGTGATGGAAGAGACGCAGTACCACGACGGCGTGCCGCTGGGCGCACCGGTGCGGTTCGATCAACAGGGCCGTCGGCTGGGTCAGACCGAGGCGCCGCCGGCGCTGTTCGAACGCCTGCGCCGCCTGGTAAGGCGGGATTGATGGGACAGCAAGTGTGCGCCGGCGCGATGCTGAAATGTTCGTTCGGCCTGGCCCTCGGCACGCTGGCGGTGCTGCCGGCGAATGGCGTGACGACGGTGGTGCCGGACGCCACCGTGATGGACAACGCGCCGATCATCAATATTGCGCCGTTCGGCATGTGCACCTCGCTGTCGAACCCCACGGTGGCGGCCGCGACGGCGGCAGCGCTCGGCGTGCTGGTGCCGATGCCGTGCGTGCCGATGACCAGTGCGCCGTGGGCACCCGGTTCGCCAACCGTCCTGATCGGCGGGATGCCGGCGCTGAACAAGGTGTCCAAACTGATGTGCACGGCCGGCGGCGTGATCGAGATCGTCATGCCCGGCCAGGCTACCGTGGCGGTGCCGTGATGGAGGGATCAACGATGGAATGATGGAATACCGGTTCAGTGTGACGGCGCGCTTGATGGTGCTCGGGGTGATTTGCCTAGTGCTGCTGTTGGTGCTGCTGTTTGCGCTCGGCGTGACGGTGGGCGACCGCATTGCCTCGGTCAGGCCGCGCAGCGTGCCCACAGCCGCAGCCAGAATCGTCAGTGATACGGTGGCGGTGCCAGCGGTGCCAGCGGTGCCAGCGGTGCCAGGAGAAGATGGGGTGGACCAATGAACCGTCGCGCGCTGTCCTCGGTGCTGTTATTGCTCTGCACTGGCTGCGGGATGTTCGGCGGCGGCCCAAAGCCGGTCAAGCCTGCGTGGAAAACCCTTGCGCTGGTGGCGGCGCGGGACGCCAACGCCAACAGCCCTCTGGCAGTGGACGTGGTGCTGGTCAGGGACACCAGGCTGCTCGACACCTTGCTGGCGCTGCCTGCGGCGAAATATTTTGCTGCAACCCTGGCCCTGTGTGCGCAGCTTGGCGCGCTGGCGGCGCTGCGCCCCGGCACGGTGCCGCTGGCGCCGCCAGCGTATGCGCATGCCGACAGCCACGCGGCGTTCACGACAGTGCTGGACCATCTGGAGGGGCTGGTCAACGAGGTCAGTCAGGAGTGGCGCACGGTCAGCTTCAGCTTCGATGGCGCCGTGTTCTCGGTACCCATGCAAGCCGGGTGGCTGGCGCAGCGCCTGGTGGTTGGCCTTCGCGGCCAGGGCGCGAAGGGAGTATCCCAGTGGTTGGCGGGTGCCACGATCGGATCGCGCACCGTCTCGGCCTCGCTGCGCGACCGCCGCATGCCGGGCGCCCGGCGCGCCAGGATCGACGCCGCGCCGGAACTCAATGTACGCGCGGGCGGTGGCAGCATCCTGTTCGAGATCGCTGTCGATGCGCATTTTGTCGTCGCCGGCCAGGACCTCCTGATCAGTAACGAAAGTGGCAACGGCGATGGCCAGGCCTCGCTGCACGCCATGCGCCCGCAGGAAATTATCTTGTACGTCAAGGAGTCGCCATGACCGATCTGAATAAACGGCAGTTATCCGGCGGCGACGATCTCGCCTCCAGCCAGTTCCGCGCATTTGCGGCGTTTTTGCTGCAGGAGCGGATGGCGGCGGCAGGGCTGGCCGAGGCCGACGGCCGCGCTGGCGCCGCCACGCTGAGCCATGCCTTGTGCCAGCTCATTGACATTCAGAGCGTCGAGGCCGGACGTCTGCGCGAGGGCGTCGATACGCAGTTACCGGGACGCTTCATGAAAGCTGCGCTGGCCGACGAGCTGATGCTGAACCTCGACTGGGCCGGCCGGCCGCACTGGCGCCATGTGCTGGTCGAGGCCACGCTGATGCACTCGGCGCGCGCCGGCGAGCAGGTGTTTGCCGACATCGACCAGTTGCTGCACGAGCGCGACCCGGCGCGGCGTTCGCTGGCGCGCCTCTACATGCACCTGCTCGCGCTGGGCTTCCAGGGACGTTACCGTGGCGGTGCCGACCTGGCGCCAATCGCCGACTACCGGCGCAAATTGTTCCAGTTCGCATGGCAGCGCGCACCCGACGCTGGCGGGGGCAATGCCGTCTTCAGCAGCCAGCCCTACGAACATACCCTGGCAGGGGACAGCGGTCAGCGCCTGAACAAGCCAAGCCGCACCATGGCGGTGCTGGCCATGGTCGTGGTGCTGCTGCTGGGCGTGTCCGAGGGGCTGTGGCTGTGGCAGTCGGCCCCGCTGCAGCAGGAAATCGACCGGGCGCTGGCCGATACGCAGGCCGGCACGCCGAAGCGGGGCACGCCATGACAGCCTGGTCGTCCACCGGGGTGCTGGTTGCTCTGGTGGGCGCGACGGTGCTGGTGGTGCTCCTGCTGGCGCTGATAGTGAGTGCAGCGTTGCGCAGTGGCGGCAAGGCCGGCAGCGGCGCCGCCGTCAAGACGCTGCGTCTGTTGGGCGCCGAATCGCTGCGGCTGTCGTTTCGCCGTGCTGTGAAACTGGTCGAAGCCAACCTGGCCAGTGCCAGCGAGCGCTACAGTTTGTCGTGGACGCTGCTGCTCAACGACAGCGCGGTCCAGGAAGTGCCACTGGCCGCGTCGGGCCTGCCCAGCGCGTTCAGCACCGACAGCAGCATGGCGGTTGCCACGCAGGAAATCGGCTGGCATTTCTTCGACAAGGGCCTGGTGGTTCAGTTGCGCACCAACTATCTGGGACCGGCAACCGATACCGCATCGCTGGGTGCCGGCGCGTAGGACGAATTGTTGACGCTGTGCCGCAACTACCGCCCGCAGCGCCCGTTCGATGCCATCGTGCTGGCAATCCCTGCCTCCGCGTTGCTGGACGTTGGTCCGGAAGGCGAGGCGGGCTTGCGGGGCCGTGCCCAGGCGCTGAACCGGCGATTGTGGCAGGAAGCCACAACCCAACCCGGGGTCAGGTCTGCCATTCGTACACGAGCTCAACAACTACCGTTAATATTCACCACAGCGGCGCATAATTTGCTGCTTCACCGCACGTTCTTTTCGCCTACGGCCGAGGCCGTGTCGGATTGGCAGACCTGACCCCGGGTTGCGCGGTCTTCGCCAAGCGCGGTACCAGCGTGCTATCGACCACGGAAGGCATCGTCACGCAGGTTGGCACCAACCGTCTCGGCGGCATTGTGGTGCGGTGATGGGCCCTGGGCCTGGGCCTGGGCGCCAGTATCATTATTATGCGCATCTCGACGACTACGCCGATGTGACAGCCGGGATGTGCATCGCCGCTGGCCGGGTGACCGGCTACGTCGGCAATACGGGCAACGCAGAAACCACGCCGCCGCACCTGCACTATGGCGTGTACGAGGAGGGTGGCGCGATCAATCCGTATCCATTGCTGCGCCCTAAGCCGGCCGCGGTCACCGCAGAGCGCGCGCCCTGATCGGCGTGCAGTGGCGTCGTCACGAGCTTGAGCGCGCTGCTACACTGGCGTGCTTAACCGTCAACGATATTCACGTCAGCATGAAGAGCAGTTCAAACAGCACCTTGGTCTATTCCACGGATGGCGGACGCACCTGCCCGGCATGCCGCCAGCAGCTGGCGCAGTGCACATGCCAGTCAAAAAATGCAATCCTCGGCAATGGCGTGGTGCGTGTGTCGCGCGAAACAAAAGGTCGGGGCGGCAAGAGCGTCACGCTCGTCAAGGGTCTCGCGCTGGACGCCGAGGCACTTGCCGTCCTCGGAAAACAGTTGCGCACCGCCTGCGGTACCGGCGGCACGGTCAAAGATGGCGTCATCGAAGTGCAGGGCGACCATTGCGAGCAGGTGATGGAGGTGCTTCACCAGCGGGGCCATCAGCCAAAGCGAACCGGCGGATAAGAATAAAACCCAACCTGGTGCCAGATCTGACATTCGGACACGGGCTCTACAATTTCACCGTGGCGACCGTTTTCGTCGTCACCGGCGCAGCCATATGTCGCCCAAGGCTGAGCCCGTGTACGAATGGCAGACCTGACCCCGGGTTGAGCAGCTCAGTAGCCGTACGGAAACGACCATTTCCAGCGTTAGTGCGACAATGCTTTTTTGCAGACCAACCCAGGATTGATCATGAAGAAATTACTCGTCACCGTCGCACTGGTCTTTGGCGCCATCGGCGCCGCCCAGGCTCAGGTGCATTTCGATTCCGGCAGCGACCGCCCGAACAATCCACAAGCGGCGCGCCATGTCATCCAGCAGCAGCATCGCGCGCATCCACCGCGCCCGCGTGAGCGCCTGGTCCGTTGCCGCGACGGCGCCCGCCGCATCGCACGCATGTGTCGCGGCCATGGCGGTGTGCGTCGT
This sequence comes from Pseudomonadota bacterium, assembly GCA_030853745.1. Classification (GTDB taxonomy): domain Bacteria; phylum Pseudomonadota; class Gammaproteobacteria; order Burkholderiales; family Burkholderiaceae_D; genus JALYUM01. The sequence goes on along the minus strand of JALYUM010000144.1, from coordinate 53,421 downwards.
TAAGAATGTCGATGGAAAGTTTTGTGCCTTGAAATTACCGCTCCAGCATTGGCTGTTTTTGTTCTCTGGCGCGGCGTTTGTTCCTGCACTCGCCGCACCTCCTGCAGCACCTGAAACCACCACGGTGGCTGTCCGCAACGGCCAGCTCGACTACGCCGGCGAGCTCGATGCCGCTGCCAATCAGCGGCTGTTCGACCTGTACGACACCATGTCGGTCAAGCCCACCGTGCTGTCGATCCGCAGCCGCGGTGGCGAGGTCAATACCGGCATGGCACTGGGGACGTGGGTGCATGCGCGCCAGCTGACGGTGAAAGTGATGGAATTTTGCCTGTCGTCCTGCGCGAATTGCGTCTTTTCGGCAGCGCCGCAGAAGATTGTCAGTAAAGTCGCGGTCGTTGGTTTTCACGGCGGCCCGGGGAATGTGGACAAGCTGAAGTTCGATGCAAAAACCCGCGCCATGCTCGATGCCGCCACGCCCGAAGCACGCAAAGCCATGCTCGACGATATCGTCAAGACGGTCACGCGCGACGGCAAAAACGAGGCCGCGTACTTCCGGAAAATCGGTGTGCGTGCCGATTATTCATCGCTGGGCCAGGATGATCGCTACCAGGGTTTTACCAAAGGTGCCGATGGCTGGACCTACACCCGCGAAGGTTTTGCCACGCTTGGCGTGCGTGACATCACCGTCATCGACCCGCCCTAGACGCCGGGCAGCAATCTGCAACAGCTGAAGTTTGCGACCATTCCCGTCGATTCGGTGGCTCCCCGCACCAGCGATCAATAGCCGGCTGCCCGTTGCTGCTGGCCAGCCTTACATCTGATAAGCAAGCGCCGCGGTGTTGCGGGCGGTTTTTGGCTGCTGCCGTGGCTGCGCCGCTTGCTGGATTTCGCCGAGGGTAAATACACTGACGTGCCCTGCCAGTCCGGCAGCGCTTTCGCGCAGCGAATCTGCGGCACTGGCGGCTTCTTCCACCAGCGCGGCATTTTGCTGCGTCGACTGGTCCATGCTGCCGATGGCACGATGAATCTGATCGATGCCGGCGCTTTGCTCGGCGCTGGCTATGCTGATTTCGCCCATGATGACCGCCACGCGCTGCACGCTTTCCACGATATCGACCATGGTGGCGCCGGCCTGATCGACCAGACGCGTACCGGCTTCCACCTTGTCGACCGACTCGCCGATCAGCTCCTTGATCTCTTTCGCTGCGGCGGCGGAGCGGTGCGCGAGATTGCGCACTTCCGACGCCACCACCGCGAAACCTCGGCCTTGTTCGCCCGCGCGCGCAGCTTCCACGGCCGCGTTCAGCGCCAGAATATTGGTCTGGAAAGCGATGCCGTCGATCACGCTGATGATGTCCGCGATCTTGCGTGCAGAGGCATTGATTTCTCCCATCGTGGCAACCACTTCGCTCACCACGCTACCGCCGCGGGTGGCAATTTCGGTTGCCGATACTGTCAGCGCGTTCGCCTGGCGCGCATTTTCCGCGTTCTGGCGCACGGTGCTGGTCAATTCCTCCACCGATGCCGCAGTCTCTTCGATCGCACTGGCTTGCTGCTCGGTGCGCGTCGACAAGTCCATATTGCCGGCAGCGATCTGCGTCGATGCGCTGGCAATCACCTCGCTGCCGCTGCGCACCTGCCGGACGATGTCGGCCAGGCTCGTCGTCATGACTTCCAGCGCGCCGAGCAACTGGCCGAATTCATTGCGCGATGTCACCGGAACGTGAACGCTCAGGTCACCGCTTGCCACACGGCGTGCCACGGCAATTGCCTGCGCCAGCGGTGCGCCAATTGCGCGCAGCAGATAAAAGGCTGCGGCGCAACTGATCACGATGGCTGCCAGTACCATGCCCGCCATCTCGGCATCGGCGATATTGAGCGCATGATGCAGTTCGGTGCTTTGTTCACGGTTGAACTCGCCCATGAACGATTGCAAGGCGTTAAACGCGGCCAGTGACTTGTTATAAGTAGGATTGATTTTCTTGGCCAGCATGACATTGGCGCTATCCCAGTCGCCGCTTTCGATCGCTGCCATGGCCTGGTTGATCAGGCCCACCGCAAGGCCGTCGCTTGCAGTCATCCACTGTTCAAACTGTTCACGAACGGCGGGGCGCTGGATGCTGGCCCGCATCGTGTCCAGTTCTTTCCGTAATTCGGCATTGTTGTTGGCAATGAAACTGCTGTGAAATGACAGGGGGTGGGCGTGCAGGGCGGCGTGCTTGTTCTCTGGATTGTGCTGCAGCGCTTGCAAAATGTGGCTACGATTTTGCTCCATTTTCAGTTGCAGACGCGACATTCCAAGTTGCTGGTTTGCCGCATGAAGCGCGACGTTTTCAAGCAGGTCAACAGCGTGCTGCGTCGAGCGATAGCCCAGGGCGCCAACGACGATCATGAACGCGATCAGTGTTCCGATCACGCAGGTGATGATGAGTTTGATACTCAGATTTTTCATTTTTTTGTGCGAGAGAATGTGAGGCATTTGTTGCCATGTGGAACGTGAATTATCACATATCAGTCAATACACACCGTTGAAATGGCTCGGATTGTTTCCTTTTATTATTTTTTGTTTCAGTAAAACAACCATGACAGGTACATTCTGATGCTGCGCTACCATCTCTTTACGCCGCTGCGCTGACTGTTTCTCATCAATGCCTTGTGTCATGACAAACGACGTCCGAGCGCCGGACAGGGGCAATAAAATGCAAAAAACCCGCGCGTGGCGGGTTTGTCGAACGAACGATAGCCGCCTGGACAATGCCAGGCAGCAAACAGTCTGTCTTAGTATTTCTGGTCAGCAGACACCTGCACAGCCTGGCGCATCGGCAGCGGCAGTGGGTTCGACGTGTTGGTGCCGAGTTTCTGCGCCACCGTCGCCTTCAGCACCTGTGTCAGCGGCAAGGCATCGGACGAACCGCCCACACGGATCGTGAAGTTTGCCTTGTCGACATTCCACGTGTCCGTGCTTTGCACCCAGTACGCCAGCGAACGGGCATCGAGCGGAATCGACACGCGCTTGCTTTCGCCAGCCTTCAAAAACACCTTGGCGAAGCCCTTCAATTCCTTTTCCGGACGGTCGATGACAGATTTTGTCGGGCTGACGTACAACTGCGCCACTTCAAAGCCATCCATATCGCCGCGGTTGGTCAGCGTAAAACTGGCAGTGACGGTCTCGCTGCCGGCCAGGGTGCTGGACGACAGTTTCATGTCGCTGTACGCGTAGCTGGTGTACGACAGGCCGAAACCGAACGGGAACAACGCCTTGACGTTCGACTTGTCGAAGCCGCGGTAGCCGGTGTAGAGGCCTTCCGAATACGTCATCTCCAGCCTGGCCTTGGTCGGTGCGCCCGGCAAGGCGCCCGGCAGGTAGTCTTCGATGTCCGAATAGCTGGCGTAGCTTGGATAGTCGCGCAGGTTCTTGCCGATCGACATGGGCAGCTTGCCCGACGGGTTCACTTTGCCGTAGATGATCTCGGCGAGCGCCTGACCGGCGAACTGGCCCGCATACCACGCTTCCAGAATGGCGCCTGTTTTGGTCGACCATGGGCGCATGTTGAACGGGGCGCCGCCATGCATCACCACCACCGTGTTCGGGTTGGCCCGTGCCACGTTGGCGACCAGGTCCCACTGGAACTCGGGCAAGTCGAAACTACGGTCGAAACCTTCGCCCTCGTATTCCTCGTTCATGCCCACCGCAACGACGACCGCGTCGTATTTCGACAGGTCGTCCGGTGCGCCCAGCGACGCCCAGCTCATCTGGATACCATTGATGCCGCCCAGGACCGGGAAGTAGGCGCCGGACAGGCGGCGGTATTCCATTTTGACCGTGTGGAATGTGCCGGCCTTCAGCTTGACCGTCTTGCCGAAATGGGACACCGGGTCGATGACGTCGCCCGACAGCGGCGTGCCGTCGAAGTCGATCACCACCTGGCCGTCGACCCACAGTTTGTAGGCCCCGTCCGCACGAATTTTAAATACCTGCTCGCCAGTGACGGTGGGCTTGAAGGTGCCGGTAAAGCGTGCCGAAAACGCGCCGGCGGTCGGTGCGAAACCGGCAATCGACGTCGCACCGTTGTTCGTGATGTTCTGGCCCGACAGGAAGTTCATGGCCAGGCCAGGCTCGGTGCGGGTGACGACAGGCTTGCCAGCCAGCGCCGTGTTGTCGAAGTACTCGGCGGTCAGGCCGGCGACCGGCGCCGTGTTGCCGTTGGCGGCGCCCTGGTACCACAGTGATTCGACCGGGTTCAGGCTCAGCGCCGGCAGGTAGGTGATGTTGGCCGGGTCGACATTCAACTGCTGCATGCCGGCCATCGTGGTGACGTAGTTGTTGGCAGGCGCCCATGAGGTGCCGAACGGCGAGCCGGGAGGCTGCATCGCCATGTTGCCGATGACGGCAATTTTGGCGTCGGTGGCCAGCGGCAGCACGTGGCGCGAGCGGGTCGATGCGCTCTCGTTCTGCAGCAGAACGATGCCTTCGCGGGCCATGGCCAGCGATGCGGCCTGGCCGTAGGACGGGTCGAGCGGCGCCGCCGGTGTCAGGCCCTTGTCGAAACCGTAGCTGACCATCGCGCGCAGGTTGCGGCGCACTTTGTCGTCCAGCACGTTCATCGTCAGCTGGTTGCTGTACAGGTAATTCCAGATGTTCGCTTCGGTGAACTGCAAGCCGCTCGGCATGTCCAGGTCGGTGCCTGCCCAGGCGCCTTTCTGCGCGTTGTGGATAGCGTTGAAATCGCTCATCACAAAGCCCTGAAAGCCCCATTCGCCCTTCAGCACTTCGGTGATCAGGTGATGGTTTTCGCAGGCGTAGTCGCCATTGATCTTGTTGAAGCCGCACATGATCGACGCCGGGTTGGCGTTCTTGACCAGGGACTCGAAGCCAGGCATGTAGATTTCGCGCAGCGTACGCTCGTCCACCTTGATGTCGATGACCTGGCGGTTCGCTTCGGCGTCGTTGGCGATGTAGTGTTTGCCGGCAGACTGGATGCCCTGCACCTGGATGGCGTTCGAGACCACTGGGCCGAGCACGGCGCCGAGGAACGGATCTTCGCCCGACAGGTATTCGGAAGCACGGCCGTTGAACGGTGTGCGGTAGATGTTCAGGCCGGGGCTCAGCATCTGCTGGCCGCCGCCCTTGCGGGTTTCGTACGCGATGGCGAGGCCGTACTGGCGGGCGCGGTTGATCGACCAGGTGGCCGACAACGCCGACAGCGACGGATACTGTGCGCCAAACGTGGCGTTGTTGATGTGCACGCCCATCGACGAATCGTAGGCGACCGTGCCAGGCAGACCCTGCGCCTGCTGCAGCGGGATCATGCGGCCATCGTTGACGCGGGTGAAGTTGATTTTTTCCGACGTGCTCATATTGTCGATCATGGCGCCCACTCGGGCATCGACATCATTACCGACCATTGGCGTGGTGCGGGGCGTCACATCGTACGCGGAGGCAATTGCCATGGTGCCGAGGGACAGCGTCAGCAGGGTCGTGCCGACAAGGTGCTTGCGTGAAAAGGTAAAGGCGTGGTGCATTACTTGGTTGCTCCTGGGGAATCGGTTTCGTCGACGGGCAGCGCCAGCGGCGCAGCCGGGGTGGCTGGCGCGAGTGCGTCCACACGCTGCTCTTCGGCACGGTCTTGTTGACGGGCCTGCGCTTCATCCCGCAGTGCCCTGGCCTTGACCACGGCAGCGCTGTCTGCCGGCGCAGCCGACGCCGCATACCCGGACGTGGCAGCGACGCACAGGAAAATTGCCTTACATAAACTTAATTTCATTGATTCACCTATAATCGACGTATAAAACCTGCTAAAGTTGCCATTTGTTAACTTTTGTGCAAGTATTTTAATGTTTGTTGCATAACGCGGTCATGCCAGAATGCTGATAGCAGGTATGAGCAAACTGGCAGCACTTGACCATGGAAAATTTGCATGCGGCTGAATCGCCTCGACCTGAACCTGCTGGTGGCGCTGGATGCGCTGCTCGAAGAAAAGAAAACGATCGTTGTTGCCAGGCGCCTCAATGTCAGCCAGTCGGCGGTGTCGGGCATGCTGGCGCGGCTGCGGGTGTTTTTCGATGATGAGTTGCTGGTTCAGATGGGGCGCCAGCTCGAACTGACACCACTCGGGCGTGCGCTGGAAGTGCCGGTGCGCGAGCTGCTGATGCACATCCACGCGACGCTGGCGATACGCCCGACTGTCTCGATTGCCACCGAACGGCGCCAGTTCCGCATCACCGCGTCAGACTACGTCACGCCGATCCTGATCCCGGCGCTGGGCCGGCGCCTGCAGGCGCTGGCGCCACTGCTGACGGTCGAGCTGCAGCCGCCGATGCAGGGCGGTGGCGAAGGCCTGCGCCGTGGCGAAACCGACCTGCTAATCGCGCCCGAGCAATATATCGACCCGGATCAGCCGTATGAAGTGCTGTTCGAAGATACGTTCAGCTGCGTCGTGTGGGAGCACAACGATCAGGTGGGCGACGTGCTCGACCTGGCGTCGTTCCTGCGCTGCAGCCACGTGTCGCCGTCGATTGGACGTCCGCGGGGACCTGGCCTGGTCGATACTTTTTTTGATACCCAGAATATCGTTCGCCATATCGCCATCACGACGCATGACTTCACGTCGGTCGGCGCCATTGTCGTGGGGTCGAATTACATCGGGACGATGCAGACCCGGCTGGCGCTCAGCAGCCGGTTGCGCCTGCCATTGCGTGTGCTGACGCCGCCCGTGCCCGTGCCACCCATCAAGGTCTGCATGCAATGGCACCATAACCAGACCAGCGACCTGGTGCACCGCTGGCTGCGCGAACAACTATCGGACATCGCGCAGGAAAGTTAAACAGTGTGGGAGCTTGCCCCGGCAAGCGTGCATGATGCTGCTTTGGCTGACGCGCCGCCGGGCGCGGGTGGCGACGCAGGGGCCATGCAGGTCGCCACGCAGTTCGCCATACCCCGGGCACCATAGAAAAGGAGTGAACATGAAAGATGTCAAAGTGGATGTACGCGTCAACGTCGATGTCGATGCGGCCAGCATCGTCGTGCTGGTTGCTTCGGCCGCGATGGCGCTGTTCTGGTGGAAGCAGCAGAAAGTGCAGCACCAGGAAAAATTGAAATAACGCCAGTCGATACCGGTGCCGGCAAGGGCCTGGCCAATGCCGGCGTCGCCCCCGGTAACGAGGGCGATTAATCCATCAGGACCGCTGTGGATCGGGTGTGTTTTCCGACGATGGCGCGAGCCAGCCGCCGGTAAATCCTGCGCGCTGCAAACCTGCACGCAGATACACATTGGCATGCAGCAGCTGCCACGTGAAGTCGTATAAATAATTGTCAAGCATGATGACGGTGGGTCCTTCGTTGATGCCGAAGTGATGCGGCGAGACCCAGCCCTTGTCATTCGGCGCCGGCCCTTTGTACGCCAGCGAAAACGATGCCTTGAAGCCGTACGGATCGGTTTCGCACAGGGGCATGCGATGAAAATATTCGATTGTCGGCATCACGATGTCGGGCGCGAAAGGGAGGCTGGCAGCGGCCACCCACGGCGCCACCGTGCCGTCGTCGGGGCCGTACGGTGCGCCCCGGGCCGCGTAGTCGAAGAAGCGGCGCTCGACGCCGTCGACGGTCAGCCGGGTATTGCCGGGCCCGTCGCTGGCCGTGAAACCCCAGCAGAGCGAGTTGTAATGCGCGAAGTTTTTCGGGTTATGGATGGCGTATTGCTGCTGCACGCGCGTGGCGCGCCGGCTGTTCTCGAAATAATCGCAGTCGTGTGCGCGCATGAACTCGTCCTGCAGACCGCGGAAATCGATCCACAGGTGCGACATCTGGTGAATGAAGAGCGGCCCCGCATACAGGTAATCGATGCCGTATTCGGTCTTCCATTGGTACGTGGCAGTGAAGGCGGCATAGTTGTCGCTGTCGATCGGGAAGGTGGGCGAGCCGAGTGCCAGCGTGTATAAAATCAGCGCCTCGCTGTAGCCTTCCCAGCGCCACTGCAAAAACCCGGATTTCGGCTTGTAGCCGTGGCTGAGCAAGGCGCCGCCGGCCAGCATCCATTGCCAGTCGACGCGCCGATACAGCATGTCGGCCAGCGTGCCGATCTCGTGCTCGTGGTCGCTGTCGCCATTGAAATACGCGGTGGCAGTCAGGATGCCGGCCATCAGCAACGCTGTATCGATGCTCGACAGTTCGCATTTTCCGGCGCGGCGGCCGGTCTGCATATCGAGGAAATGGTAATAAAACCCTTTGTAGCCGGTGGCATCGATGGCGGTGCTTTGTACGCTGCCGGCAAAAAAGCGCAGCGCCGCCAGCGTCAGCCGCGTGGCGTGGGCGCGGTCCATGAAGCCGCGTTCGACGCCGATCGGATAAATGGTCAGCGCCATGCCGACGGCGGCAATGCTGGCCGGGGAATCGTCCGAGGTCTTGTCCTTGACCAGGCCGTTGGCCGGGTTGACGGTGTGCAGAAAATAAGCAAACGATTCCCTCTGCAAGCCGGTCAACAGGGCCCGTTGGGAAGCGGAAAGCGGGTGTTTCATGATCAAGCGTGGATCCATTCAATGCGTATCAAATTGACAGATTGCAGGGCCAGCGTTGCATTCAGTACCAGCAGCGTGCCGTCGACGGTGAAGGGCAGCGTCTCTTCCACCGGCGTGCTGGCCGCCTGCAACTCTGCCACCTGCGTGGACGATAAATAGTCGGGCGTACCCCAACTTTGCCACAGGCTGACAGGATTTGCGTGTTTGTCGTCGATGCGGGCAATGTTGACGGCGCCGACACGCATGCCATCCGGCGCACGCAGGCGCAGCGTGACAGTCTCGTCGCCAATGGCGTGGCGCGGCATTGCCTGGTTAATTGCCAGCACATGGCTGACACCGTCTTCCACGCCGCCCACCCACACCTTGACCGTCGGATGGTCCTGTTCGACGACAACGTGCTCGCGGCCCAGTTTTGCCACCATGCCGAACGCGTGAAACGTGGGTTTGCGGATGCCGTGCAGATTGATCAGGCCGAAGCCGCCGTGAAAGGGCACGCTGGGAAAATAGTTCTCTTCAAAGATGTCGCTGAAGGTCCAGTAACTGTAGGCCTCGACAACATCGTCGACGCTCATGACGATGCGCGTGGCCAGCGCCGCGCCGGCCGCGCTATCGTGCAGCGGATCGCGCGGATTCGACGTGATATTCCACTCGGTGTACAGCAGCGGCTTGCCGGCAGCCTGCGCGCGCGCGTCCAGTGCATGCGTGCGCATCGTGTCTTTCGGGGCCTGCGCCAGCTGCGTGGTGGTGTCCGAATCGACTTCGCCCAACGCATCGGTGGGGTACAGGTGGGTGCTGATGAAGTCGACCGGCACGTCGTGGCCGGCACAATAGCGCTGGAAGTCCGGGATCCACGCGTTCGCAGCGGTGGCCGGACCACCCACGCGCAGGCGCGCATCGACATCCTTGATGATCCGGGCCGTGGCGGCGTACAGCGCAAAGTATTGTTCCTGCGTCCCGGTCCAGAAAGCCGGCAGATTGGGCTCGTTCCATACCTCGAAATACCACTGCGACACCTCGTCGATGCCGTAGCGATCGACCCAGTGTGCGGTAATTTTACCGATCAGCGCCTGCCACTGCGCCATGTCCTTCGGCGGCGTGATATTGCCCTGGTAATGAAATACCGTGTCGTCGCCCGAGGCCAGCGCGGTGGGCATGAACGACAGTTCGATAATCGGGCGCATGCCGATCGACACGAGAAAATCGATAATCTGGTCGGCATTGAAAAACGAGTACAGCAGTTTTTCTTGCTGGCACACCAGCGTGCCCATGTCATCGTCGAACAGGCCGTGAAAGCGCACGTGGCGAAAGCCGAGTTCGGCGCGGGCCATGCGCAGCTGTTGTTGCCAGTCGGCGCGTAGTGCCAGCGTGGCGTGGCCGCTGCCGACGCAATGGCGCCAGGGGTGATGGAGTGGGGTGGCAGTGTCGTTCAGGTTGCAGCGTAAAGCGATGGTCATGGTGTTCCTGTGCAGTGTCGGATGGGACTTTTTAACATACGCACAAGAAGTGCCGCTCCGGCAATCGGAACCGTGTCAATACAGCGCATGACACGTGGACGTAATAATTTCCCAATAGAATCAAAACATTCATCAAAGACACGAAGCCATGCACGCGACGCCTTCTTCCCATCTGCTGCCCCGCGTGGACGTGGTCTACGCCAAGACCGTCATGGGGCACCACGAGGTAAAACATCGTGGCTCCGGCTTGAGCGCGCGCCAGCGGGCGGCACTGATCATGCTCGATGGCCAGCGCGACGCCAGCGTGCTGGCCACCGTAATGCCGGCCGGGCAACTGGCGCCGGTCCTCGCAACATTGCTGGCGCTGGACCTGATTGTCGCGGTGCCGGCGCCAGGCCAGGTAGCGGTTGCGCCGGTGCTGGTCACAGCGCCCGGTCTGCCCGAGTCCGGCACGCTCGCTGCCATCAAGGCCGAGCTGATCGACGCTGCCAATACTTACCTGGGCGTGATGGGCGCCGATGTCGTTGCGCGCATCCGCCAGGCGGGCGACGCTGCGCAGTTATTGCGCGTGCTCGGCCACTGGTATATGGCGATGCAGGATTCGAAGCATGGCAAGGACGCCGCGCGGTCTTTGCTCGAACGCACCAGGCTGCAGCTGTCGTAATGCTGCTGCCGCAAGCGGATGCAAGCGTCAGGCCGGCTGCGCCAGGATCGCCATCAACAAACCAGGAAACCGCGCGTCGATGTCGCCGCTGCGCAAGGTGTTGATGTGCGTGGTGCCATTGCTCTCGGTGCGCACCAGGCCGGCTTCGCGCAGCACCTTGAAATGGTGCGAGACGGTCGATTTGGGACGGCCGCCATCGAGCTCGCCGCAGGTCGCCGGTCCCAGTTGCGCCAGATGGCGCACGATGCCCAGGCGAATCGAATCGCTGAGCGCGTACAGCACGCGTTCCATCACAAAATCGTCGGCAGGAGGGTGTTTGTAGGGTCGCATCAGCAGCATCATACACCTTGGGTTATACTCGTTCCATTGTTCGTAAATATTCGAACTAACGCACCCGTCACCCTCGAGGAAACTTATGTCAGCTTTGTTCCAGCCCTATACCCTGAAAAATGTCACGCTGCGCAACCGCATCGCGGTGCCGCCGATGTGCCAGTACTCCGCCACGGACGGCATGCCGAATGAATGGCACCTGTCGCACTACGCCAGCATTGCCCGCGGCGGCGCCGGCCTGGTGGTTGTCGAAGCCACCGCGGTCGCACCGGAAGGGCGCATCACGCCAGGCTGCACGGGCCTCTGGAACGACGAACAACTGCAGGCGTTTGTGCCGATCGTGCGTGCCATCAAGGCAGCTGGTTCGGTGCCGGGCATCCAGATCGCCCACGCCGGCCGCAAAGCCAGCGCCAACAAGCCATGGGAAGGCGACGACCATATTGCGGAAGGCGACTCGCGCGGCTGGCAGACCATCGCCCCATCGGCCATCGCGTTCGGTGAAAACCTGCCGAAAGTGCCACGCGCCATGACGATCGATGACATCGCCCGTGTCACGCAAAACTTCGTCGACACCGCCATCCGCGCGCGCGAAGCCGGCTTCGAATGGCTGGAGCTGCACTTTGCGCACGGCTACCTGGCGCAGAGCTTCTTCTCCGAGCACAGCAACCAGCGTGACGACATCTACGGTGGCAGCCTGGAAAACCGCTCGCGCTTCCTGCTCGAGACCTTGCGCGCCGTGCGGGCCGTATGGCCGGAAAACCTGCCATTGACGGTGCGTTTCGGCGTCATCGAATATGACGGCCGCGATGAACAGACGCTGCTCGACTCGATCGGTCTGGTCAAGCAGTTCAAGGAAGCCGGCATGGACATGATCAGCGTCAGCGTCGGTTTTACCATCCCTGGCACCAGCATTCCATGGGGCCCGGCCTTCATGGCCCCGGTGGCGCAGCGCGTGCGCAACGAAGCCGGCGTGCCGGTATCGTCCGCCTGGGGCTTCGGCACGCCGCCGATCGCCGAGCAGATGGTCAAGGAAGAAGTGCTCGACGTGGTCATGGTCGGCAAGGCCCATCTGGCCAATCCGCACTGGGCGTATTTCGCCGCCAAGGAACTCGGCGTTGAAAAAGCGGCATGGACATTGCCAGCGCAATATGCGGCATGGCTTGAGCGGTATTGATCGATCACTGGCTTGACCTGGTCTGAACGAAACCCGCTGCGGCGGGTTTTTTGTTGGCCGCATCCCCTGTAAGTGTTGGCTACCCGGATACAGCGGGAGCGCGACCATGGCCGGCGATGTTGTTCAACGCATCTCGTTTCTACTCGCCAGACTGCGCAGCGCACATACTTCACCCAATGCGCGTCAGTTCGATGTCGCTGAACTTTTCCGGGCTGGACGCTGCCGGAAGGGCCGCTCGCTGCACGGCCCGGACAGGCACTGGCAGCGATATCGCGCTAGAATCGACGCGGTTCAGGCATTGAAAGTTTTTAGAAATGGCGCCACCAGACTTGTCCGACTACACGCTCGGCGAACTCAAAGGGCTGCAGTTCGACGTTGCGCAGGAAATCAGGAAACGCCGCCACGACGAACTGGCACAGGCACGCGCGCAAATCGACGCGCTGGCCGAGCGCCTCGGCCTGACGGTGCAGGATGTCCTGTCCACGAAGGGCAGGGCCAACGACTGAACGGAGGGAACTCCCATGAACTTGTCGAGTTTTGGCATGGATACCGTCTCGATGACCGGTGGCCTCGCGGCCAGGCTGCACGCCACGTGCGACGCCGGTTTTTCGCAAATCATGCTCTGGGCGGCCGACCTGGCTGGCCATCCCGACGGCATGCAGGAGGCCGTCCGCCTGGTGCGCGCGAGCGGTCTGCGCGTGACCGGCCTGCAGGTATTGCGCGATGTGGAGGGGCAGGACGCGCCATTACGCAACTTCAAGCTGGCCATGGCGGGCGGGCTGCTGCACCTGTGCGGGGCAGTCGGCGCGCCTTTGCTGCTGGTGTGCTCGAACACGGCGCCCCATGCCAGCGGCGCGCCGGACGTGCTGGCGCGCGACCTGACGCAGCTGGCCACACTGGCCGAGCCGCTGGGCGTAAAAATCGCTTACGAGGCGCTGTCGTGGGGGCGCCATGTCAATCAACCCGCACAGGCATGGGATGTCGTCGAGATGAGTGGGCATGCGAATCTGGGCCTGGTAATCGACGCGTTTCATGTGTTGGCGCGCGCCGCCGATCTCCACTGCCTCAACGACATTCCCAGCCATAAAATCTTCCTGGTGCAGCTGTCCGATTTTCTGCTGCCCACGCTCAACACCGATGATTACCGGCTGCACACGGCGCGCCACGGGCGCGTGTTTCCCGGCGCAGGCAGCCATTCAGACGAACTGGCCGACCTGCTGCTGCGCCTCGACCATGGCGGTTACCGCGGCGACTACAGTTTTGAAGTGGCGAACGACGATTATCTGCAACTGCCACCGGCCGTGGTAGCCGGCTACGCCTATCGCAGCGCGCGCTGGGTGATCGACCAGGCGCTGCGGCGCAGCCCGGACGTGCGCCGCAGCACTGCCGGCCATTCGAGCATGCTGTAAAACGTCAGGATTTGCCGGCGGGCGCCAGCGGATCAAGCAACTGGTCGACAATCCTGTCGCCGTGCGCCGTATCGGTACCGTATTGCGCCGGCCATTCACGCGGCAGGTAATGGGTACCGAACACCCGGTCCAGCACCGGCAGCGTGGACGCGTAATTGCGGTCGATGTGCTCGTTGCGGGTATGGTGCCAGTGGTGGAAAAACGGGGTCGTCACCAGCCACTCCAGCGGACCCAGGCGCCAGCGCACGTTGGCATGAATGAAGAATCCCCATACCTGTCCGGCCGCGATGACCGCCACCGGCACGGCGCTGCCCGCCAGGCTGGGGCCCGCCAGTCCCAGCAGGTACAGCGGCACCAGGCCGAACAGCCGGGTGATGACCATGTCGACCGGATGCGTGCGCGTATTTGCGAGGAAGTGCAGATGCTCGGTACTGTGGTGCAGCGCATGGAAACGCCACAGCCAGGGGATTTCGTGGCTTAAACGATGGCCCCAGTAAAAGCCGGTTTCACCGACCAGGAACGCCAGCGCAATGCGCGCCACGCCCGGCATGTTTGCCACCGATGTCTGCAATGCGCCAGGCACCAGGTGCTGCGCGGCGACGGCCAGCAATGCCGTCGGAATGCTCAGTACGACGACTGGCATCAGGCTGCTGACGGTGTAGTAAAACAAGTCGTGACGCAGTTCGCGGCGCGGCCGCGGCGCGTGGCGGATGCCGCACCAGCGCTCGAGGGGAATGAACAGCAGCGACAGCAGTACCAGCCAGACGCACAGGCGCAGCACTGCTTCGGCAAAAACGGGAAAGGAAACAATCATCGGGGATGATCGCCCGTGCGGACGGGCGGTTTCAAATGAGCGGGGGGCTTTACGCCTTGCGCTGACGACGACGGCGCGCCGTGAAGGCGACCAGGCCGGCGCCGGCCAGCAGCAGGCTGATGGTCGATGGCTCAGGCACGGCCTTGGCATCCAGCGATACACCGTCGAGCATCAGGAATGGTGGCGCGCCCGCCGTGCCGCCCTTGGCCAGGAACGACAGCAACTGGCTGGTGCTGGTCGCAACGAACGCCATGCTGGTGGTCTGCCAGCCGCTGAACACGCTGTCGGCGATGGTAATGGCAGCAGTGTTGGCGGCGCTGTTACCGAAATTGGCCTGCCAATAGTTGTTCACGTTGGCGCCACTGAAGCCGGCCTGCTGGCCAGCGGCCCACTCGAACGTCAACAGATAGGTGGTGCCGATCGCCAGGCCGGTGATCGTCTGCGACAACGCGCCCGGGCCGTACTGCGCGTCGGACGAGAACACGTTGCCGCCATTGGTCGACGCCGTGTAGTTCTTGATCTGCTTGATCGACTTGCTGCCCGCTGCCAGGCTGCTGTCCAGCACGAAGTTGTAGCCGCCATCGCCAGTATTGCTCGCCGCGCTGTTCCAGCCGGTCAGCGTGGTGCGGTTCGTCGTGGTGGTGGTCGTGCCTGCGGTCAGCTGCTTGTTGGTGCCGTTGGTGACGGTTTCAAAATTGCCGTTGGTGATCAGGTTCGCCTGGGCGGCGCCTGCACTGAGCGCGGCAACGATAAACAGGGACAGCAGACTTGGTTTGACGCGCATGGCAGGAGCTCCGGATTGAAAAATTGTTGTAGTTGGCCGGTCCCTGGCTTTCCGGACCGGAGGGAGCTCGACGATGCACCGGCTGTCGAACCCAAAAGTATGATGGCATTGGTTATTCACCAATTTACACAATGAAAATTATTTTACTGGTAGACAATAAATAACACAATGTAATCTTTGTTGTATTTTATAAACAAGAATTCTTTAATGTCTCTAGATTGTTCCGTGCGGAAACTAAATTGACGTGGTTTGGGTGAGATTGTGCGTGTTTCAGATGTGGGAATGGCAGAGGCAGTGCGCCACGCTGCACTGGCAGCGTGGCAGGGGAGGCGGGTCAGTGGTCCAGCGGCGGGGCGACAGGCACTTTTTTGCGGGTCAGTGCCAGCATTCCCAGCGCCGCAGCGATCAGCCATAGCGTTCCCGGCTCGGGAATATCTCCGTGCGGCAGGGCCGGCGTGACTGGCGTCACCGGCGTTCCCGGCGGGAGTGGATCTGCCGTCGGCGTGCCCGGTCCATCCGGCGTTACCGGCGTATCCACGTGCACCGGGGTCACTGGAATGACCGGGGTCACCGGCGTGACTGGTTTTGCTGGCGTGACGGGAGTAACCGGCGTAGCAGGCGGCGTGGCCGACACTGGAACTGCTGGAACTTCTGGAATCGCTGGTGGCGTGACAGTCGCCGGTGGGACAGGAATGGCCACCGTGCCACCCGGTGTGGCACTGACGGTCACGTAACGCGTCGGCACCAGGCCGTTGCCGTTTGGTGCAGAAAACGGGACCGATGGCATGCCGGTCGGCGCCAGGGGATCGACCGGGCCGGGATCGCTGTGGGTAAAACTTGCAAAGCGCGTGAATGCCGTCGGATTGCCGCTACCGAGCGGATCGTCGAACGCAAACGCGGTGTTTTCCAGGCCGCCGTCAGGTGCCACGTTCATCGATGCGTCCAGCTCGGCTGCGCTGGGCTCGTTCATCGCCACCGGCAACATGGCCCTGGTGGAAATGCGGTTGCCGCAGCGGCCGCGAATTTCGTTGCTACCGTCGGACAACAGCGTCTCGCCCGGCGTCAGCATCACGGTTTTGGCGGTCCAGTAAACCTTGTTACCCTTGCGATAGGACACGTGCACGGCACGTGCTTTCGCGACGGTCACCGGGTGGGCCTTGTTGATGTCGAACGACGCATAGTGATTGGCGACGACAGCATCCGTCTTGACGCGCTTGCTGATGTCTTCACGCGTGGCGACACCGCCCGGAACGATCGAATACGGATAAATGCGTCGCGTCGCGCCGGCTGCTGCCGGCTCGGTACTGTTCAAGGCAACCTGCACCAGCGGCGCTGCGGCTGTGGTGGTACTGGCGGGAGGCGCTGCGTCCCGCTCCCATGTGCACGCCGCGGTGACGGCCGCGATTACCATGGCCGCGCCAACACACAGCCGGGCGCGCAGACGCTTCTTGCGCAGCAGTGCAGCAGCGCGCAGGGGACGACGGTAACCGATGCGATGATCCATGGGTTTTATAATAGGTAGGATGAGTCCTACAGAATACCAGCAATCACCACCGTCAAATTATTTCCATGGTGTAAATTGCTTCTTGTTGTAAAAATGCTGTTATGGTTTTTATATGGCCGTAGCGAAATGTCAAAATTTTTTTCTGCGATGGTTAACTCACCAGAAACTTGATTTCCAAAGGGCAATTTAACGTGGCCTTAAATTTCTCAGGGGTAATTATTTGCAGCGCGTCCGCTTCGCACTGATTCGACGCGGTAAGATAGTGATAACACCGATCATTCCAGGAGTTCCGATGCAAGACCAGCAAGGCCGCCCCACGCATGAGCTCACGATGACCGTGCTGATGACGCCCGATATGGCCAATTTTTCCGGCAACGTCCACGGCGGCACCATCCTGAAGTATCTCGACAGCGTCGCGTACGCATGCGCCAGCCGCTACTCGGGCACCTACGTGGTAACGTTGTCGGTCGACCAGGTGATGTTTCTCGAGCCCATTCATGTAGGCGAACTCGTGACCTTCCTGGCTACCGTCAATTACACCGGTCGCAGTTCGATGGAAGTAGGCATCCGCGTGTTGACCGAAAACATTCAGAAGCGCACGGCGCGGCATGCGAACAGCTGCTATTTCACGATGGTGGCTGTCGATGCCAACCGCAAGCCGGTAGTCGTGCCACCGATCGAATTGATCACCGACGAGCAGCGCGCCCGTTATGCCAAAGCCGAAGAACGCAAGCGCTCGCGCCAGGCCTTGCACGGCAAGGCGCGGTAGGCCCGGATGCGGAATTGTCTGAAAGCGCGCGCATGACGGCGGCCGCCCCGCAGCTGCAGCCTTGGACCGGGGCCGACATCGATGTCGGCTCGCGCCTGGTGGCTATGCTGATGCAGCATGCCGGCGCGCATCCGGGTGTCCAGCTTGGCGGCGCCGCGCTGCTGGCGCTGGCCAGAAAGGCGCATCCACGCGATGCGCTGCTGGGCCGCGCCGTGCCGCTCGGCCTTGCGCCGAAACTGGCGTTCGTCACCGCGTTTTGCACGCAGTATGGCTATCCCGATCTGGCCACGCTGGTGCTGCCGCAACCGCTGGACGCGGCTGTCACTGGCCACGACTGGTCCAGCGTCGGCGCTGCGCAGCTGACCGCGTTTGTCAAGGCGTCCCATGCTGGCGTCCCGGCACGCTTCAAGACACGGGCTGAGCGGCCGGCCGATGTTGCGTGGTACGCGTATTTTCGCAGCCATCGGCCTGCCTGCGAGGCAGTCTCGGGTGAAGGTAAAAAGGAAATCATCAACCTGATGATGGCCGGCCTCGATCCGGAAACTGCGCTGGCCCGCGTGTTGGCGGCACAAGCCGCGCTTTCATGAGCGCCGTCTGCCTGCGGGGCCGCCACACGCCAGGCTGGTCGACATCCTGCTGATCATGTCCACACGATCCGGATGGTGTCGTTTAGTACGCACCTGCTTCAATTAGATTCTTGGTGGAACTAAAAAGTTACTGACTGCAATTGGCGAAGCACGCTATTATTGCTAAAGTACACTTTAAATTCCCCCAATGAAAATAAATGCACGCGTCGCCTGGGCTGGCCATCCGCAAACAGTCATGCTGCGGCAGCAGCCGGTTGCCGCCCCGCGACGGGTGCGCGAAGCGTTGCCGCACGTGCCGGCACACGATGCGGATGCAGACACTGCGTTCGACATCCGCTGCATCACCGCCGAATGCGCGTCCGGTCACTGGACCGGCGAATGGCGCCGTCTGCTGGCCGCCAGCAAGAGTCCCGAAAAAATCTACCAGACCCCGGAATTTTTCCGCTTTCTGAACGATTCGCGCTCCGACACCTCCGACCGCTTCGAGCTGTTCGTCATCACGCACCGCGACCGCAATAAGGTCGTGGGCATGGTGCCGGTGCGCCTGTCCAGCGCTCCGCTGGCCATCAAGGCTGGCAACCTGACGCTCGCCACCTGGCATCCGCGCATCGTGCGATTGCTCGGCAGCGTGCCGTTGATGCCGGACCATCCCGCGCTGATGCAGACGCTGTGCGCTTACCTGCTACGCGCGTTTCCCGACTACGCTGCCGTGTCCATGCAGGCGTTCCCAATGGAGCTGCAAGCCGTCCTGGCGGAAGGCGCGCTGCACCGGGCGTTCGTCCTGCACGGCTGGCGCGCGTGCCATACGATTCCGCTGCCGGATGACTGGCCGGCGTATCTCGCGCGCATGAGCGCGAAGAAACGCTATAACCTGGGCCGCCAGTACCGCCTTCTCGAACAGGCTGCCGGTACGCTGGACTTGCAGCGCGTCGACCGGTCCGCCGATGTGCGTGTACTGGTGGAGGGCCTGGCGGAACTGGAGCATGTGGCCGACCTGACGCCGGTGCGCGCCCGCGATTACCGCGTGCTGGCGGCCAACCGTTTGCTGCTGTCGTATGTGCTGCGCAGCGCGGACGAGGTGATTGCCGTGATTATCGGCACGCGTTACGGCGACACCTGGCATGTCCACCAGATACTGTATGCGCCGCAGTACCGCCACCTGTCGGCCGGCGCCGTGGCAGTCCATGCGGCGCTGGAAGACGTCGTCACGCACTTTGCGTTTGCGTCGGCCGATCTGGGTTATGGCACGCCGCGGCATTCGTTCGCCACCACCAACGTCCTGAAAACGCGGGCACACATCCTTGTCGCCCGCAAGCACAGCCCGGCGCGCGTTCTGCTCTCGGCCTATATGTGCTACGACGCCTGCCACGCCGCTTGCGTGCGCTTCCTGAAGCCGCTCGCGCAGCGTTGGCGCGGCACCTGATCTCGCCGGACGCGGATGCGCAGGTTGACGGCGTACCGCGGCAGGCCTCGATATCCGATTCGGTATCGATTTTCGCGAAAAATTGATTGGATCGAATGCGGTCGTGCCGATATTATTCTCGCTAACTATATAGTGTAGATACTGGGCCTGGTTGCAGCCATTGCCCCCGCGCCGCACGTCAGCGTTCCGACGCGGCGCGCCAGCCAAAAAAAAGCCGCCATGCCGACCGAACCCGCTTAACCATCACGACCATGACTCCACCGATCCCGCAACGCGCCGTTCCGACCATCTTCCAGCATGGGGATGGCGGTGATGATGCCACCGGCCCGCGCACCGCCGCGGCCATTTCTGGCAAGGCGCCACATGCGTGACATCGTCGAAGCCCCGTTCGGCCGCCTGCCCGATGGCCTTGAAGCGCGCCTGTTCACGTTGACCGATGGCGCCGGCATGACCGTCACCATCACCAATTTTGGCGGCATCGTGACATCCCTGACAGTGCCAGGCCGCGACGGTGTGGCAGGCAATGTGGTCCTCGGTTTCGACACGCTGGCGCCGTACCTGCGCGGCACGCCTTATTTCGGCGCGCTGATCGGCCGCTCCGGCAACCGCATCGCGCGTGGCCAGTTCACGCTGGACGGCAAGGTGCATCAGCTCGACGTCAACGATGGTGCGCAGCACCTGCACGGCGGCGCCGTCGGCTTCGACAAGGTGTTGTGGCAGGCGCGCATCGACGGCGCAGTGCTGGTGCTGGACTACGTCAGCCCCGATGGCGAGCAGGGTTATCCGGGCACGCTCGCGGTCACGGTCGAATACGAAGTCACGGCCGCGCACACGCTGGTCATGCGCGTGCGCGCGACCACTGACCAGGCCACGCCGGTCAATATCACGCAGCACAGCTATTTCAACCTGGCGGGCGAGGGCGACATCCTGGCGCACACGTTGACGTTGCACGCCGACGCCTTTACCCCGGTGGACGACAACCTGATACCGCTTGGCGGCAGCGTTCTGGTGGCCGGCACGCCGTTCGATTTCCGCGCCGCGCGCCCGATTGGCGAGCGCATCGCCATGCCCGACAAGCAGTTGCGCTGCGGTGCCGGCTACGATCATAATTTCGTGCTGAACCGGGCCGCCGCCGCTGCATCGGCACTGACACTGGCCGCGCGCCTCGAAGATCCGCTGTCCGGGCGCGTGCTCGAACTCTCCACGCGCGAGCCCGGTGTGCAGTTTTACAGCGGGAATTTCCTCGACGGCAGCCTCGGTTTCGCGCACCGCAGCGGTGTGTGCCTGGAGCCGCAGCATTTTCCCGACGCGCCCAACCAGCCCGATTTCCCGTCGACGATACTGCAACCCGGCGCGCAATATTCTACCGAGTCGCGCTGGCGTTTTTCTGTGACGCCATGACGATGACGGTCGCGGTGGACGCCGCGAATACGCTGGGTGAATGCGTGCTGTGGTGCGAACGTACCGGCAGGGTGGTCTGGACCGACATCGTGGCAGCCATGCTCTGGACCCATGTGCCGGCAGCCGGCATCACGCAGCGCTGGCCCATGCCCGAGCCGGTGGCGTCGTTTGCGCTGACCGCGGACGACGACGTGCTGTTGCTGGGCCTGGCGAGCGGCCTGGCCCGGTACCGGTTTTCCACGGCCGCCGTCACGCGCATCGTCGATGTCGAGGCGCATCTGCCGTCGACGCGCCTGAATGATGGCCGCTGCGACCGCCAGGGCCGCTTCGTGTTCGGGACGTTCAACAGTGCCAGCGATCCGCGCCATCCCATCGGCAGTTTTTACCGGCTCAATCTGGACCTGACGCTGGAACGCCTGCCGCTGCAGCACGCGTCCATTGCCAACAGCATCTGCTTCAGCCGCGACGGCGCCACCATGTACTACTGCGACTCGCAGGAACGCGTCATCCGCTGCTGCGATTACGGCGACACGCTGGCCCGCGACCGCGTTTTTGCCGACCTGCGCGGCGATCCGGGCGAACCGGACGGCTCGACCATCGACGCTGACGATCATTTGTGGAGCGCCTACTGGGGCAAGGGATGCATCGTGCGCTACCGGCCCGACGGCAGCGTCGAGCAGACCGTGACACTGGCCGCGCCGCAGCCGACCTGCGTGGCGTTTGGCGGCGCTGATTTCGACGTGCTGTACGCCACCAGCGCGCGCCAGTGGCTGTCACCGGCGCAACTGGACGCGGCCCCGGCGTTCGGCGCCTTGTTCAGTCGGAAGATGGCGGTACGGGGGCTGCCGGAGGCGCGTTTCATGGGTGCCTGAAGACGGCTTTTTGCGGTCGAGCGATACCGATCTGGATATCGATTGTGGATAAGAATTGATTGGAAAGATATCGTCTGAGCTTCTAGACTGGATGGATAACTGACCGGGTGCGGACACGCCCCGGCCTCGGAATCAACAGGAGAGAACCATGTCGGAGACAAAGAAACCCACCAAGCTGCGCTCGGCAGAATGGTTCGGTTCGCAGGATAAAAACGGTTTCATGTACCGCAGCTGGATGAAGAATCAGGGCATCCCGGACCACGAATTCCAGGGCAAGCCGATCATTGGCATCTGCAATACCTGGTCCGAACTGACGCCATGCAATGCGCACTTTCGCAAGCTGGCCGAGCACGTCAAGCGCGGTATTTATGAAGCCGGCGGCTTTCCGGTCGAGTTTCCGGTGTTTTCCAGCGGCGAATCGAACCTGCGCCCCACCGCCATGCTGACCCGTAATCTCGCCAGCATGGACGTGGAAGAATCGATCCGCGGCAACCCGATGGATGCGGTCGTGCTGCTGGTAGGCTGCGACAAAACCACGCCGGCATTGCTGATGGGTGCGGCCAGTGTCGACATTCCCACCATCGTCGTCAGCGGCGGCCCCATGCTGAATGGCAAGCTGAACGGCAAGGACATCGGCTCCGGCACGGCGGTCTGGCAGTTGCACGAGCAGATGAAGGGCGGCCAGATCTCGATGCACGACTTCCTGTCGGCCGAAGCCGGCCACTCGCGTTCGGCCGGTACCTGCAACACGATGGGTACGGCGTCGACCATGGCATGCATGGCCGAAGCGCTGGGCACATCGCTGCCGCACAACGCCGTCATTCCCGCTGTCGACGCGCGCCGGTATGTGCTGGCCCATATGTCCGGCATCCGGATCGTGGAAATGGTGCACGAAGACCTGCGCCTGTCGAAAATTCTCACCCGCGAAAACTTCGAGAACGCCATCCGCGTGAATGCCGCCATCGGTGGCTCGACGAATGCGGTAATCCATCTGAAGGCAATCGCCGGGCGCATCGGCGTGCCGCTGGCGCTGGAAGACTGGACAGCCATCGGCCGCGGTACGCCCACCATCGTCGATCTGCTGCCGTCCGGCCGCTACCTGATGGAAGAGTTTTATTATGCCGGCGGCTTGCCGGGCGCGATCCGGCGCATGTGCGAAGGCGGCCTGATTCCGTACCCGCAGGCGCTGACGGTGAATGGCAAGAGCCTGTGGGAGAACTGCGTCGACGCACCGATTTACGACGATGAAGTGATCCGCAAACTCGATCTGCCCTTGCTGGCCGATGGCGGCATCTGCATCCTGCGCGGCAACCTGGCGCCGCGTGGCGCGGTGCTGAAACCGTCTGCGGCGTCGCCCCACCTGATGCAGCACCGCGGCCGCGCCGTGGTGTTCGAAGACTTCGACCATTACAAGCTGCGCATCCTCGACCCGGACCTCGAGGTCGATGCCAATTCCGTGCTGGTGATGAAAAACTGCGGCCCGAAAGGCTATCCCGGCATGGCCGAAGTGGGGAATATGGGCTTGCCGCCGAAGTTGCTGGCCCAGGGTATTACCGACATGGTGCGCATCTCGGACGCGCGCATGAGCGGCACCGCCTATGGCACCGTGGTGCTGCACGTGGCGCCGGAAGCCATGGCAGGCGGCCCGCTCGGCGTGGTCAGGGATGGCGACTGGATCGAACTCGATTGCGCTGGCGGACGCCTGACGCTCGATATCGACGACGCAGAAATGGCAGAACGGCTGGCGGCACGGGCCGCGTTGCCGGTGCAGGGCATGATGACCAGCGGCTACCAGAAGCTGTACATCGACCATGTGCTGCAAGCCGACGAAGGCTGCGATTTCGACTTTTTGGTCGGCAACCGCGGTTCGGCGGTGCCGAAGCACTCGCATTAAACCCGGTCGCGGCACGCTGCCGCGATGTGAACTTGCACATTGAAGCCGGGTATGAACACCGGCCGCGGCACGCTGCCATTATTGCGCCATCACATTAAAACCGTAACGAACACCGATCACGGCACGCTGCCGTTATTTGAACCATCACATTAAAACCGTCACGAACACCGGTCGCGGCACGCTGCCATTATTTAAACCATCACATTAAAAACCGTCATCCCGGCGCAGGCCGGGACCCATACCCCTGACGATCAGTGACGACACTTATCGGCAACCATGGATCCCCGCCCGCGTGAAAATGACGATGGAGAACGCCCATGTTACTCATCCAATACCGTGACGACGCCGCGCAACGCTGCATCGGCATCCTCGGCCACGACAACGACACCATCACCCGCATCGATGGCTTCGGCACCACGGTCGCACTGGCGCAGCAGGCCATCGACACCGGCACGTCGCTCGAACAACTGGCCACGCAGCACGCCGGCAGCACCATCGCATCGTATGCCGCGGTACTGGCCGCCGGCCGCGTGCTTCCGCCCATCGACCATGCCGATCCGGCGCATTGCTACGTCACCGGCACCGGTCTGACCCACCTTGGCAGCGCCGACACGCGCGATGCCATGCACAAGAAAATCGGCGGCGATGTCGATACGCTGTCCGACAGCGTGAAAATGTTCCGCATGGGCGTGGAGGGCGGCAAGCCGGCCGCCGGCGCCATCGGCGTGCAACCGGAGTGGTTCTACAAAGGCGACGGCTCCATCGTGCGCACCACCGGTGCCGACATTGGCATGCCGTCGTTCGCGCTCGATGGCGGCGAGGAGCCGGAAATCGCCGGCCTGTACCTGATCGGCGCCGATGGCCAGCCGTGCCGCGTCGGCTACGCCATCGGCAATGAATTTTCCGACCATATCACCGAGCGCCAGAACTATCTGTACCTGGCGCACTCGAAGCTGCGCGACTGCGCCATCGGCCCTGCATTGCTGGTCGGCGAACTGCCTGCCCACGTGACCGGCAGCTCGCGCGTGATCGGCGTCGACGGCGCCGTGCGCTGGTCGAAGCCATTTGTCAGCGGCGAACAAAACATGTCGCACACGATTGCCAATCTGGAACACCACCATTTCAAATACCCGCTGTTCCGGCGCGGCGGCGATGTCCACATCCATTTTTTCGGCACCGCCACGCTCAGTTTCGCCGACAATGTCGACGTGCAGCCTGGGGAAGCTTTCGAGATCGCCGCCGATGCGTTCGGCCCACCGTTACGCAACACGCTGACCCGGCTTGGGGCAGCACCACTGAAAGTCAAAACATTATGAGCATTACTGGCGCAGCAATCATCGATGGCGTGGACGAAGCTGGCAACGGCGCCCCATTCCAGGCCTGGAACCCGCAGGACGGCACTTTTCTGGACGGCGATTTTCATACTGTGGATGCCGGCCAGATCGCGCGCGCATGCGTGCTGGCGCAGGATGCGTTCGACAGCTTCCGCGCCACCACGAATGCCGAACGTGCACGCTTTCTCGAAACCATCGCCGAACAGATTCTCGCCATCGGCGACGATCTGATCGTCCGCGCGATGACAGAATCCGGCCTGCCGCGTGCCCGCCTCGAAGGCGAGCGCGGACGCACGGTCGGTCAGCTGAAACTGTTTGCCGACCTGCTGCGCGAAGGCTCGTGGCAAGACCTGCGCATCGACACTGCGCTGCCTGACCGGGCGCCATTGCCGCGCGCCGAGATGCGCATGCGCCTGATCGGTGTCGGCCCGGTGGCAGTGTTCGGCGCCAGTAATTTTCCACTGGCGTTTTCGGTCGCGGGCGGTGACACGGCAGCGGCGCTGGCCGCCGGTTGCCCGGTGGTGTGCAAGGCGCACCCGGCGCATCCGGGCACGTCCGAACTGGTGGCGCGCGCAGTCGTCAAAGCCGTGGCGCTGTGCGGCTTGCCGACCGGCGTGTTTGCGCTGCTGACCGGCACCGGCAACGCCCTCGGTCAGGCGCTGGTGGCGCATCCGGCTATTCAGGCAGTGGGCTTTACCGGCTCGCGCGCGGGCGGCCTGGCCCTGATGGCGATCGCTGCGGCGCGTCCGCAGCCAATTCCCGTGTACGCAGAAATGAGCAGCATCAATCCGCTGTTCTTGTTGCCGGCGGCGCTGGCTGCGCGTGGCGGCGAGATTGGCACCGGCTTCGCGGCCTCGCTGACGATGGGCGTGGGCCAGTTCTGCACCAACCCAGGCCTGGTGCTGGCACTCGATGGTCCGGACCTGGGCCGCTTTATCGACAGCGCCAGTGCGGCCCTGCGCGCCGCAGCGGCTGGCACCATGCTCACGGCGGGCATCGCGGCGAGCTACCGCAGCGGCGTCGATGCGCTGGCGGGTCATGCCGCAGTGGCCACGCTGGCGCAGAACGACCATGCAGAAGGCAAGGGCGCGGCAGCCCTGTTCCGTACCACGGGCGCGGCGTTTCTGGCCGACCACGCGCTGCACGGCGAGGTGTTCGGACCGGTGGCGCTGCTGGTCGTCTGCAGCGACATGCCGGAGCTACGCGCCGTGACCGAAGTGCTGGAAGGCCAGTTGACGGCCACGCTGCAGATCGACGCTGACGATTACGCCGCTGCCGTGACGCTGCTGCCGGCGCTGGAACGTAAGGTCGGACGCATCCTGGTCAACGGCTTTCCGACCGGCGTCGAAGTATCGACCGCGATGGTGCACGGCGGCCCGTTTCCAGCCACGTCGGATGGCCGCAGCACCTCGGTCGGCACTGGCGCCATCAGCAGGTTTCTGCGTCCGGTGTGTTACCAGAACATGCCGCAGGCCTTGCTGCCGGCAGTGCTGCGCGACGACGCAGTGGCGGGTGCGTGGCGCCGGGTGGACGGCATCCTGCGCGGGGAGAAATCATGAAGCAACCCACCCGCTACACCAGCCTCGAAGGCCGCCGCGTGTTCGTCACCGGTGGCGGCACCGGCATTGGCGAGGCGATTGTTGCGGCGCTGGCCGCACAAGGCGCCGTCGTGGCCTTTGTTGACATCGCCGATGCGCCCAGCGTCGCGCTGTGCGAACGCATTGCCGCCGCCGGCCATCCGGCCCCCATCTTCCGGCACTGCGACATCACCGACATACCGGCTCTGCAACAGACCATCGGTGAACTGGCGGCGCAACTGGGCGACTTCGAAGTTCTCGTCAACAACGCTGCCAACGACCAGCGCCACAACATCGAAACGGTGTCGCTCGAGTACTGGAACGAACGCATCGCGATCAACCAGCGCCCGATGTTTTTCACCGTGCAGGCAGTGCTGGAAGGGATGAAGAAAAAGGGCGTCGGATCGGTCATCAATTTCAGTTCGATGTCCTGGCATGCCAAGGGCGCCAATTACCCGGTCTACGCGACCACCAAGGCGGCCGTCATCGGCCTCACGCGTGCGCTGGCGCGCGACCTGGGCCCCCACAATATCCGCGTGAACACCGTCACGCCGGGGTGGGTGATGACACAGCGCCAGATCGACCTGTGGGTCGACGACGCGGCAAAAGTCGAGATCGCCAAGGCGCAATGCCTGCCGGGTGCGTTGATGCCCGAACACGTCGCCAATATGGTGCTGTTCCTGGCGTCCGACGACAGCGTCATGTGCACCGCGCAGGATTTCGTGGTGGATGCCGGCTGGACCTGATGCCGACAGGTGTCCCGGCGCTCGTCAGGACACCTGGTCACTGATACGCACATACCGAAAAAGGTATCGGCCGTCTAAAATTTCTCATTGGACTGTTATTGATGAGAATCCTAAGATAGTTGAACAAAAATACAGGAGACAATCATGACAATCACCCGCAGGACCGCGCTCGCCGCGGTTGTGGCAGCGACCTTCGCATCCGCCATCCCAGCCTTCGCCGCCAATAAACCACTGACCATCGGCTTCTCGCAGGTGGGCGCCGAGAGCGAGTGGCGCACGGCGAATACCGCGTCGATCAAGGACGCCGCCAAGAAAGACGGCGTCAACCTCAAATTTGCCGACGCCCAGCAAAAGCAGGAAAACCAGGTCAAGGCAATCCGTTCGTTCATCGCCCAGAAGGTCGACGTCATTGCGTTTTCGCCGGTCGTCGAATCGGGCTGGGACACCGTGCTGCGGGAAGCGCAAGCGGCGAAAATTCCGGTCATCCTGACCGACCGCGCCGTCAACGTCACCGACAAATCGCTGTACGTCACGTTCATCGGTTCCGATTTCGTCGAAGAAGGCCGCCGTGCCGGCGCCTGGCTGGTCGCCGAGGCTGCGAAAAATCCCACCAAAAAGTACAACATCGTCGAGCTGCAAGGCACCGTCGGCTCGGCGCCGGCAATCGACCGCAAGGCCGGCTTTGCCGAAGCAATCAAGGGCAAGGCCAACCTGTCGATCATCCGTTCCCAGACCGGCGATTTTACGCGCGCCAAGGGCAAGGAAGTGATGGAAGCCTTTTTGAAAGCGCAGGGCAAGGACATCAATGTGCTGTACGCGCACAACGACGACATGGCCATCGGCGCCATCCAGGCCATCGAAGAAGCGGGCCTGAAACCGGGCAAGGATATCCTCATCATCTCCATCGACGGCGTCAAAGGCGCGTTCGAGGCGATGATTGCCGGGAAGCTGAACGTTACTGTCGAATGCAATCCGATGCTCGGGCCCCAGCTGATGCAGGCAGCGCGCGATGTGGTGGCGGGCAAGGCTGTCCCGAAACGCATTACCACGGTTGAAGGCGTGTTCCCCGCTGAAGTCGCGACCAGGGAATTGCCGAACCGCCGCTACTGATTGCGGCAATGGGGCCAATTCTCTCCCTCGCCGGGATTCACAAGCAGTTCCCCGGCGTAAAAGCGCTGTCCAACGCCGGGCTGAATCTGTATCCGGGTGAAGTGCACACTTTGATGGGCCAGAACGGCGCCGGCAAATCGACGCTGATCAAGGTGCTGACGGGTGTCTACACGCCCGACAGCGGCAGCATCGTGTTCGATGGCGCCGCCATCGCACCGCGCTCGACGCGCGAAGCGCAGGACATCGGCATCAGCACCGTGTATCAGGAAGTGAATCTGTGCCCGAATCTGTCGGTGGCGGAAAACCTGTTCATCGGCCGGTATCCGCGCCGGTTCGGCATGGTGGACTGGAAAACGATGCGGCGTGAATCGGCGGTATTGCTCGCGCAGCTGCAGGTCGATATCGATGTCACGCTGCCACTGCACTGCTATCCGCTGGCGATCCAGCAGATGGTGGCGATTGCCCGCGCGCTGCGTATCTCGGCGCGCGTGCTGATCCTCGACGAACCCACGTCGAGCCTCGACGAGGCCGAAGTGCAACTGCTGTTCGGCGTGTTGCGGCGCCTGCGTGCGCAGGGCATGGCGATCCTGTTTGTCACCCATTTCCTGGAGCAGACCTACGCTATTTCGGACCGCATCACCGTCATGAAAAATGGCGAGCGCGAAGGCGAATATCTGTGCCGCGACCTGTCGCGCCTGGAACTTGTGCACAAGATGGTGGGCACGCCGGCAAAAGTGCCGGAGGCTGCGCCGGTGGCGCATGAGCACAGCGCCGCACCGGTGTTTTTGCGCGCACGCGGCATGGCCCGGCACGGCGCGCTGGCGCCGCTCGACGTGGACATCCACCAGGGCGAGATGCTGGGCCTGTGCGGTCTGCTTGGGTCGGGCCGCACCGAGACCGCGCGCCTGCTGTTCGGTGCCGACAAGCTGGATGCCGGCGTCATCGAGATCGATGGCCGCGCGCGCACCTTCAATGCGCCGCGCGACGCCATCGCCTGCGGCATCGGGTTCTGTTCCGAAGACCGCAAGCATGAAGGCGCCATTCTCGATTTGTCGGTGCGTGAAAATCTGATTCTCGCGCTGCAGGCGAAGCAGGGGCTGTGGCGCGCCATTCCGCTGCGCCGCCAGCAGGCGCTGGCACAGGACTATGTCGGCTGGCTCGGCATCAAGACCGCCAGCATCGACACACCCATCGCATCGCTGTCCGGCGGCAACCAGCAAAAGGTGTTGCTGGCGCGCTGGCTCGCGACTGAACCTGCACTGATGATCCTCGATGAGCCCACGCGCGGCATCGACGTGCGTGCGAAAGAAGAGATTATGGAATACGTGTCCACCCTGTGCCGCAAGGGCATGGCGATCCTGTTCATTTCGTCGGAACTGCCGGAAGTGGTGCGCTGGTCCGACCGCATGCTGGTGCTCCGCGACCGCAAGGCGTGCGGCAGCTACCTGCGCGGGGAGCTCGACGACACCACGGTGCTGCACGCCATTGCCGGGGAGGCTACATGAACAGCCTCAGCATCAAGCGCGATGGCGCCCAGGCCACCGGCAGTGCCATGCGCTGGCTGGCGCACCCGATGGCGCGCCCTCTGGCAGCACTGGCGGTGCTGCTGCTAATCGACTTCGCGCTGGTGCCCGGCTTTTTCAGGCTGACGATCCGGGACGGCCATTTGTACGGCAGCCTGGTCGACATCGCCAACCGCGCGGCGCCGCTGATGCTGGCCGCCATCGGGATGACACTGGTGATTGCCACGCGCGGCATCGACATTTCGGTGGGCGCCGTGGTGGCGCTGGCGGGCACCGTGGCCGCCATGCTGATCGGCGGAACGGCGCATGGCAGCACCATTCCGATGGGCTGGGCGCTGGCAGCAGCACTGGGGGCGGCGTTATTGTGCGGTGCCTGGAACGGCTTTCTGGTGGCCGGATTTAAACTGCAGCCGATTGTCGCCACGCTGATCCTGATGGTGGCCGGGCGCGGACTGGCGCAGTTGCTCACCGATGGACAGATCGTCACGGTCTACTACCAGCCGTTCTTTTTCCTTGGCAGCGGCTATCTGCTGGGCGTGCCATTTTCGCTGTTCATCGTCGCCGCGGTGTTTGCGGCCATCTCGCTCTTGCTGCACAAAACCGCGCTGGGACTGTTCATCCAGGCGGTCGGCTGCAACCCGGTCGCGGCGCGCCTGGCGGGCGTACCTGCGGGCGCGCTGACATTTTTCGTCTACGTGTTTTGCAGCGCCTGCGCCGGCGTGGCGGGCCTGATGATCTGCTCGAACATCAAGAGCGCCGACGCCAACAACGCCGGCCTGCTGCTGGAACTCGATGCCATTCTGGCGGTCACGCTGGGCGGCACCTTGCTGGCCGGCGGGCGCTTCAGCCTGGCCGGCAGCGTGGTTGGCGCGCTGATCATCCAGACATTGACCTATACAATTTACGCATTGGGCGTGCCGCCCGAGGTGAATATGGTGGTGAAAGCAGTGGTGGTGTTCCTGGTGTGCCTGTCGCAGTCGGCACAGTTTCGCCAGATGTTCCTGCGCAGGAGAGCAGCGTGAGCGCCGTCGCGCGCGTGCGCGCGTGGCCGGCGTCGCCGTATTTCACGTCCCTCGTGACGGTAGTGCTGCTGCTGGCCATGCTTGGCGCGGGCGGCGTCGCCTATCCCGGCTTTCTGTCCGCGCAGGTGGTGTTCAATCTGCTGATCGACAACGCCTTCGTGCTGGTGCTGGCAGTCGGCATGGGCTTTGTGATTCTGTCGGGCGGGATCGACCTGTCGGTGGGCGCGGTGCTGGCACTGTCGACGATGCTCTGCGCCTGGCTGCTGCAGGTGGCGCACTGGCCGGCGCCCGCCGTCATCGCCCTGGTGCTGCTGCTGGGCGCCCTGTTTGGCGGCGGAATGGGGGCGCTGATCCATTATTTCAGGCTGCAGGCGTTCATCGTCACGCTGGCCGGCATGTTCCTCGCGCGCGGCCTGTGCTACCTGATCAGCGTGGAGTCGATCGCCATCGACAATCCGCTGTTCGTCGCCATGTCGCGCACCCAGCTGCTGCTGCCGGGCGGGTTTATTTCCCCCGGCGCACTGATCGCACTGCTGGTGCTGGGCGTGGCGATCTGGCTGGCGCAGAGCACTGCATTCGGACGCGGCGTGTATGCGCTCGGCGGCAACGAGCAATCGGCGCTGATGATGGGCCTTCCTGTGGCGCGCACCCGCGTGGCGGTGTATGCGCTGTCGAGCTTTTGCGCCGCGCTGGCCGGCATCCTGTTTGCGTTCTACATGTTGTCGGGCTACGGCCTGCACGCGCAGGGCGCCGAACTCGACGCCATCGCGGCGGTGGTGATCGGCGGCACCTTGCTGGCCGGCGGCTACGGTTATATTGCCGGGGCGCTGTCGGGCGTGCTGGTGCTGGGCGCGATCCAGACGCTGATTGCGTTCGACGGCACGCTCAGCTCCTGGTGGACCAGAATCGTCATCGGCGCCTTGCTGTTCATTTTCTGCGTCGTCCAGCGCCTGCTGGGCGCCACTGCCAAATAATAATCGGCATATATAGCGACGGCGGCACGGCCGCTTGCCATTCCGTCCGCCGGGGCAGGTGATACATAAATGCTACTAATTTTCGCATGTGCGATATCCTTAATGATATGATTGCCTGATGGATATGCTCAACCCCAACTGGTTTCTCAAGGCGCGTTTGAAAACGCGTCAGCTGCTGCTGCTGATTGCGCTGGACGATTACCGCAACATTCACCGCGCGGCCGATGAACTGCACATGACGCAGCCGGCTGCCTCGAAGCAGGTCAAGGACCTTGAGGAAATGCTGGACGTGCGCCTGTTCGACCGTTTGCCGCGCGGGATGGAACCGACGATTTACGGCGAGACCATGATCCGCCATGCGCGCATGGCGCTCACCAGCCTGTCGCTGGCGCACGACGATATCGTGGCGTTGAAGGCCGGCCTGGCGGGGCAGGTTGAAGTGGGCGTGATCATGGCCCCGGCCATGGCGCTGCTGCCGCGCGCGATTGCCCGCATCAAGGAGCAGGCGCCGTTGCTGCGGATCGGCGTGCAGCTCGATCAAAGCAATGTCTTGATGGACAAACTGCAGCACGGGATGCTCGATTTCATGATCGGGCGCATCCTGGAAAAGCAGGACAGTGGCGGCCTGATTTATGAAGAACTCACCGAAGAACCGGCCTGCGCGGTCGTGCGCCCCGGCCATCCGCTGGGCGAGCGCACCGACCTGACGCTGGAAGATATCTGCGCGCTGCCGTGGATTTTGCCGCCGCCTGGCAGCGTGCTGCGGCATCGCTTCGACATGATGTTCCGGAAGGCTGGCCTGCCGCCACCGGTGAATGTTGTCGACAGCACCGCGCTGCTGCTGGTGACGGCGTTGCTGCAGCAGACCGATTCACTGCACGTGATGCCGCGCGACGTCGCGGAATATTACATGTCGCTGAATGTCCTCAAAATTCTGCCAATCGAGTTGCCGTGCAAAATGGATGCGTTCGGCATCATCCGGCAGCAGGACCATCTGTTGTCGCCGGGGGCAGACTTGTTGCTGAAGGCAGTGCGGACAGCAGCGGCCGAGCTGTACTGAGTGATGTTTTTACACCAGCCAGCGCGCTAAAAATATCCCTTCTTTGCACATGGTTATTGCCTTGAGGAATCTTCGCGACGTATAATTTGTTTCTCTGAAGAATCAACCGGGAAACACTGTATGCGCACCAATTTACCTGTCACCGGCATCGAACGTGTCATTCACGCGCGCGACGCGATCGTGTCGACCACAGATTTGCAAGGCAATATCACGTACGCCAATCCCTGTTTCATCGAGGTCAGCGGCTATACCGAGGACGAGCTGATCGGGGCGCCGCAAAATATCCTGCGCCATCCGGACATGCCGGACGCTGCGTTTGCCGACATGTGGGCCACCTTGCAACAGGGCTTGCCATGGACCGGCATGGTGAAAAATCGCTGCAAGAATGGCAATTTTTACTGGGTGCGGGCGAATGTCACGCCGGTACGTGCGCAGGGGCGGGCGGTGGGCTATATGTCGGTGCGTACGCGCGCCGAACCGGAAGCGATTGCCGCGGCCGACCATGCCTACCGGCTGCTCCGTGAAGGAAAATCCACTGGCTTCCGCCTGCATCGCGGCCAGGTGGTGAAAACCGGTGCTGCCGGCTGGTACGCGCGCCTGTGGTCCCTGAGCCTGCACCAGAAGGTCGGCATCGCGATGGCCACGCTGATGGCCACCAGCGTGGGCCTGACCGCCACCGCCATTCACGCCGGAGCAAATGCCGGCCTGACGCTGGTCGCCGGCGCGCTTGCCGTCACAGTTGCCGGCGTGCTGTGGGCCAGCCTGCACCACGGCGTGGTGGTGCCGCTGGCGCGTGCAATCGCCGTTGCGCGGGCGATTGCCGCCGGCGATCTGTCGAGCACATTTACTGCGCACAGCCACGACGATGTGGGCCAGTTGCTGCGTGCGCTGCAGCAGATGAACGTGAATCTGCTGGCGGCCATCGGCGACGTGCATGCGAATGTCGGCGCCATCCAGGCCGGCACGCGCGACATCGCGAGCGGGAATATGGATCTGTCGGCGCGCACCGAAACGCAGGCCAGCAGTTTGGAACAGACCGCCTCGAGCATGGAGCAGTTTTCCGCCACCGTGAAACAGAACGCCGCGTCGGCCGAGGAGGCCAATCAACTGGCCACGCAGGCGTCGATGATTGCCCGCGAAGGCAGCGGCACGGTGCGCGCGATGGTCGGCACGATGGACCAGATCAACGCATCGTCGCAGAAGATCGTCCACATCATCGCGCTGATCGACGGCATTGCCTTCCAGACCAATATCCTGGCGCTGAACGCGGCTGTGGAAGCGGCGCGCGCCGGTGAACAGGGCCGCGGGTTTGCTGTCGTCGCCAGCGAAGTGCGCCACCTGGCCCAACGTTCTGCCGCAGCGGCCGGCGACGTCAAGACGCTGATCCAGGCATCGGTGGCCAGCATCCGCGAAGGGACGGCCTTCGCGGCGCGCGCGGGCACCACGATGGGCAATGTGGTGGAGGCGGTGGAAGACGTAACGGCAATCATGGCGCGCATTTCCGCCGCATCGCGCGAGCAGAGCATCGGCATCGACCAGGTGAACCAGGCCGTGGCGCACATGGACGAGGTAACGCAGCAAAATGCGGCACTGGTGGAAGAATCGGCGGCAGCGGCCGGCACGCTCGACGACCAGGCCCTGCAGCTGTCACGCGCGGTGAGCGTGTTTCAGATCAGTCGCCACTAAATCGTCATCCTCGCGCAGGAGGGGCCTATAACACCTGATCGACGCTGATCCGGCGAATTGCTCCGCGCTTTTATCGGATGACGTGTTGTCGCAACAATCGGTCTGACGAGACGGTTTTTTCAGTAACCATGGCATGCGGTTTTCACTAACTTGTCACAGTTTTCATGTTCTGTGTCACCTGTCGTGTGCCACGAATCGTGCAAACAGCCGCATTGATCTTCAACGCTTTCTTTACATATTTCGTCACAAGCATTTTGAAGATGTGACACAGATAGTCAAAAAACGCGCGAGTCGTGACACTAAAAATGAAAGATCGTGCAAGCAAAGCATGTTGCCGCCTATGAGGAGCTCCCACGAACTGTTCGAGGCACCAACGCTTGCTTTACCTGAAAATTGCACCCAGGCTGATGTCGATTGAGGCAAGTCCTTATCAAAGAAGGCTTTGATGGGTTTTTTTGATGATGATATTTTCCGGTTTAATTTAATTCCGCCTAACATCGATAGTGCTTGCATCCGTCGTCGTCTTGACTTATAAATGTAATCGATTACATTTATTGGCAAGATAGCCATGCAGCGATTTGCCCCCCATCTTCCCACGCCGGACGCAGTGGTTTCGATCAGCGCCGTCGCCGTGCACGCTGGCGTGTCGGTCGCCACCGTCTCGCGTGTGATGAACCAGCAGAGCGGCGTGCGGCCGGCCACGCGCGACAAGGTGCTGGCCGCCGTAGACGCGCTCGGCTACCGCATGAACCATCTGGCGCGTAGCTTGCGCACCGCCGAAAGCCGCATGCTGCTGACGATGGTGCCGGACGTCGGCAACCCGTTTTATGCGCAGATCGTCCGGGGCATCGATACGGTGGCGCGCAAACACGGCTATTTTGTGCTGCTGTGCGATACCGGCGCCGACGAGGGCCGTGAGCGCTCGTATTTCGATTTGCTGCGCACGCGCCGCGCCGACGGCGCCATCTGCCTCGACCCGGACACGATCCAGCATGCGCTGGCGCATGAGGCGGCCAGCCTGCCATGGGTCGCCTGCTGCGAATTCGACCCGTCGGTGGCCGTGCCGTATGTCGGCATCGACAATCACCGCGCCGCGGCGGACGCGGTCGGGCATTTGCTGGAACGCGGCCACCGGCGCATCGGCCTGATCAATTCCGACGAGCGTTTTGCGTATGCGCGGCAACGCCAGCGCGGCTATCTCGATGCGCTGGCCGGCGCTGGCATCGCGCCCGATCCGCGCTGGCGACGCACCGTGGCCAGCCTCGATTACGCGGCCGGCACGCAAGCGGTGCTGGAAATGATGGCGCAGCCAGATGCACCGACGGCCATTTTCGCCGTCTCGGACACCTTGGCGATCGGCGTGCTGAGTGGTTTGCGCCAGCTCGGCAAGCGCGTGCCGGAAGACGTCGCCGTCATTGGTTTCGACGACATCGATATCGCCGCGCAGATCGATCCGGGCCTGAGCACGATCGCCCAGCCGATGCGCGCGCTGGGCGAGACGGCGGCGCGCCTGCTGCTGCAGCGCCTCGCCGATCCGCAAGCCCATGTGCCGGGCGTGCTGCTGGACCATCGATTGGTGTTGCGGGGGAGTACCTAAGTGAAAGCTGAACCATGAAAGCTGAACCATGAAAGTGAAATGATGAGTGTCGCCGTCAGTTTCCAGGATATTTGCAAGGACTTCGGTCCGGTGCGGGTCTTGCACGCCGTCAGTTTCGATCTGGCGCCGGGGCGGGTCTACGGCTTGCTCGGCGAGAATGGCGCCGGCAAGTCGACGTTGATGAAGATACTGGCCGGTTACGAGTCCGCTAGCTACGGCCAGTTGCTGATCGACGGCAAGCCACAGCGCTTTGCCAATTCGCGCGGCGCCGAGGCTTGCGGCATCATTTTGATCCACCAGGAATTCAACCTGGCCGAGCATTTGACGATCGCGCAAAACATGTTCCTCGGCCATGAAAAGCGCAAGGGCTGGCTGCTCGATGACGCTGCGATGAATAGCGAGGCGGCGCGTTATTTGCAGCAGGTCGGCCTGGATGTCAGTCCGGACACCAAGGTGCGCCAGTTGATCGTGGCTAAGAAGCAATTGGTGGAAATCGCCAAGGCCTTGTCGCGCAAGGCGCGCTTTTTGATCATGGACGAGCCGACCGCGACGCTGACGTCGGCCGAAACGCATCGCCTGTTTTCGGTGATGGCGCAACTGAAAGCCGATGGCGCGACGATTTTATATATTTCGCACAAGCTCGATGAAGTTGAGCGCAACACCGATGAAGTCATCGTCATGCGCGACGGACGGTTCATCACGCGCGAGCCGACCGCAGGTCTGACGCGCCAGCAAATGGCCAATCTGATGGTCGGGCGTGAATTGTCCGATATGTTCCCGGCCAAGAACGTGCCGGCGCCGGACGCGCCGGTGTTACTCAAGGTTGAAGGCTTGAACGTGCCGGGCTGGTCACAAGACGTGTCGTTCGAAGTGCGCGCCGGAGAAATCCTCGGTTTCGCCGGACTGGTCGGCGCCGGCCGCACCGAGTCGTTCGAAGCGCTGCTGGGATTGCGTCCGCGCGCTGGCGGCGCCATCCACCTGAACGGCAAGCCGGTTGACGTCCGCAATCCACGCCAGGCCATGCAAAACGGCATGACCTATCTGAGCGAAGACCGCAAGGGCAAGGGTTTGCATGTGAACCTGGGTTTGCGTGAAAACCTGACCTTGCTGACGATGGAGCGCTACGCCCATCCGTGGCTGGACCTGAAGGCGGAAAAGCAGGCGCTGGGCAAGGCGGTCGACGAGTTCAATATTCGCACCCGCGACCTCGACAGCAAGGCACGCATGTTATCCGGCGGGAACCAGCAAAAGCTGGCGTTGGCCAAGTTTTTGCATTCCGATCCGCGTGTCGTCATCCTTGACGAACCGACGCGTGGCGTCGACGTCGGCGCCAAGCGCGATATTTATTTTCTGATCCACAGCCTGGCCGCCCAGGGACGCGCGGTGATTGTCATTTCCTCCGAATTGATCGAATTGATCGGCCTGTGCCACCGGGTCGCGGTGATGCGCGCCGGCACTTTGCAAACCACGCTCGGCATCGAGCACCTGACCGAAGAGGAGTTGATTGCTCATGCAACCGGCACGCACTGACAGCAATACAAAGGGCAATAGCCTGTTGATACTATTGAGCACCATCAAAGGTATGGGGCCGCTGCTGGGCCTGATCGCCCTGTGCATCGCCGGCACCTTGCTCAACGGCGAATTCGCCACTGTCGACAATATGATGAACGTGCTGACGCGCACGGCCTTCATCGGCATCATCGCCGTCGGCATGACGTTTGTCATCATTTCCGGCGGCATCGATCTGTCGGTCGGTTCGATGGCGGCGCTGATTGCCGGCTGCATGATTTATTTCATGAACAAGCTGGCAATGGGTGTCGGCGGTGTCATGCTGGCGCCGCTGACCATTGTGGTGCTGGGTATCTGCATGGCCATCGTGCTGGGCGCCGTGTTTGGCCTGGTGCATGGCTTGCTCATCACCAAGGGCAATATCGAACCGTTCATCGTCACGCTCGGCACGCTGGGCATTTTCCGCGCCTTCCTGACCTATCTGGCCGACGGCGGCGCGTTGACCCTGGACGGCACGCTGACCGACCTGTACGGCCCGGTGTACTACGCCACCGTGCTGGGCATGCCGTTTCCGATCTGGATCTTTTTGCTGGTCGCCGTAGCTGGCGCCGTGATCCTGAACCGCACCACGTTCGGGCGCCATGTGCAGGCGATCGGCTCGAATGAACAAGTGTCGCGCTACGCGGCGATCCGCGTCGACTTCGTCAAGGCCTCGACCTATATGTTGCTGGGCATTTGCGTCGGTATCGCCACCGTGTTGTACGTGCCGCGCCTCGGTTCGGCGACACCGACCACCGGATTGCTGTGGGAACTCGAAGCGATCGCCGCCGTTGTCGTCGGCGGCACTGCGCTCAAAGGGGGCGAAGGGCGCATCATCGGCACCGTCATCGGCGCGATTTTGTTGTCGGTGATTAGCAATATCCTGAATCTAACCAGCATCATCAGCGTCTACCTGAATGCCGCTGTGCAAGGCATCGTCATCATCGCGGTGGCCTTCTTGCAGCGCGGCCGGAAATAACGATGCGAGGTTTTATAACGGGTGGCAAAGCCGCCCATCACTTGGAGGAGAGCACCATGAACAGCATTACCCGAGTAGCAGGCGCCGGCGTTCTGGCAATGAGCGCACTGTCCGTGCAAGCGGCTGAAAAACTGGTGGTCGGCGTGGCGATCCCGACCGCGACGCACAGTTTTACATCCGGCATCGTCTGGTGGGCCAACAAGGCCAAGACCGAGCTGGAAAAAGCCCATCCGGGCTTGAAAATCATCGTCAAGACGGCTGCCACGGCGCCGGAACAGGCGAACCAGTTGCAAGATATGTTGACCGTCAACAAGATCAACACGCTGGTGATTTTCCCGATAGAATCGGCGTCGCTGACGCAGCCGGTCGCGCAAGTGAAAAACAAGGGCGTCTACGTGACCGTCGTCGACCGCGGCCTGACGACGACCGACGCGCAAGACGCCTATATCGCCGGCGACAACACCGCGTTCGGCAAACTTCCGGCTGAGTATCTTGCCAAAACGATCAATGGAAAGGGCAATATCGTGATATTGCGCGGCATGCCGACGACGCTGGACAACGAGCGCTACGCTGCATTTACCGCCGTGATGAAGGCGAACCCGGGCATCAAAGTGCTGGACGCCAAATACGGTAACTGGAACCGCGACGACGCCTTCAAAGTGATGCAGGATTACCTGACCCGCTTCAAGCAGATCGACGCGGTCTGGGCGGCCGATGACGATATGGCGATCGGCGTGCAAAAAGCCATCACCCAGGCCAAACGCACCGATATCAAGCAAGTGTTCGGCGGCGCCGGCGCCAAAGGTGCGGTCAAGAAAATCATGGATGGTTCCGATCCATTAATCACGGCCAACGTATCGTATTCGCCGAAGTTCATGTACGACGCCATTAAACTGACGACGGAAGCGCGCTTGAAAGGCGCCAAATTGCCGGCCAACACCATCATTCCATCGGTGCTGATCACGCGTGAAAACGCCAGGCAATTCTACTTCCCTGATTCGCCGTTTTAATTTCCCCTGGGGACGGACGAGGGCGTCGAGCTCACGATGATGAGGCAATGAATTGCTTTGTCATTGTGGCCTCTCCCCCGGTGTTATCCAGGAATATCTGACATAACCTACAGTTCCGCTTCTTGCCCTCAACTCACGGCGGATCGCTACGGTCTTTTAGGCGTTCTAAAGGAATCCACCATGAAAACCATTCAGGGCCCAGCCATTTTCCTGGCCCAGTTCATGGGGGACGAGGTCCCCTTCGACAGCCTCGAACATTTGGCCGGCTGGGCTGCCGGACTCGGTTACAAGGGTATCCAGGTGCCGACCGATCCGCGCCTGTTCGACTTGAAACACGCCGCCGCCAGCCAGAGCTATTGCGACGATATCGCCTCCATGCTGAGGGAACACGGCTTGCAGATCACTGAATTGTCGACCCATTTGCAGGGCCAGCTAATCGCCGTCAATCCGGCCTATGACGCGCTGTTCGACAATTTCGCCGCGCCCCATGTGCGCGGTAATCCGGCCGCGCGCACCGCCTGGGCCACCGAACAATTGCTGTTGGCCGCCACCGCCTCGCAGCGCCTCGGCCTGTCGGCCCACGTGACGTTTTCCGGCGCGCTGGCCTGGCCGTATCTGTATCCGTGGCCGCAGCGCCCGAAAGGTCTGGTCGAGACCGCCTTTGCCGAACTGGGCAAGCGCTGGCTGCCGATACTCGATGCGTTTGACGCTGCTGGGGTCGACCTGTGTTACGAGCTGCATCCGGGAGAAGATTTGCATGACGGCGTGACGTTCGAGCGTTTCCTGGACGCCGTCGGCCAGCACCCGCGCGCCAGCATTTTGTACGACCCCAGCCATTTCCTGCTGCAACAGCTCGATTACCTGGCCTTCATCGATATTTATCATCAGCGCATCAAGGCCTTCCACGTCAAGGATGCCGAGTTCCGCCCGAATGGCCGGCAAGGCGTGTATGGCGGCTTTTCTGACTGGCAAGACCGGGCCGGGCGCTTCCGCTCGCTTGGGGATGGCCAGATCGATTTCGGCGCGATCTTTTCAAAGATGGCGCAATACGATTTTTCCGGCTGGGCGGTACTGGAATGGGAGTGCTGCCTGAAGCATCCGCAAGACGGCGCGGCTGAAGGCGCCGAGTTTATCCGGCGTCATATCATCCGCGTCGCCGACCGCGCTTTCGACGATTTCGCCGGTGGCGCCGTCGGGCAGGAACAAATCAATCATTTGCTTGGACTGACAGGCTGAGCGTCACGGGAGACAGCGAGGAGACAGCGATGCAGCGACGTTTAAGATTAGGCATGGTGGGCGGCGGCCAAGGCGCCTTCATCGGCGCGGTGCACCGCATCGCGGCGCGGCTCGACGATCATTACGAACTGGTGGCCGGCGCCTTGTCGGGCGACCCGGCGCGCGCCGTGGCCAGCGCCGCCGACGTGCGCATGGCACCCGAACGCAGCTACACCAGCTACCAGGAAATGGCGCGCGCCGAAAGCGGCCGTGACGATGGCATCGACGTTGTCGCCATCGTCACGCCAAATCATTTGCACGCACCGGTCGCTACCGCTTTCCTGGAAGCGGGCATTCACGTGATTTGCGACAAGCCGCTCGGCATGTCGCTGGCCGAAGGCCGGGCGCTGGCGACGCTGGCGCGGCACCACAACAAGTTGTTCGCGCTGACGCATACGTACACCGGTTATCCGATGGTGCGCCAGGCCAGGGCGATGGTCGAGGCTGGCGAGATCGGCGAGTTGCGCCTGGTGCAGGTTGAATATTCGCAAGACTGGCTGGCCGCGTCGATCGCCACCGGCGCGGTCGACAACTGGAAAAACGATCCACTGCGCGCAGGGCCGGGCGGCACCTTGTCCGATGTCGGCACGCACGCATATCATCTAGCGCAATTTGTCAGCGGCCAAAAGCCGTCCAGCCTGCTGGCCGAATTGACCACCTTTGTGCCGGGCCGGCCGCTGGGCGACCATGTGCAGGCGATGTTGCGTTATCCGAATGGCGCGCGCGGCACCTTGTGGGCCAGCCAGGTGGCGACCGGTTGCGAAAACACGGTACGGTTGCGCCTGTTCGGCAGCAAAGCGCAACTCGATTTTAATCAGGAAACACCAGCCGAATTGTGGTTCACGCCGCAGGGCGGCAATCCGCAACGGCTGACGCCGGGCCGTGTCGGCAGCGCCGCCGCCGCGCATGCGACGCGGGTGCCGGCCGGGCATCCGGAAGGGTATCTGGAAGCGTTCGCGCAATTGTATAGCGATGCGGCGCGCCACATCATCGCACTCGACGCCGGCTTGGCAGTGCCTTTGGCCGCCTTGTGGCTGCCGACCGTCGATGACGGCGTCGACGGCATGGCCTTCATCGAGGCGGTGCTGGCCAGCCATCAGAATGGCGGCGTCTGGACCGATGTGCCGGCCACGTGTTGAAATTCATTACGAGCCATGTCTACCTTAATGATGAGTTTGCTTTAAGAGGTATCGACGGTCGTATGCAAATGTCGCTACAGTACTGACTCCGGTAAGTGCCCTAGTTAGTGCGTTTCGCGCTCATCAATTTGATAGCTTGAATCGAACGAAAAAAACCAACCTCGTCGGTTGGTTTTTTTCATTATTCGTGACAATGGTTTTTTACTAATCTGTCACAGTTTTTACTTTCCGTTTCACCCGACAAATCTGTCGGGTGACGCAATAAGCGAAAAATCGGGTACTGATTGCAAAGGCTTTTTTCACTATTTCTGTCACACCGGGCATGGTGAAGTGAAAGAGAAAGTAAACATTTTCTGCGGGCTGGCGGGACCTATCGACAGGCTGCTTTCGACTCAAAGCGGACCTTCCCAACTTAAGAAGTCAGCCCTTATCGCGAACGCTGCGCAAATTGCAATAGCCTGTTCAATTGGATCAACACCAGTAAAACCCAAAAGGTTCGTCGCGCACTTCGGTCGCTCCGGCTTTCCAAAGCTCAATAACAACGCACAGATCGTTATATGAGCCAACAATATTGGCGCCTGCCAGACCTGCCAAAAATATTCCATGCAAGCTAGATGATTGCGCACTTAACAACGCAACACCTAATCCCAATAAAACAAACGGAGAAATTACAGACCAAGTGAAAATATTTGCACTTTGCGAAGTGCGTACGGTCATCCATGCAGTCGACAGTTTCCTAATAAACCGGTACTTTATGACCGGTGCGAACCCTATAAGAGTCCATCTAAGTCGCTTCTTCGTGGGCCATGAAAAAACATGAACTATCTCGTGAACTAGAGGGGCAAGTAGTGCGCCCAAGGCAAGTGAAAAAAAAGCATGCCAAGGGTTTGCACTGTCATTAAATAAAAAATATTTAATAACCGCTCCCCAACTTAGCAAAAGTGCAGTTATTGATAGCATTATAAGAAGGTATATTGGCCTCGACGGGACACATTTGGCCCAACCTTGAGGTGACGTTCTAGATTTCGGAACTGCACGTGTAAATTTCATTGCCTTGCAAAAGCCTCATGTAATTTTATTTTGCGTTTGAATATCAAGTAATTCTAACAAAAAAAGCATCGAATGAATTCGAAATTTTCGTCTCGTGCTTTCGCTTATCACGCCAATTCATAGATTCTCACGCCTTTTGACAAAATATAGGCTGACATTGCAGCACGACTAAGGCTAATTTTTGGATTGGTAGGATCACCTTTTCTTGTTTTTTGAGATGAGCCACGAAGATGTATGAGCAAGATATTTCCGGGATGACCAGCATTGCTGTACATTGCCTCAATCTCTCTCAACCTATTGTTTATGTGGCCTTCCTCTGCTGCATAAGGTAATGATGTAAAGATCAAGGCTTTGTATTCGGATTTAATCACTAGGAGTTTCGAAAAATCTTCTAATACATTCCTCATTAGATACTGCTGCGAGCCTCCGCCGGTACCTCCAAGTTCCGACTCAACGGCCAGAATGGCCTTGAATTCCTCACCCGCCGACTCACTTGAGAACTCACGGGGATTTCTTGTTGCGACAAATACGTCCACTAAAAATTCTTTTACATTAGGCGATGGTGCAACGAAATACCCAGAAAATTCTTGAGCAAAAAACTCCTTTATCATTCTTGTGATATCTGTTGTTCCAAACTCTGTTTCTGACTCTAGTTTTTCTCTAAGATTATTGAATAACTTGGCATAACTTATCATTTTTATCTTTTTAATTTTACAAGAATTATTATTCAGTCGGCAGCGCGCTTGCCTTGCCGAATATTCATTTTTTAATCTAATAATTAGAAAAATAGGCGCATAACTTTTTTAGGCTGCCGCTGACTGCATTTCGCGCTGCTTCACGAACCCTAGCACGCGAAGTAACTCATCGTCATAGTTGGCAGTGCCAATTTTATTTTGTAGTTGTGGCAACACAAAGTCGCGAAGACTTAATATCTGAATTGAAAAAAATCGATGCAAATGTTTTGAATAAAACTCCACTTCAATTGGTGCGGTTCCGTTCATTCCGGGTGCAATTCAACAGACCCATATTCGCTTAACCTCGTCGGGCGCGAAGCCAACCTCTTCATAGGTCGCCGTAATCTTTTCCCAGTATGATTTCCCTTTCTCAAAGTCTGTTGTGCCGTTCGTTGCTCCGTTAAGCTTAGGTGGTGCACCGAAAAACTTCTTGTCAAAATGAGGGCCAAGATCTTCAGCAGATAAACACCAATTCTCCTGATGAGTTACGCCGACTTCGATGTGAAAAGCTTCGCGCGACTTCAAGTGGTAGGCGAGGATATCTAATTGACGATTATTTCCTTTGACGACTTTTTTGTCCGCCAAAGTGAAGCAACCACGGACAAGGCGGAAATAAGCGTCAACAATGTGTTCAGCAGCATTCATGGCTCTCGATCTGGATCTGGTTGCAGGGTCTGCCCTAGCTAGTTTGGCTATACCCTTGATAGATAAATTTCTCGGAA
Source organism: Pseudomonadota bacterium (assembly GCA_030853745.1). GTDB lineage: Bacteria > Pseudomonadota > Gammaproteobacteria > Burkholderiales > Burkholderiaceae_D > JALYUM01. Next base: position 8,742 of record JALYUM010000144.1, on the reverse strand, counting down.
TGTCCGCTTCTGGCCGAAACCGGAAGTTCGACCAGTGTAAGGCAAGCATTGCCTGTGTCGCAACAAGGGGCGGGCCAGACGACTTTTTTCAGTATATGTGGCACGCGGTTTTCACTAACTTGGCACAATTTTCATGTTTTGTGTCACACGACATCCATGTCGACACCTGCGCAGTGTTGCATGATTCGCGACGGTGGTCAGGTGCTATGGATTCCCGCCTGCGCGGGAAGTCAGCGCGCTGTGCATCGCCTCGCGCTCCACGCCCGGGTCGATCAGGTAGTCGATTTTCCCCGCGACGATTGTCGCCACCGGCGCCCCGTCCCTGAACAGAATACGGTTGCCAGCCACTGCCGGCACTTTGGCCCCGGGCAGCAGCGTGCCGCACAGGTTCAGCGGGTCGATGCCGGCGATGCACACCAGCGTGTTATCCAATGTGCGGCGGCGCATCTCGCGCAGCAGCGGAATGGCTTCCGGGAGTGCGAACTGTTCTCCCGAAAATCCGGCGATGAAACGCCCGCCGCGAATGTCGCCGCGCGCTTCCAGCCGGTGGAATGCGGGCAGCAGTTCGCGCCAGTTCGGCAACCACGATGCCTCCCGTTCCAGCAGGCGCCAGAACATGACGCCGTAGCGGCGCAGCAGCGTCAGCGCGACGGTTTCCAGCGTCGCGGCATCGATGCGCGGTTTGCGGCCCGGCTTGGCGTCGGGAACTGGCTCTGCACGCCGCACCAATGCCCAGCGGCCGGCTTCTTCCATGGTCGGCCCAGCGCCGCGGCGGCGCTTGCGGTCGTTGCTGGCGCGTTTTGTCGCGGGCAGCAGCATGGCGCGCATGCCGGCAAAACTGTCGGCGTTGATCAGGCCTGTGGCCACCAGTTCGCCCAGTGCGGTTTCCAGTTCGACCGGCAGCAGGCGCGCGTCCTGCTGCAACTCGTCGAAGAACATGGCGCCGTGGCGCTGCAACGCTTCATGGACCGCCTGCGCCCGGGACGACAATTCCGGCACCGTGGCGTCGCTCGCCAGGCCATGCCACAACGCCACCTGGCGGCGCGGCAGCAGCACGATGGGCGTGGCGCGCACCGGGCCGCCGGCGGCAGATTTTGTGCTGGTGCGCGCGCCGATGCGCGTCCACACCAGTTTGCCGGCGCGGCACAATTCATCGAGCCAGAGGATGGAATAATCGCGCACCCGCACTGCCAGCAGTTCGCTTTCCCACGCGCCGGCAGCGGCCTCGTAACCTTCGAGTTGCGCCAGGATCACCGGCAGCGCGTCCTGCCCCTGCATCTGCGTGGTACCCGACAGATGCTGCCAGTCGAATAAAAAGCGCATGAAATCCTGGCGTTCGACTGGTTCGATTTCACGCCGCAGCTGCTTGATGGTGTAGCGGTGGATGCGGGCCAGCAGGTGCCGTTCGCACCATTCTTCGGTGTCGGCGCCAGGCGTAAATCGGCCGCGCATCACATAGCCCTCGGTTTCCAGCTGGGTCAGTGCGATGGCGACCGTATTGGCGGGAAGGTGCAGGCTAGCGGCAATCGCCGTCAACGGCTGCGGGCCGAAGCCGGACAGACGTGCGCGCAGCAGTTCGACCAGCGCGGCATCCTGCGTCCATGGTTCGCTGCTGCGGTGGCTGTCCGGCACGACCAGCGCAGGTTGCGCTTGCGCTTCCGGATACGCTGCCTGCAGCAGGTCGAGTCGTTCCAGCGCCACCCAGAAATCGATCCCGTCACTCGTTCGAAAGCGGGTCACGCGACCGGATTCGGCCAGTTGTTCGAGCCAGTCGGGCCAGCCGTCCTGGCGCAGTGCTTCGGCGCGCGTGACGCAGGCCAGCGCAACCAGCGCTTCCTGCACTTCATCGCTGTTGCGCGCCTGCGGCCACGCTTCATCGGCCACGCTGGCAATGGCGCCACTATCGAGCGCGCCCAGGTCGTCGGTGGATGCGGGATCGGCCCAGCGCCGGCTTTGCACTGCCTGCGTGCGGCGTTCTTCCAGCGGCGCGTCGTCGAGAAATGCATACGGACGCGCATTCAGAATTTCCATCGCCAGCATCGACGGCGCCGGCAAATCGCGCGCGAGCAGGCGCACGTCTCCTGCCTCCATGCGGCGCAGCAGTGCCAGCCAGCCTTCGCTGTCCATCGCTTCGTGCAGGCAGTCGTCGAGGGTCTGGTCGACCAGCGGGTGGTTTGGCAACTCGCGCTCGCCGACGATGTTTTCCAGGCACGCCGCTTGGTCGGGGAACACGGCCGCCAGCAGGTCGTCGCTCTTCATGCGCTGCAGTTGCGGCGCCACGCGGCGCCCGCCAGCAAAACGGGGCAGGGCCAGTGCGGTGGTCGCGTTCCAGCGCCACCGCACATTGAACAGCGGCGCGTCCAGCAGCGCCTGCACCAGCACCGGCTCGGCGCTGTTCGCTTTGAGATAGCGCCACACTTCGTCGAGCGGAAAGCTGTGCGATTCGGACAGCGACAGGATGATGGCGTCTTCGGTGGCAGCTGCCTGCAATTCAAAATTGAAATTGCGGCAAAAGCGCTTGCGTAGCGCCAGGCCCCAGGCGCGGTTGATGCGGCTGCCGTATGGCGTGTGGATGACCAGTTGCTGGCCGCCGGTCTCGTCGAAAAAACGTTCCATGATCAGCGTGTCCTGCGTCGGCAGCGCGCCCAGCGCATTTTTTGCGCGCCCGAGATATTCGGCAATCTGGCGCGCCGCATCGTCCTGCAAACCCAGGTGTTCATGCAGCCAGTCGACCGCGCGTTCGAGGCCCGCGGCACCATCTTTTACATCGGGCTCCGGGCCAATCAGCGCTGCTTCCACGTGCGCGCGCAATCTGGCCACGCCGCTCGATAATTCATCGCTGCGGCCGGGTGCTTCGCCCAGCCAGAACGGAATATTCGGCGCGGCGCCGTGGGCGTCTTCCACGCGCACCTTGCCGGCTTCCACGCGCAGGATGCGGTACGAGCTGTTCCCGAGCTGGAAAACGTCGCCGGCCAGGCTTTCGACGGCGAAGTCTTCGTGCACGGTGCCGACGCTTAAGCCCGCTGGTTCCAGCAGCACGCTGAAATCGGCGTTGTCGGGGATGGTGCCGCCGGACGTGACGGCGGCCAGTTTGCCGCCGCGGCGTCCGCGCACGGTGCCGGTGGCGGCGTCGCGGTGGATGTAACTGCCGCGCACGCCGTGGCGCGTGGTGTAGCCGTCGGCCAGCATGCGCAGCACGGCGTCGAAGCGCGCGCGGTCAAGTGTCGCAAACGAGGTGGCGCGGCGCATCAGCGCAAACAGAGCGTCTTCGGTCCATTCTGTCGACGCGACTTCGGCCACGATCTGCTGGGCCAGCACATCGAGCGGAGACACCGGGAACCGCAGCGCATCGAGTTCGCCGCGGCGCACGCAATCGAGCAGCGCGGCGCATTCCACCAGGTCGTCGCGCGACGTGGGAAACAGCCGGCCCTTGGGCATGCCGCCGACGTGGTGGCCGGACCGCCCGACGCGCTGCAGGAATGCGGCGATATTGCGCGGCGAACCAATCTGGCACACCAGATCGACGTCGCCGATGTCGATGCCCAGTTCCAGCGATGCGGTGGCAATCAGCACTTGCAAGTCGCCGGCTTTCAGGCGCTGTTCGGCGGCCAGGCGATATTCCTTGGCCAGGCTACCGTGGTGGGCGGCCACGTGTTCCGCCCCAAGACGCTCGCCCAGGTGGCGCGCCACGCGTTCGGCCATCCTGCGCGTGTTGACGAAAATGAGCGTGGTACGGTGCAGCACCACCAGTTCGGCCATGCGGTCGTAGACGCGCTCCCACACTTCGTTGGGCATGATGGCGTCGAGCGGCACCGGCGGCAATTCGAGGCCGAGGTCGCGCGCGCGCACGTGGCCAACATCGACGATCGCGCAGTCGCCATCGGTGCCGACCAAAAACTGCGCGACGACGGACAGTGGTTTCTGCGTGGCCGACAAGCCGATGCGCACGGGCGGGCGGCCGCACAGCGCGTCCAGGCGCGCGAGGCTCAGCGACAGATGGCTGCCCCGCTTGCTGCCGGCCACCGCGTGGATTTCATCGACGATCACGGTGCGCACGGTTTTCAGCATCGCGCGGCCGCTGTCGGACCCCAGCAGCACGTAAAACGATTCGGGCGTGGTGACAAGAATGTGCGGCGCGCGCCGCTTCATGGCGTTGCGCTCGGCGGTGGTGGTGTCGCCGGTGCGCACGGCGGTGCGGATGCCGTGCGGTGCGAGGCCCAGCGTTTTCAGTTCCGCATCGATGCCGGCCAGGGGTGCCTCCAGGTTCAGGCGAATATCGTTCGACAGCGCTTTCAACGGCGAGATATAGAGCACCTGGGTGGCGTCGATCAGGGCCGCGTCGACGCTGTCGGCGACCAGTTCATCGATGGCGGCCAGAAACGCGGTGAGCGTCTTGCCGGAACCGGTGGGCGCGGCGACCAGCGTGGGCCGGCGCGCCTGGATCAGCGGCCAGGCGCGCAGCTGCGCTTCGGTGGCGGCCGGGAAGGTGCGGTCGAACCAGCGGGCGACAGCCGGGTGAAAGACATGGGATGCGGTCATCGGTGACAAGTGGGGGCAACCGGCGTGATGGCAAGTACCGATTGTAGCGCTTGCCGGCTGCCCTGCGCATTGCCGCTCAGTCCGTCAGCGCCATCAAATGCAGTTGCAGGTCGGGAAACGAGGTCGGCACATAGATTGCCACCGATTGCGCTTTTCTCATCCGTTCCACCAGGGGGCCGCGCGCCTCCAGCGCAAAGTAGCTGATGCCAGGGCGCACCGGCAAGGAAGCCGGAGGTTGCGCGGCATACGTCAGACTGACGCCGGGAATGGCGGACAGCACGCATTTTTCCACATCGTCGGGCGCCCCCACTTTGAATTGCACCGGCACCGCGGCGACCAGGTCGAGCGGCGCCATCGTGGCCGCGACGGCCACGTAAAACACGCTGTTGTCCGGCACCCTGGCGGTGTCGAACGTGCCAGTGAAGTAGCAGGGTCGCGTCTGCACCAGCGCAATATCGACCACCTTGTTCGAGATGACGGTGGCGAGCAAAGCGCGGATCATCCGGTGCACCTGGTCGAATGCCGGCGCCGGGTTGCCATGGTCGTAAGCAGGAAGGTCGGCCAGGCGCCATTCCTTCGAAAACGTCATCAGTGCACCGGCCACGCCCAGCAATTGCTCGTACAGCCGTTCCGGATGCAGGCTGGTGTGGTGCAGGTGATGCGACAGGGTGGCACAGGCCGCGCTGGCCGTATGCAGCAGCCAGAACGAGGCCATGTCGCCGGTGCGAAATTCGACTACGCCGCGCGTCGGTTCGCGGTGATGCGCAATCAGTTCGGCTACGCGCGCATGCAGTGCATCCTGCAAGCTGCGCAGCTGTGCCAGCAGCAGCGGCGCACTGGCCACCGACAGGCTGGGCGCCACGAAGCCGGCATCGGCCTCCCACGCCCCGTCGCCCAGGTAGCGCAGGCGCAGTAGCGCCAGTTGGGTGTAATTGTCGCGCGGCTCGTGTTCGGAAACCAGGCGCAGCGTTTTATGCAGATACGCCAGCTGCGTGCGCGCCGCATGCGTGTAGAGGTCGGGCGTCTCCTGGTTGGCCTGGACGAAACGGGCGGCATTGGTGGCCAGGCCGGGCTGACCGAAGTTGCAGCCGAACGGTTTCAAAGTGGGCAGGGCGGCGTACCAGGTGACGGTGGCCCCGATGGCGGCGTCGGCCAGGTCGATCGCCTCTGGCAGTGCATCGTCGGCGGGCGCGTCGATCATCTCGCCGTCGGGAAAGCGCAGTGCCAGGCCAAGCAGGCGCAGTTTGCCGGTTTTCAGCCCTTCAGCGTCGATGTCGAGGTACTGCACCCCCCACGCAAACGGGTGCACGGCGCGCAGGCCGGCATGCAGGCGCTGCTCATGATACTGGTCCTGCTGCTGGAAATGGTGGGGCCGCAAAAACAGGCCTTCGCCCCAGAGAACTTTGCTGCTCATCTTTTCATCTCCCCGATGCGCATTAGTCGGACATTGCCTACAGTCAAGCCGACCAACATAGCCTGTCGGGCGCACCGGGGGGCACTGACGCCATGCCGCTTGTGCCTGCTCAAGCGCGGTGCAGTGGGGTGTTGTGTTTTACGCGACTGCGCTTGCCGGCGGATGTCCGCCGTGCATCGGCGTCAGCCTTCCACCAGCTGCACCACGAACAGGCGCCCACCCGGCGCCCGCGACGCCAGCAATTGCAAACCGTCTTCCAGCACCACCCTGGCGCCGATAGGAATCGCTTCCTTGCTGGCGGCGTTCATCAGGTCCGGCATCGCTTCGTTGACCAGATACCACGCGCCCAGGTGCAGCACAAAGTAGCCGACGCGCTTTTTGTGCGCATCGTCGAGGCGTTCGTTCGGCACGATGTTCCGGTCGATATGCCACGGGAACAGCGACTGGTTCGAATACACCATCAGCCGGTGCTGCTCGGGCCGGAAGCTGCCTTCCTGGCGCGACGAATATAAATTCAGCACCGGCAGCGCACCTCTGAAACGCGTCCCGCAGAATGGACACACCGGCTTAGTGGAATTATCGAACACGAACCACTTTTGCTCGCAGGCCGGGTTCTGGCACGGCTGCAGCAAGTCCACCGTCTTGACCAGCGCGTTTTCCCATTCGTCGGCCGTGGGGCGCGCCTGCGGGTTGTGCAGGCCGTCGATGAATGCGCGCCGGAACAAGTCGCTCAGGTACGGCCCGGTGATGGTGTACGGCAGTTTGGCGGTATCCTTCCACGGCAATTCGGCGGGCTTGACGTTGGCCAGTCTGATACGGTTCGTGCTATCCGTCGGATGCTCGACGAACAGCGCCTTTTCGCCCATCGACAAGGTTTCGTCGCGACCCGGGTCGTCCATGTCATGCACCTTGTCGCCGCGCAGCGGATGGCGCAGCAGCAGATACATATAAATCAGCACGGCCAGCGCATGGCGGTCGGTGACAATCGAGGGCAGCTTGCGCGCCGGGTCGGTGCGCGGCAGATGCGCCGTGACGACGCATTCGGGCGCGATGAAATCGGGCGTGCCCACCACGTCCGGCGGGAATTTGCCGGGCACCACGAGACCATCGATATCGATCAGGCAGGCGCGGCCGGTGGTCGGATCGATCAGCACATTTTTGTAGCTGAGGTCGGAATGGGCCAGGCCGGCCGCGTGGATGCGGCGCACGGCGCGCGCGATCATCAGGCACAGGCGCACCTGGCGCATCCAGTCGCCCAGTTCACGCGGATCGAGGTATTTGTTGCGGTTCGACGGCGACGCAAACCATTTGCCTTCCTTGTCGCGCCCTTTGATGCCGAGCATGTCGTTGTTGCGTGAGCCGAATGCGAAGAAAAAGTCGGCGTCGTAGAACGGGGCGACGATGCCGATGCGGCCTTCGTGTTCGACGGTTGTCGTGGGCCAGCAAAACAGCTTTTTCCAGTAGTCGCCGCCAGCCTGGTTGAAAATGCGTTCGCGGTAGGTGCCGGTAATCATGGCCACCCGTTCGCGCGTGGCGGCGTTGTTGGCCTCGCCGCGGAAGAAGCCCACCACGTAATTCTTGTTGGGCGAAAAATAGATGTCCTTCATGCCGCCGGACGCTTTGATTTCATCGATGAATTCGACGCGTGAACCGTCGGCGCCGGTCAGGGTGACGATCTTAGACATGGGCAGCATTCGGTGGCGTGACCGGGGTAATCATGGCGATGGTACGGTCGTCGTGATTGCCTGGCGACCAGAAATCGAGCCAGTCGAGCAAGCGCTGGTCCTGGCCGGGCGCGCCGTCATCGGGCTGCAGCACTGGCGCCAGCTCGCTCCACAGCGCATCCCAGTCACCTGGGCGGGCCAGGCGGGCATCGGTCTCGAAGCGCGGGTCGGAAACGCCGTCGGTCATCAAAATCAGCGCTGTCATGTGCTCGCTGAGGGCAAACCGGGTGCGCCGCAGCAGGGCTTCCTGCGTCACCTCGTTCGCATCGAGGAAGCGCGTCTGGCCGGAAAATTCTCCGCTGTCGACGTCGCCCAGCAGCGCAATGCCATCCTGCGCGCTGTAGACGCCCACCGCGCCGTCGCCCACCCAGTATGCGGCCGAGAAAGTGCCGAACGGGTAGCGCTTGCAGATGGCAATGAGCGCCGTGCTGGCGTAATCCTTGGGCACTGCCTGCAAAGTTTCCCTGACCGCGGCGCATTCGTCCATGATACCTTTGGCAGCGTAGTACGCCGCGTTGCCGACCACGCTGGCCAGGACCGTGCGCAGCGCCAGCGCTGCTTTTTCTTCAGCGTCGGGACGGTCGCGCTGATAGGTTGCCACGGCATCGTCGACCAGCGTACCGCGCTCGGCACCCAGCGCTGCCGTCAGGCGCAGCGATGCCTGTTCGCAGATGATGGCGGCGCCCTGGCGCGAAAATTTCGCGCTGCCGGCGCCGTCGGCCAGCACGGCGATCTGCCAGCCATTGCCGGGTTGCGCGATGCGGAAATCGTCGTCGCGGAACGTGCCGTTGTGGGCGTGCGAACGGCCGCGCTTGCTGGCGGCAACGATGCGGAAGGTGTCGTCGAGCAGGGCTGCAGCATCGACATCGGCCTTGCGGTACGGGGCGCCGGCCGGTGGCGGCAGGCTTTTCCACATTTTTTTCGGGTCCGGATTGACGGTGAAGTTGACGGATGCGTGGCGCAGTACGTCGGGCGACTCCGAGGCGAAATAATAGCTGACGGCCAGCGGGTAGTCGCCGGCAGCATCTGGCGTACCCTCGACCAGGCCGGTGTCAGCGTCGATGG
>JALYUM010000120.1 GCA_030853745.1 Pseudomonadota bacterium | reverse complement strand
CGGGTGGAACACTCGTCGGCGCGCATGGTCATGACGACTGCGCGCTCTTGGGTGGTCAGGTGTTTGTAGATTTTCGCCATGGCGGCACCTTACAGGAAAGGTGTTGCACTTGGTCTTTGAGAACGCCCAAACAGTGTAAATGCATTTTTGGTAAATCAGACTCATCTGATATTCGCATTCGGATATTTTCGATTCATAATTATTCCGATACATCTAGCGAAGTCATTGTTAATTTAATAGCTATTTCTCGCTTGCTTTCGAACAGTTTTCCATTTGAATCGAAGCATTCACTGTCCATAAATAGGACACTGGCGGAGGTTTATTCGATTGCAAGAGTCAAGTTCCGCTTTAGAAATTCTGTTTGTAAGAACAAGAAAATTTCGTTTTTAACTGAATCAGGAACCTTCTCCTGGTTATCCGGGAAGTCCCATCGTTCTATACTGTTCGAATAGACAACAAAATCAGGTGAACCGTGTCCCCGCAGTAGCGCTTCTCCATAAATTTTTATCGCCTTTCCATATGCTTCGATAGAAATATGTCCTCGATATATATCAACTAATTTCATTCCTGCCTCGCGAAATTTTTTAGAATTTTTACCAAATAAAAAAATTTCTCTGGAGATATTAGAGTCAGAAAGTACCGAGACCTATCTTAGAGATTCAAATCTTACTGGGTCAAATCACTCACTTTGGAGTATAAATCAATGAACTTCTCCACACTGAACAAGACTCTGCATTTCATAGCCGCACGCGCTGCCATCGGCGGCGCGACTAGCAATCGCGAGCGTGTGGCCGACTTGGAGATGTAAAAATCTAAAAGTAAATTTTCAAATTTATCTAGTTAATCAACCGATAGACCGGAGCACTTGATCTTGATGCCGTAGTCTAAGTCGAAGTTAGCATAAATCCTGCTTTCGAAAAATTGACGATACAAATATCAGCTCCGGGCATTGATTTATTTTTTAATTTTTTATTAAATTAATTTGCCATCACGCTCATTAGCTCTTAAAAATCATCCCCGTGTATTTTGGTTTTTAATTCGTAGCCGCGATCTCTAATTTTCCCAACCACCCATTTAAATTCCATATCTTTTATTCATCTTATTTTATAGATTACTTAAAAGATAGATACTGTGAAGCTTTTATTTAGTTTGTTCTATCGGCGCACTTCTTCCAAATACAATAATTCATTAATTCTATTCCCAAAGAATATCCGTTACAACTCTATAGCTATGCGCGATCTGTGTTAATGCGATCCGCCCCCAGTTATACTTCCACAATTTCCTCCATTCAAACTCATCTAAAAAATCACCTTTAAACTCCAACTTATATATTGTGAATAGATACTGAATCTCTTTTTGAAGCTCCCAGTATTCAGGGTAATCATTTATTTGTTTTTTGGCAATTCCGCTAATCAATTCCAGCGAATATCTTTGCAATAATCCAACCTCAAAATTAAAATAAATTCGATAGGTTTCATTGAAAATACTTACAGGGCTGATCAAACCATACTGGCCAGTACCATCTCCCCCAAATATGGTTCGAAATGTGTCTTTAAATTTCACTTCAAAATCATCAAAACAGGTGGTAGGTCCCATCGTTAAACCCTGAACTGTGACCTGACCCGTCTTTTGATCGACTATTATGTTATTCATATAGGTCTTTCGTTTCCAATATTGGAAGATAACTTAGAAGCATCACGCGGAGAAATAAAATATTGTGTTCCTCCTCCTTCTCCGTGCGACGAATGAGGCTGCGCAAGAGCAACGCCTTCGGCCACACATATATCCGTGGTCAGTTCGTAGATTTTTACCTTTGTGCGCAGTTGCCTCGGAAGACCGGTGTCCGACGACAACTGCCGTCTGCACACCGTATATTTTTGGCGTGACGCTGTGAAAATTACGGCCCGGACGCCAGGGGATCGACTGCACGATGCAGCTGATGTCATTGGCATAGTGAGAGGTCGCCGCATGCCCGTCCTGATAGTTATTGGTTGCGTGGTGATGCACCGACGTGATCAGATATTTTCGGTTGGCGTCAACGTCGCCGAAGTACCCGCTCAGCGTGAACCAGCGTCCCGGTTCGGCCGTGCGGTCATTGCCGCTGACCGTGTATTCGCCGCGGCGCGCGTCGATTTCTTCCATGCGCAACTGCGCCATCGCATCGCCGTCATTGACATTGCGGAAGCCGTAGGTGCTGGTGTTTTCTTACACTTCGGCCGGCGCATCGGCTGCCACCTCCGACGACGCGCTGCGCTCTACCCGCGCCGAATCGGTGCGCAGCAGTTTGAAGCCGGTGACGTAGCCATTGAAGAACCGCAGCGTGCCGTCCTCGCGTACCAGTTCGACGCACACCATTTTGCGCAGCACGGCGTCCGGACGGACGTTCGCACTATCGGACAGCACGCCGACGGTCCAGACAAAATCGCGCGCCAGCGCTTCGTCGGCGTCGAGGGTATTGGCCAGCAACAGCGCACCGGCGGGTGCATCGTTGTTTGGAAAGCGCAGGCGCAGCAGGCGGGTGTCCTGGCGTGCGTTGGCAAAGGCGCGCAATGCGGCGGTATCGCCAAGAAACTGGTTCATGGCCGGACTCCGTGAGGTGGCAACGATGGCAACGATGGCAACGATGGCAAAGGGTCCAGCAGCGTGATGCGATAAGTCATGTCGCTGCGGTCACGCTCCTCGGTCTGCGACACCAGAAAGCTGTCCTGCCCTAGCCGCCCCGTGGGTATGGCGCCGCCGAACAGGCGTATTGGATGGATTTCCTCCACTTTGAGGATCAGGCGGACGTCGTATGTGAGCGTCGGATTGCCGAACATGCGCAGCAATTGCTCGAGCACGCGCGCACTCTCGCCGCCAGGCAGGGCATCATCGAACTGCTGCCGGCTCAATGGACCGATGCGCAGCTGCGCCCGCAGATCGGGGCGCCAGCTACGGTCGCCCAGCAAAATGTTATTGCCCAGGCCCGCGTTTTGCTGGCCGAGCGCGCACTGTTCCTGCGCGGCGAGGTCGATCCAGGAGCCGACCGATTCATCGATCGCCAGCGGCAAGCGCAGGACATCGGACAGCACGCGGGCCAGCACGGCCGGCGAAACCGGGCGCTGCAACAGCACGCCGGCATATTGCGCGATCATTTCGTCGTCGATGGCGCCGCCAGCCGCCTTGGCCGCACCTGGCTGGAAGCCGGCAAAACCAAGCAGCTGCGGCAAGAATGCATCCGTGTGCTCCACCCGGTGCTTGCGCCAGGCCAGATAAAACTGCGCCAGCGTACGGTTCGAAAACATGTCCAGGAATGCCCGCGGCGCTTCATCGTGGGTCGTCGACTGGTAGGTGTAAATGGTCTCGGTGTAGTGCGCCGGCAGCGTGCCATCGACGCCAAGAAAACCCATGAACGCGGGCGTGATGCGTACCTGCGGCGCTGCGTCGGCGTCGATGCTCAGCGCCGCAATCTGGGCGGGCGCAAAAGTGAACGACAGGACGTTCTCGAACAGGACATGCTCGGTGAGCGCCCGTTCCGGCGCGATGCCCTGCTGCGCCAGCCATTCCACCATCAGCCGTACCGCCTGGAAGAATTCGAACCGGTACGGCGCGTCCACCAGGGCCTGGACTACGCTTCCTCGTTGCTGCGTGCAGGACATTTAAAAATCTCCTTGCCGGTTTGCGCTGAAATGATTTCCAGCTGAGTGAAGCAGTTGAGCTGCCGGTTCAACGCGAAATACCGGTCCAGCACGTGCACGAACACCGCCATCCCGCTGCCGGCAAAAGCATGCTCGTCGAGTGTCATGCGGATGCCGATGCCAACCATCAGCGACGACACCGGCAGCGTCGGCATCCACTGGCGCACGGTGCCGCTGTCGATGGCGACGATGCCGCGGATCTGGCGTCTGGAGCTGGCCGACTGCGGCAAGTCGTACAGCGCCAGCATTTTCTGCAGGCCGGCGACTCCAGCGCGGCTCAGCGCGGCGTAGTTGAGCGTGAGGTGCGAGATGAGGCGCCAGTGCGCCCCCTTGCCATTGGTGAAACGGTACGGCGGGGTGGGTTTGCGCAGCAGGTGGATGCTGGTGGCCGTCGCGACGGATTCCGAGCGCAGATCGCCATCGGGATGGCCGAATTGCAGTTGCGAAGGCAGATGGCGATTGGTACAGGTCAGTTCGGTCAACGCAGTGGCCATCGCTCCGTTACCGGCCACCACGTGCGGATCGATCAGCGTCAGCCTGACGTCATGCCCCGGACTGATGGCCGCCACCACGTCATCGCGCCGGGACAGCCAGTAGCAGCCTTCGGACTCCTCCGGTTGCTGGCTTTGATGGGAGGAGAACAAAGGCATAAATTCGGTGGTCGACTTGCCGCCAGCCGCATTCTCGCGGAATAGCGCGACCGATTCGATGGTATGGATGTCGTACGCCGATGCATGCGCGGCATCGGCCAGCAAGGTGTAATCCGACGCGGTATGCGTTACCTGGAACGGCACGCCACGTTTGTTGAACAGATTGATGACCGGGGTGCAACCGGTCATCAGGATTTCCGGCTTCAGCGCTTCGAGTAGCCTGGCGTCATTCGAATCGCTCGCGACATCGGTGAGGACGAAAAGTAACGTGAACTGCTGGCATTGCGCCGGCAGTTTTTTTCCGATGGCGGCCAGGTCCAGGTCGATAAAATTGAATTTTTCCGGATACGAAAAATATTCCGTCAGCAGGCGGAACGCGGGATTGGAACGGGCACTGAACGGCAGCATCGCATCGTCTTCTTCCAGTCCGGCCAGGCTCAATGGCGAGCTGGCCAGCGGCGACCAGGCGCCCTTTGCCTCAGCCCTGATGAAAACCCCGCAGGTACGCAGCAACAGCGTATCGAGCAGCGCCGCGCGCAGCGACGGCTCGCCATTGATGAACAAGCGCAGGCGCTGCGGCAGCTTGCTGCGCCAGTGGTGCAGCTGGTCGCCGATGGCAATCGTCAGCCGGATCGCGGACGTGGTGCCTGCAGGCAGGCGTCCGCTCAGTGCCGGCTCGTCGATGAATGCACAAAAATCCAGCTGCGTGACCGCCACCGGCGCCATCACGACATCGTAGACGGTTTTGAACTGGCACCGGATACCTTCCACCGGCGCCGATTGCAGCATCATGCCGCGTGCCAGCACCGCCACCGCGTCGCCAGACGCATGGGCGACACTGCGCATCTGCACGACCGAATACGAAGGCAGCGGCCGCAAGTAATGGGGATACAGGCTTTCCAGCAGGGACTCGGTGAATTGCGGGTAATCGCTGTCGAGCCGTTTGGAAATGCGCGCCGTCAGCAGGGCAAATGACTGGATCAGGCGCTCGATGTGCGGGTCTTCCGATTGCTCTCCCGCGATGAGGAGCTGGCCGGCAGTCTTCGGATAACGCTGGGCGAACTTCCGGCTATATTGTCGGAAAATGCCCAGCTCGCGCTCGTACCAGGGCAATAAATCTTCCATCCTCACCCTCCTTTGCGCAATGAATCTGGCTAAGGAAGATGCTCGCACTCAAGATCTTGCGGACCGTTGATTTGACGCAATCCCACCAGGATGGCGCACATCGACCGCTCGGGTGCGATGGAAAACGTCGCATTAATCGAACAGCTTACTTTGACGCAATTTCCAGGGCGGTGCGCAGCGAAGCGACAATCGCCTCTTGCAGTTGCCGGTCTTCCAACATCGGAAACACCTTCTTCAACTTGCCTGAGAAAACCCAGTCGTTGTCGCGCAGCGAGCGGATGATCTGATCGATATCGGTATTCGGTCCCTCGAGGTGCTGTTTGACAGCAACACGCGCGCGTTCAATGCTGCGCAAAAGGTTCGCTTCGGCGCGCATTTCCTGTTCGATCGTGGCCTTGATCAGTTGTCCCAGATACTGCGATTGATACGTCAGGTCTGGATAGCGCCACACCGGCAGTGCCTCATCATAGGCATCGAACGCGAAGTTGCTCTCAACGCCATCCGAATGGCGTACGGGCGCACCGAAGCGGTAACGGTCCCCGTAAGCACGCATCAACGGCCGCGAAAAATGCTCCAGCGCCCTATCGTATGCGACACGTTCGCTCGCGCTGTTGGTGATTGTCGCTGAGATCGGCAAGATGAACGGCGCTGGCACGGCGTTGTCACGCCGCAGCACATCGTTTACCAGGAAGCGCGAGATACGCCCGTTGCCGTCGCTCATCGGATGGATAAATACGAAACCAAACGAGGCCACTGCAGCGCGCACGATGGCGGACTGTCCTTTCGTCCTTTGCATGAACACCTGCAGGCCGCTTAATAACGGCAGCGCCTGGTCCCAATGCGGGCCGATGTAGTCGACGATGTTTTCGTACGCAACCGTATGCCCGACAAAGATCGGCGATGCACGCATACCGTAGCGCGTGGCAGGACCGAGAATTTCTTTTTGCAGCAAATCGAGCGTAGCTTGATGCAATGAATCGCCTTCGGCCCCGCAGCGCGTCTCCATGACAGCAGCAAAGCGTCGCACGCGATCCACCTTTTTTTCTTCGTGTTCGATAGCAAACGACGCGCGCGATTCCTTGATCGTCAACCAGACGGCGCTGCGCAACAACAGGTCGGCACCAAACACCACCTCGAGTTCACGCAACGCCTTGGCAGCGTCATAATCGGCAATGGCAATCAGGGCAGGTGAACGATAAACGATGGGGCAAAATTCGCGGGTGCCGGGCATGTTGTCGCGCACGCGCCAGCGCGGCACATTAGTTGCTTTGCCTGCGACAAGATAGGTTGCCGGATCGAGCGCATTGACATAATTGCCCGATGGTGTATCAGCGACATCGAGATGCGAGCCGGTGAGCCACTCGTACAAAAAACCTGTGCGCCGCGCGTACGTGCCGGAAGGTTCGTGCCGGATCCATTCTTCAAAAGGGGCCGGTCCCGCGACCTGGAAAACCCGCGCCAGGAATTCCAGATGCATGACCTCATGTTTCAGCGCGAACTTCAGGTGTTCGGAGAGCGTGGCTGCTGGCAGGAAACCGGCGGGATAGGTTTCTTTCCGCAAGGATTCGAGAATCACTGTCCGGCGGTTTGTCCGGATGACACTTTCCACTGCGAATGGCTGCACCGGCCTGATGCCCAGTGTCGCCGCAATCCACATCAGTCCTGCATCGGAAGCCGTACGCATTTTTGTATAAAGACGCTTTTTTTTAGTTAGATTTCAGTGTCTCACAAAAAAAACAGTTAGAAAGTTTCTTTTTGACACGAAACCTTTCGTACGCTCTCAGTGGCCGGGCGTCAGGATCAGTACGATGATGACGCCCAGCGCGATCAGGCCGACTTGCGGGATGGATTCGCGCACCGTGGCGCGACGCTGCATTTGTGGCATCAGGTCGCTCACGGCGATATAGATGAAGCCGGAGGAGGCGAACACCAGCACGTAGGGGATCAGGCCGCTGGCACGGTCGAGCGTGAAATAGCCCAGCAGGCCACCTGCCACCGCCATCAGGCTGCACAGCAAGTTGAAAACATAGGCGCGCATGCGCGAAAAGCCGGCATTGAGCAGCACGATGAAATCGCCAATTTCCTGCGGGATTTCGTGGGCGATGATGGCAACGCCGGTGACGATGCCGAGGTTCGGATCGGCCAGGAATGCGGCGGCAATCAGGATGCCGTCGGTGAAATTATGCATGCCGTCGCCGATCAGGATCATCCAGCCGGCTTTGCCCGCTTCCATCGCATCGTGACCATGGGCATGGTGGTGGCCGTCGCCCTCGTGATGGTGCGAGTGACGCAACACCGCCAATTTTTCAAGCAGGAAGAAGGCCAGCAAGCCGCCCAGCAAGGTCGCAAACAGGCTGCGCGGATCGGCGGTCGATTCGAACGCTTCGGGCAACGCGTGCAGCAGGGACGTCGACAGCATGATGCCGACCGACAGGCTGACCATGCGCTCGACCATCTTCGACAGCAAGGTGAACGAAAAGATCGCGGCAGCGGAAATACTGACGACGCCGGCAAGCAGCGTCGCCAGCAAAATGGAGATGAGAATCGGGTCGATTTGATGGCCTCTTGAGCGGGTATTGCTGACTCAGCAAGGCGGGCATTGTACCTGCCCGCGCCGCGCCTGGCCTCAAACCCTTAAATGACGCCGTGGTCCTTGAACCAGGCGGTCGCGCGGATCCAGCCGTCTTTGGCGTCTTTCTCGACGTAACTCGGACGGTAGTCGGCATGGAAAGCATGGCCGGAATCGGCATACACGACAAAGGTCGAACCACTCTTGCCCTTCGCCAGCGCCACTTTCATTTTCTCGATGGATTCCTGCGGGATGCCCGTATCCTTGGCGCCGTACAAGCCCAGCACCGGAACCGTCAATGTCGCGGCGGCCTCGATGGGGTTGCTTGGGGTGAATTGGTTCGGCGTGCCTTCCAAACGGCCATACCACGCCACGCCGGCTTTGACCTTCGGGTTATGCGCCGAATACAGCCATGTGACACGGCCGCCCCAGCAAAAACCGGTGATGCCGAGTTTGTCGATATTGCCGTTGTTATCTTTGGCCCACGCAACGACAGCGTCGAGGTCGGACATGACCTGCGCATCCGGCGTCTTGCCGACGATGTCGCGCATCAGCACGTCGCGTTCAGCATGCACCGCGTCGCCCTGGCGCACGAACAGATCGGGCGCGATGGCCAGGTAGCCAAGTTTGGCAAAGCGGCGAGCGACATCGGCGATGTGTTCATGCACCCCGAAAATTTCCGAGATAACCAGGATGACCGGCAAATTTTTCTTGCCGGCAGGTTGCGCGCGGTAGACCGGTACCGCCTGGCCGGCGATGGTCAGCGTGACCGTGCCGGCGGTCAGGCCGGTGGCGTCGGTCTTGATGATGGACTGCGCCACCACCGGCAATGCGGCCAGCGCGAAACCGGAGCCGAGGGCGGCTTTCAGAAAATCGCGGCGCAGGACGCCATCGGAAAATTTTGGGTTTTCCAGCAGGCTGGCGTAGTCGTTGACGATATCTTTCATGCAGTCCTCCGGTGCGTGGGTGGGGTTGCAATATTAACAGCAGCCTGCAGATCAGCGCGGGATCAGTGCGCTTCGTCCCAGTTCGCCCCGACACCCACTTCCGCCACCAGCGGCACTTTCAATGCCGCCACGCCGGCCATCAGTTCGGGCAGCTTGCGTTTGACCAGTTCCAGCTCGGCATCCGGCACTTCCAGCACCAGTTCATCATGCACCTGCATGATCATGCGCGTAGCCAATTGATCGGCTTCGAGCCAGTCCTGCACGGCGATCATCGCCAGCTTGATCAGATCGGCAGCGGTACCCTGCATCGGCGCATTGATTGCGGCGCGCTCGGCGCCCTGACGACGCGGACCGTTCGGCGAATTGATTTCAGGGAGCCACAAGCGGCGGCCAAACACGGTTTCCACATACCCGCGCGCTTTCGCGGCCAGCCGCGTTTCATCCATGTATTGCTTGACGCCGGAAAAGCGGACGAAATAACGGTCGATGTAATTCTGCGCAGCGGCCCGCTCGATGCCCAGATTGGCGGCCAGGCCAAATGCGCTCATGCCGTAAATAAGGCCGAAGTTAATGACCTTGGCAAAGCGGCGCTGTTCCGATTGCACTTCTTCTTTTGGTACGCCAAATACTTCGGACGCGGTTGCACTGTGAATATCGACGCCTTCCGAAAATGCCCGCAACATCGCTTCATCACCGGAGATATGCGCCATGATGCGCAACTCGATTTGCGAATAGTCGGCCGACACGATATGGCTGCCCGGTGGCGCAATGAATGCTTCGCGAATACGACGGCCTTCTTTGGTCTTGACTGGGATATTCTGCAGATTCGGATCGTTCGATGATAACCGCCCTGTCACCGCTACCGCCTGCGCGTAATTGGTGTGCACGCGGCCGGTATCGCGGTTGACCATGCGCGGCAATTTATCGGTGTACGTCGATTTCAGTTTCGACATGCTGCGGTGTTCCAGCAAAATCTTCGGCAGCGGATAATCCTCGGCCAGCTTTTGCAGCACTTCTTCATCGGTCGATGGCGCACCGGTCGGCGTCTTTTTAATCACCGGCAGTTGCAGCTTGACGAAGAAAATTTCGCCGATCTGCTTTGGCGAGCCGAGATTGAACGGACCACCGGCCAGTTCATATGCCTGGGCTTCCAGTTCCATCATCCGTGCACCGAGTTCGCCGGATTGTTTCTCCAGCAGGCCCGCATCGATCAACACGCCATTCCGCTCGATCTTGTGCAGCACCACCGATGTCGGCAATTCGATTTTTTTATAAATATAGTCGAGACCCGGATTGCTTTCGACGTGACCGAGCATCGCGTGGTGCAGGCGCAGCGTGATGTCTGAATCTTCGGCGGCATATTCAGTGGCGCGCGACAATTCCACCTGGTCGAAACAAATCTGGCCGGCCCCTTTACCGCATACGTCGACGAATGGAATGGTGGTGTAGCCCAAATGGCGCAGCGCCATGCCGTCCATGTCGTGCGGCTTGTGCGATTCGAATACATACGATTGCAGCAGCGTGTCATGCACGATGCCCTGCAGCGTGATGCCGTGGTTGGCAAAGATATGCGAATCGTATTTCAGGTTCTGGCCGACCTTCGGCTTGTCCTTGTTTTCCAGCCACGGGCGCATGCGCTCAAGCACCATTTCGCGATTCAATTGTTCGGTCACGCCAGCATAGCGGTGCGCCAGTGGAATGTAGGCACCGTGGCCTGGTTCCACCGACAAGGAAATGCCGACCATTTGCGCTGTCATCGGTTCCAGCGACGTGGTTTCGGTATCCACCGAGGTCAGCACGGCAGTGTCGATCAGCGCCAGCCATTTTTCCAGTTGCTCTTCAGTGGTAACCGTTTCGTATTCGCCGCGGATCACTGGCGCGCCGGCAATCTGTCCACTCAGTTCGCCTTCGGGCGAGTTCAACGCCGACGCGGCCGGTGCACTGCCCGACAGTTCGCGCAACATGGATTTGAAACCGTAACGCTGGAAAAAATCGCGCAATTTATCGCCATCTTCTGGCTGGCCCACCAGCGTTTCATGAATGGTCACCATGTGCGCGGACAGGTCGCAATCGAGCTTGACGGTGACCAGCGCGCGGCCCTGCGGCAGCCAGTCCAGCGCGTTGCGCAAGTTTTCGCCGACCGCGCCGCCAATCGACGCGGCATTCGCCATCACGCCGTCGAGCGAGCCATGCAAGCCCAGCCACTTGAGCGCGGTTTTCGGGCCGACCTTGGCCACGCCAGGAATATTGTCGACGGTGTCGCCGATGAGCGTCAGGTAATCGATGATGCGATCCGGCGCCACGCCGAACTTGGTCAGCACGCCGGCCTCATCGAGCTTTTCATTGCTCATCGTGTTGATCAGCATGACGTTTTCGTTGACCAGTTGCGCCAGGTCCTTGTCGCCGGTGGAAACAATCACCTTCATGCCGCGCGCTGCTGCCTGCACGGCCAGCGTACCGATCACATCGTCGGCTTCCACGCCATCGACCATCAGGATGGGCCAGCCCATGTGGCGCACTGCTTCGTGAATGGGCTCGATCTGCAGGCGCAGATCGTCCGGCATCGACGCACGCGTGGCCTTGTACTCAGCGTACATGTCATCGCGGAAGGTTTTGCCCTTGGCGTCAAACACGCAGGCGATATACGCGGCCGGATAATCGGCGCGCAGGCGGCGCAGCATGTTGACCATGCCGTGCATGGCGCCGGTAGGGTGACCATCAGGGCTGCGCAAGTCCGGCAAGGCGTGAAAAGCGCGGTAAAGATAGCTGGAACCGTCAACCAGAAGCAGGGTATTTTGCATGAATAGTTCGTCGTAAAGTGGGGCGGCCGGCCGGCGGCGAGAGGTAGGCCATTATCGCAGAATCGGGGTGGACGACAATTCGCTGAGTTTGCACAGACAATGACGCCACTTGTTACAATGATTCAAACATAACAGGACAACATCATGGCGCGCTTCTCTTCATTCTGGAAACTGATTCCGCTGGGCGCCATGGCGCTCGCGAGCCTCGCCTCGGCGCAACAACCTGCAGGCACCGCCGTCAGTCAGGCGCCGCCGAAGCTTGAGCAGGTCGAGCCAGGCAGCGATGTGCCGGCCACGGCTGTGCAATCCACCCCGCGCACCGTGATTACCGAGCGCCGCGTGAATGGGCAGGTCGTCGAAGCCAATGTCAACAGCAACGGTAGCCGTTACAACATGAAGCCGAACGTGCCCGCCGGCAACGCGCAGATCAACGACGTGCAAAACAGCAATTCGATTCGCGCCCCAACCTGGACCATCATGCAGTTTGGTGCCGGCACCAAGCAACCGGCCACCGAAGCCACCGGTCCTTCCTCGACTGCCGACGCGCCACCGCCATCAATGACAAAATAAACCACACGCAAGCAGCATGGCCAGCAAAATGGCCACGCTGCCTGTCGGTACGTTTGTTATAGTCACGCCTCCCGACTTCTCCTACCCTTTCGCTTGCACATGGCAGTATTCACCGCGGTCACCCTCGATGACCTCACCGAGTGGCTTAAACAGTTCCAACTCGGCAAAGCGCTGGCAATCGACGGCATCGCGTCCGGCATCGAAAACAGTAATTTCTTTTTGACGACCGAGCGCGGCGAGTTCGTGCTGACGCTCTTCGAAAATCTCGGCTTTGCCCAATTGCCGTTTTACCTGCAACTGATGAAGCACCTGGCAGCGCGCGGCATTCCCGTCCCCGATCCGGTGGCAAATCATGCCGGTGAATTGGTTGTGGCGCTGCACGGAAAGCCGGCGGCGATTGTCAGCAAACTGGCAGGGTCGTCGCAAATGGACCCGCAGCCTGTGCACTGTGGTGCCATGGGCGCCATGCTGGCGCGCATGCATCTGGCCGCAGCAGACTTTGCCATGCACCAGCCCAACCTGCGCGGCCTGGACTGGTGCGCGGTGACGGCGCCGGAAGTGTTGCCGTATCTGTCGGCACCGGAGGCGCAGTTGTTGCGCGACGAAATCGCCTTTCAACATGGCTTTGCCGCCACGCCGGAATATGCAGGTCTGCAGCGTGGACCGGTGCATGCCGACCTGTTCCGCAATAACGTCATGTTCGTCGGCACGCGCGTTTCCGGCTGTTTCGATTTCTATTTTGCCGGCGTCGATACCTGGGTGTTCGACCTGGCCGTTACCGTCAATGACTGGTGCATCGATCAACAGACCGGCGAGCTCGACCAGGCCAGGTTGCGTGCCTTGCTCGATGCCTATCACACAGTGCGCCCGTTCACTGCTGCCGAAGCGCTAGCATGGCAGCCGCTGCTCCGTGCTGCGGCGCTGCGCTTCTGGCTGTCGCGGCTGTACGACCTGCATTTGCCACGCGCCGCAGAAATGCTGACGCCGCACGATCCCACCCATTTCGAACGCATTTTGCGCGAACGTATTGCAGTACCTGCCGGAGAATTGTTCGCATGAGTCCTATTACCGCAAGCTCAGGCTGGGCCTGGCTCAAGCAAGGCGCTGGCATGTTCCGCAAGCAGCCTGCCGGGCTGACCACGCTGCTTTTTGCCGATATCCTGATCAGCGTGCTCATTGGCGTTGTGCCATTGATCGGCCCCATGCTGGCCATCGTTTTGATACCGTGCTTTTCCATCGCGTTCATGCAGGCTTGCCTGTTGATCGACCAGGGAAAGCGTGTCACGCCCGATGTGCTGCTGACCGGCTTTCGTCGACCCTCTGTCAAAACCTTGCTGAAAGTGGGCCTGGTGTATCTGGGTGTGTTTTTCGTGCTGGCCATGATCATGCGGTTTGCCATCGATCCTGAATTGCTGAAACAGGCTGAGGGCGGCGGTGATCCGGCGAACCTGACGCGCCTGACCGGTGGCGACATGCTTGCGTTGCTGCTGGTGTTTATCTTCCAGGCAGTGGCCATTCTGACGCTGGCATTCACGGCGCCTCTGACCTACTGGCAACAGATGGCCACCGGCAAAGCCGTGTTCTACAGCTTTTTCGCAGTACTGCGCACCGGCCGCGCATTCATGGTGTTGCTGATCAGCTGGTTTGCGATCCTGTTTGGTTTGTGCATCCTGATCGCTGTGCTGTTCGGCCAGTCGAATCCGGCGCGTATCATCATCATGTGGCTGTTCTTCCTGTTTTTCCTGCTGCTGCAATGCGCGCTGTACGCCGCATATCGCCAGATTTTTGGCACACCGGCAACCACGCCGGTGTCGCTGGACAAAACGTAATCAGCTGATATTGAGGGGCGCGAACGACTTCACCAGGTCGTCCAGCGCCTTCAGTTGGGCCAGAAATGGTTCCAGCTGGTCGAGCGGCAGCGCGCTCGGGCCGTCGCATTTCGCATTGTCCGGATCTGGGTGCGCCTCGAGGAACAGGCCGGCAATGCCGACTGCCAGACCGGCACGGGCCAGATCTGCCACCTGCTGACGCCGTCCACCCGAAGCAGCACCGCCAGGATCGCGCTGTTGCAGTGCATGCGTCACGTCGAAAATAATCGGTAAATCGTTGCACACTTTTTTCATGACGCCGAAGCCGAGCATATCGACGACAAGATTGTCGTAGCCCAGGCACGTGCCGCGGTCGCACAGGATCAATTGTTCATTGCCGGCTTCCTTGAATTTTTCGACGATATTGCCCATTTGCGCCGGGCTCAGGAATTGCGGCTTCTTGATGTTGATGACGCGGCCAGTCTTGGCCAGCGCCACCACCAGGTCGGTCTGGCGCGCCAGAAAGGCGGGCAGCTGCAGCACATCGACCACTTCGGCAACTTGCGCAGCCTGCCACGGTTCATGCACATCGGTAATCATCGGCACGCCAAACGCGGCTTTCACGTCCTGAAAAATCCGCAAGCCCTCTTCCAGTCCCGGACCGCGGTAGGAGTGAATGGAGGAGCGGTTGGCCTTGTCGAAGCTGGCCTTGAACACATACGGGATGCCCAGCTTTTGCGTGACGCGCACATATTCCTCGCATGCGCGCAGCGCGAGGTCGCGCGATTCCAGGACATTGATGCCGCCAAACAGGACGAAGGGGCCGGTGTTGCTGACATCGATGGTGCCGTTGATTGTGACCATGTGAGTTTCCATATCGGTTCGTGATTCGTACCGCGATTTTATCCGCTGCGCGCCTCCGGTGGGCACAAAGCGGCTAGCTGCGGCGAATCGCCCAGCCGGCGCTGGCCCACAGGATCAGTCCGGTGCCCAGGGCACCCACCGCATCGGCCGGGCCGCCGCTGGCCACGAAGGGATACACCGCTGCCAACGCGACCAGCGCTGCACCCGTCACGTAATGGGGCCGGTTGGAAAAAATATAGGCGAGCGGGAAAAAGTGCAGGCCGACGATGAAGATAACCATCGGGATCACCCACATGCCAAGTCCATGACGGGTCAGCACGTTGGCCAGGATAATGATTAAGATCCACTGGCCACCATTTATGGCGTGAAATTGTCGCCCGATACGGCGGGTCTGCGCTGTTGTCGGTTGCGCGGCAAGTGCGGCAGCGTGACGGCGGTACGTGATGTAGACCAGCCAGGTCAACGCCAGCGCAAGCACGCCGATGACGACTTGCAGCGCCAATGGCCGGGCGCTGTCGATGGCCCATGCTTCCAGCCACACGCCGCCGAATACCGCGAAAAACATCCCACCCATGGCGCGCCGCGCCTGGATTGCGCCGCTGCTGATCGTGGTCGTTGTGCTCGTTGGGTTCTCTGTCGTCATGCCGGCCTCGGGGTGAAATAGCGGGTGTTACATCTGGCGAAATTGATCGGTGTAATTGCGGCTGACCACCAGCTGTTCGGTCCGGCCCTTCAGCTTGACCATCAGCCGGCCGCGAAAATCGGTATGCGTCCCCGCAATCGCCTTCGCGGCAACAATCACGCCACGGTGAATCTGCCAGAAACGCTGCTCATCGAGACCGTCGCGCAGTTCGCGCATCGACGTACGGATCAGGCTTTCGCCCTCGGCCGTGAAGACGCTTGTGTACTTGTCGTTGCTCTGAAAATAAATCACATCGTCGATAGGAATCAGGCGGGTTTCCTTGCCGTGCGCGGCGCGGATCCATTGCAGCGGCGCCGGTTTCGGCGCGGCCGTCACGCCGAGTTTTTCCAGCAGCGCCCGCAGCGCCTCGGCCTCACCGGCCGGCTTCTCTCCTACCGCCGCACGCAAGCGTGCCACCGTGCGCTCCAGGCGTGCAGCCGTAACCGGTTTCAGCAGGTAATCGAAGGCCGCCTGGTCGAACGCGGCCACGGCATGGTGGTCGTACGCCGTGACGAACACAATGTGCGGACCGTGTTCGTTGGTTGACAGCCGCGCCGCCACGTCGAGCCCGGTAAGGCCAGGCATCTGAATATCCAGAAACACGATATCGGGCGCCAGCTCATCGGCCAGACGCAGCGCCTCGATGCCGTTTTCGGCCATGCCGACAATGTGCAAATCGGGCCAGGCGATGGCCAGCTGCGCCTTGATAAAATCGCGCAGGTGCGGTTCGTCGTCCGCGATCAGGGCTGTGGGCTTGTCGATGATGTCACCTTGAAAAATGCTGGCAGCAACAGGCGCACGATGGCGCCGCCGCCGGGGTTGTCGAGCAGTTGGAGTTGCGCATTTGCACCATGCATGGACAGTGCGCGTGCACGGACGTTGGCCATGCCGACGCCGCCACCGGCGCGCACGGGCGCGTTGCCGATGCCCACGCCGTCGTCGACAATGTCGATCTGCAGCGCCGCGCCGTCAGCGCTGGCCCGCACGACGATGGTGCCGCCCTCCACTTTCGGTTCGAGCCCGTGCATCACGGCGTTTTCCACCAGTGGCTGGATCAGCATCGGCGCGATGACGGCAGCGCGCACGTTGTCGTCTGCTTCGATGCGGTACTGCAGGCGTTTGCCCATGCGCACGGCCAGCACATCCAGGTAGGCAGCCGTGAGGTCGAGTTCGGCGCCAACGGTGGCGCTGTCGGCCCGGCTGGCGTTCAGGCTGGCGCGCAGAAAATCGATGAAGCGCTCGAGCATGTGGCGCGCCTGTTTCGGCTGGGTATCGATCAGGCCCAGCACATTGGCCAGCGTGTTGTACAGGAAATGCGGTTCGATTTGCGCCTGCAGTGCGCGCAGCCGGGCTTCGGCCAGCAACTGCGCCGTGGCGGCAATTTCTTCGCGCTGGCGCAATTGCTCCACTTGCGCCTGGGCGCGGCGTTGGCCGATGGTGGTCAGGCCAAGCATGATGAGCGCCATCACCAGCGTAAAAGGCACTACGGTGGCCATATCTGAAGCATTCGCGAGAAATTGCAAAGGATTGCGCCACCGTACGAGCGCGTTGCCAAGCGCGATGCCGAGCACTGCCAGCAGCGAGACGGTGGTGACGTAATACAGCGAGCGCACCATACCAGTCTGGCGGTTTGGCCAACCGCGCGACAGCAGGCCGACAAGCACCAAGCCACCGTGCGTTGTGAAGCCGACAGTATTCGAAATCACGATGGTCGGCAACAGGTAGGCAGAGAAGTTGAAGTTCCGTGAAAACAAGGCCTGGGCCAACATCAGGACGCTGCCAATGGTCATGCTCCAGATCACGGTCAGGGCCACGCTGCCCAGCCAGGTACGCGGCCGGCGCTGGATAAACGGCAGGAAGTCCAGCGGGTGGGAACCGCGCAGTTTTCCGGTGGTGGAGGGGCTGGACATGAGGCTATGTTAGCAGTCGCGCCGGGCAGTTTCAAATAACCTGGGCCGTGACTGTCGACTGGTCCGAAAACTCGCGGCAAGCTTTCAGGTCGCGGACCAGGCGGCCGGCAAAATAGCCGCTGAAGACGCCGAACATGGCGCAGACGACAACGGTGAATACAGCGTCATGACGCAACTGCCCGTTGATGGCCACCGCAACCGAAGTGACGTATTTGGTCAGGAAAATACCCATCATCAGCACCAGCGGCCACACACTGCCGCGCACGATGATATGGCCGGCGGTGGTGGAAGGTGCCACGCGCGCGGCGCCAAATTTCGCCAGCAGCGCCGTGGTTGCCGCAGCGGCCACGAGCCACGTTGCCAGCCCCGTGCCACCCAGTCCAAATTTTGACTTGATATCGAACAGTGACAGCGCCAGCATGACCATTGGCATGATGAACAATTTATTCACCGATATTTCGCGGGTGCGCAGCGCGATGAAGCCGCGCACGATCAGGAAGACAAGGATTGCCCAGACAAAAACAGGGGTATTGGTAACGATCTGGTTCAGCATGACTGGCTCCATTGGGTGGGTGAATGGAGCCAGTGTGGTGGAGAAGCGGCACGTTCAGGGTACCGCGCGACAAAGTGACAAGATTGCGCGTGAAATGCAGTCTATCGGCGCGAAATGCAATCGCCCTGGGAGCGTTCGAAGTGCAGGCGATCGTGTGCCACACCATTGAGCACGACGCCGCCTGGTGTCAGGCCGCACTGCACGAAACCATTGTTCAACAGCACCTGCACCGAGGCAAGGTTGCTGATCCTTGCTCCGGCTTCGATGCGCTTCAGGCCGAGCCGGCCGAATGCGATGTCCAGCAGCCCGCGCACGGCAGCGCCAGCGTAGCCTTTGCGCACCTGCGCTGCGGCAATGCGATAACCCAGCACCGCCGATCCACGCGCGCGGTCGACATCGCGCAGGTTGATGCGCCCGACGATGTCACCGCCTTCCTTGATGAGGAACTGATAGCCCCGGTCGCCCGCAACATCTGTGAGCGCGATTTCTATCGCCTGCCGCACACCCTCTTCCGAATAATATGCCGGTGCCCGGGCGTTGATGCAGGCTTCGAAAAAAGCCCGGTTCTCCAGCTCGAACGCCAGCAATGCGGCATGGTCGGCCGGTTCCACCGCGACCAGCTCCACCATCTAGCGTGCCACCCGGTCCAGTTTTGCCACTGACAAATCCAGCACCTTGATGCCCGCCTTGCCGAAGTTGATCTGGGCACGCAGGTTGGTGCCGCTGCCTTCCAGGTTGACGATCACGCCTTCGCCGAACTTGTTGTGCGCCACCGATTCGCCGATGCGCCAGCCCGAACCACCCACTTGCTTGTGGGCGATTTTCTGGGCAATTTTGTTGTCGGTGCTACTGCTGCCGCTGCTGCGGAATTCGGCATCGTCCCAGGCTGTTTTCTTGTTGGCAAACCAGTTGGTCTGCACGCGCGGCGACAGCCATTTCAGCGACTCTTCCGGCAATTCGTCGAAGAAGCGCGACTTCATGTTGTAGCGGGTCTGGCCGTGCAGCATGCGCTGCTGCGTAAAGCTCATGTACAGGCGCCGGCGCGCCCGCGTGATGGCCACGTACATCAGGCGCCGCTCTTCGTCGACACCGTCCAGTTCGCGCGCGCTGCTTTCGTGCGGGAACAGGCCTTCTTCGAGGCCGGTGATAAATACCGCATCGAATTCCAGGCCCTTGGCCGAGTGCACCGTCATCAGTTGCAACGCTTCCTGGCCCGCCTGCGCCTGGGCATCGCCCGCTTCCAGCGACGCGTGCGACAGGAAGGCGGACAGCGGCGACATCACGGTGGGCAATGGCGCATCGGCATCGAGGATGTCGATGCCGTCCTGGTTCAGGATGGCCTCGCCTGCCGACGCCTGCGCGGACGGCCCCAGGTGCGCGGGCGCGCCCTGGCCAAAACCCTCTTCCGATACGAACTGCGTGGCGGCATTGACCATCTGTTCCAGATTCTCGATGCGGTCGGCGCCTTCTTTTTCTTTCCCGTAATGCGTCAGCAGGCTGGAGCGTTCCAGCACCACGCGCACCATTTCCGGCAATGCCATTTGCTGCGTTTCAAAGCGCGCGCCTTCGATCAGCTTGACGAAGCTGCCCAGTGACGACCCCGCCTTGCCGGTGACATACGCGACCGATGCGTACAGCGAAATGCGATATTGATCGGCGGCCATTTGCAGTTGCTCGATCGAGCGCATGCCGATACCGCGGGTCGGGAAATTGACCACGCGCAGGAATGCCGAATCGTTGTGCGGATTGTCCATCAGCTGCAGATACGCGATGGCATGTTTTACCTCGGCGCGCTGGAAGTAGCGCTGGCCGCCATACACCGTGTACGGCAGGCCGGCCGCAAACAGGCCGTGCTCGATGACGCGGCTTTGCGCATTGGAGCGGTAGAGGATCGCAATTTCGTTGCGCCTCACGCCATCGGCAATCAGGCCCTTGGCTTCTTCGATGATCCACTGCGCTTCTTCGAGGTCGGACGACGCTTCGTAGATGCGCACCGGCTCGCCGGCGCCAGCATCCGTGCGCAAATTCTTGCCCAGGCGCTTGCTGTTATTGGCAATTAAAAAATTGGCGCTGTCGAGGATGTGACCGTGCGAGCGGTAATTCTGCTCCAGCTTGATCAGATTTTCCACCTTGAACTCGCGCTCGAACGCGCTCATGTTGCCGACGTTGGCGCCGCGGAACGCGTAGATCGACTGGTCGTCGTCGCCCACCGCAAACAGCGCGCCGCCATGACGCTCCCCGTGCCCGGCCAGCAACTTCAGCAGGTTGTATTGCAGGTCATTGGTGTCCTGAAACTCGTCGACCAGGATGTGCCGGAAACGCTGCTGGTAATGTTGGCGCAGCGGCTGGTTGCGACTCAGCAGCTCGAACGCGCGCAGCAGCAGTTCGGCAAAGTCGACGACGCCTTCGCGCTGGCATTGCTGGTCGTACAGTTCGTACAGCTCGGCCATTTTGCGGTCGATCGGGTCAAACGTTTCGATCTGGCTGGCGCGCTGGCCCTGGTCCTTGGCGTGGTTGATGAAATACATCAGCGTTTTGGCCGGATATTTTTCATCGTCGACATTGTTCGCTTTTAACAAGCGCTTGATCATCGACAGCTGGTCTTGCGAGTCGAGGATCTGGAACGCCTGCGGCAGCGCTGCGTCGCGAAAATGCGTGCGCAATAAACGGTTGCACAGGCCGTGGAAAGTGCCCACCCACATCCCGCGCGTACTCATCGGCAACATGCTTGATAAACGCGTCAACATCTCCTTCGCCGCCTTGTTGGTAAACGTCACCGCCATGATGCCGGCCGGCGAAACTTGCCCGGTCTGGATCAGCCACGCAATGCGGGTGGTCAGCACACGCGTCTTGCCGGAGCCAGCGCCAGCGAGGATCAGCGCACTCTGCTGGGGCAGCGTTACTGCGGCCAATTGTTCGGGATTGAGATTGTGAAGGAGTGAATTTTGCATGATGCATTATACGCCCGGGCTCCTCCGGTCCGCCTCGCACGGACGGCCATTCGGGGCCGTCTCCAGCAGGATCAATCGTGCGCGGCTACACTGATCCTTCACCTGTAAATTTGACTGGAACTGGCATGCAATTCACCAAGCTTGGATCGACCGGACTGGATATTTCGCGCCTCGCGCTGGGTTGCATGACCTTTGGCGATCCGCAGCCGGGCACCCACCAGTAGACGCTGAACGAAGACGACAGCCGCGTCATTTTCCGGCGCGCTGTCGACCAGGGCATCAATTTTTTCGACACCGCCAATATGTACTCGGCGGGCTCGTCGGAAGTGATGGTGGGCAAACTACTCAAGGAATTCACGCGCCGCGAGGAAGCCGTGGTGGCCACCAAGGTCTACTATCCGGTGCAGCCAGTGACCGGCGACAAAAAACTGAACGCGGCGGGACTGTCGCGCAAGGCCATCCTGACGGAAATCGATGCCAGCCTGCAGCGCCTCGACCTCGATTACGTCGACCTGTACCAGATCCACCGCTGGGATTACAACACCCCGATCGAAGAGACGATGGAAGCGCTGCACGACGTCGTCAAATCAGGCAAGGCGCGGTATATCGGCGCGTCGTCGATGCACGCATGGCAGTTTGCCAAGGCCCAGGAAGTGGCGCGGGCGAATGGCTGGACCCGGTTCGCGTCGATGCAAAACCAGATCAGCCTGCTGTACCGTGAAGAGGAACGCGAAATGATCCCGCTGTGCCGCGACCAGGGCGTCGGCTTGATCCCGTGGAGCCCGCTCGCGCGCGGACGCCTGACCCGTCCCGCCGGCGTCGAGACCCGCCGCAGCCAGACCGATGCGGTGACGAAAGCGTTGTTCGGCAAGACCGAGCAGGCCGACCAGGCGGTGATCGACGTCGTTGAAAAAATCGCGGGCGAGTTGAACGTGCCGATGGCGCAGGTGGCGCTGGCGTGGGTGCTGGCAAAACCCGGCATGAGCGCGCCGATCATCGGCGCCTCGAAAGCGGGCCAGGTCGACGATGCGGTGGCGGCGTTGTCACTCAACCTTTCGAAGGAACAGCTCGCCGCTCTAGAGGCGCCGTACGTCCCGCATGTGGTCGCGGGCCACCAGTAATTCCTTCAAACAAAAGTACACCCCTACTTTTGTTTGGGGCGCGTTAAAAATCCCTGGCAGAGCCAGATGATTTTCAAGGGCAAAAGCGACGAAAAAACACTAATCAGGCGCCAGCGATCAACCCTGCCGCCATCGCATGCTCGGCGGCAGCGGCACTGTCGCTGGTGAGCACCAGTTGCGCGCCACTGGCGGCAACCTGTTCAGCGAGCCGGTCGAGCGCTTCGATGCGGGCCGGGTCCGGATTGACATTGCGGATATAGATCACCTTGACCGCATCGGGATGGCGCCGCACCACGTCGGCGTAAATCTCCGGATCACGCTCGCCGCTGTCGCCAATCAGCACGAACGGCAAGGCAGGATAGGCACGCAGGATCTTTTCAATTTTTTCCAGCTTGTGGTTGCGCGACGCTTCCGGTTTCAAAAAGGAGCGCACGCGCAATTCGCGCAGCATCAGCGGCCCCGCGGGAATATTTTGCAGACGCATGAATTCGACCAGCGGATCGAACAGATGCCACGGGCTGCTCGACACATAAAACACCGGGTTGCCCTCGTTGCCACTGACACCGGCATGCAGCGCGCGATAGAACGCGGCCACGCCCTTGAATGCCTTGCGCGTAAAAGGATTGCTGCGCGCCAGCATCAGGGCCATGTTCAGCTTGTTGGTCACATTGGTCCACAGCAGCGTGTCGTCGATGTCGCTGATGATGCCGAAACGCGCCGTGGCAGGCGGTATCAGCACCTCGGCGCTGGCGTGCACGTCCGTCTCCACCAATGCGAGTGATACGGCGTGCCAGCCGCTCTTTTCCATCGGAGCCGGCAAGGCAATGTCGAGTTGAAAATAACCGCCGCGATCGGTGATGGCGTCGACTTCGGCGCCATGAAATCGCGCCCTGACGCGCGCGCCTGCCACCTGGTCCGATTCAAGGCGCTGGTACAGGGCGGCGACATTCTGCCAGGCGCTGTCCTGCACACTGTGCTTGCGAAAGCCCATTTCATCGAGCACACGCCCGCGCACGCTGACCATGGTGGCGTTGCCGAAGCCAAGGTAAGGAACGATCATCAGGTGCGGCTTGCCACCGAGCTTGCGTCCGGCAAAGCGCAAAGCGTCGCCAGCGATGGCGCCGAAGCGGCGTTGCACCGACTGCGCTGCGGGCGCCGTTGGCACAGCAGGCACCGCAGGCGCAAGCACTTCGGCGCCCCCGCGCTCAAGCCAGACCGTACCGCCGCCCTGCTCCGCTTCGTGCAAGGCGGCGGCGACTGCATCGTCGTCGTGTGGATCGACGGCGCGCTGCAGCATCTGCACCGCCAGACCGGCCGCATACAATTGTTCCAGCGCCGTCGTTGTCGCCAGCGCTGGGTTCAGGTAGACGCGCGTGCCGGTGCCCGGTGCGGCGGACAGCAATGATTGCAGCCCGCTGTCGGTGAGTATCAAAAAGGTCAAGCGGGAGCTCCGGTAAAGACAGCGTTTTTATTATGCATGGGAACCGCCAGCGCTCAGGTTCGCATGGCACTTTCCGCTTCACTGTGGCAGGATCAGTCCTTTTAAAAACATACCGGCTCGCATGGATATCCAGCTACTGTTTCTGTGCTCGCTGACTTTTATCATCCATCTGATCGGCACGCTGGCCTATTCGGTGCGCATCGCTGGCGTACGGACCCGGAAGATCGCCGTGTCATTTGCGCTGTTCAGCATCCTGGTACTGGTATCGCGTACCTCCAACATGATGCTCAGTCCATTCTTGGCCAAGCGCGTCGAGCAAGGCTTGCAGCGCTCCGATGCGTTATTGGGCGATTTCCGCTGGCTGCTGCTTACGGCAACACTGGCCACCATCACCGGCGCCCTCCTGATTCCCACATTCCAGCGCGTGTTCAGCCGTGCCGTGCTGCACTTCCAGGTGCACCGCTCGGTGCCGAAGCTGATCCTGCACGGCGTATTCAAAGGTGGCCTGTCGTATATCCGCGTATCGGCGAGCCTCCCGGCGGCGCAAAACATGGCCGCGTCAACCGGGCACGGTGTCTCGTGGAGCATGACGCTGATGAATATTCTCGCCACTGCCCTGTGGACCGTGGGCGTGTTTGCCGCACTGTACGCCAGCGTGCTGGATCCATCGGTACGGGTCACGTCGAGCACGCTGTCGTCGATCATCAACGGCGGCGCCACGATCATGCTCGCGGTGTTCATCGACCCGCACATGTCGGGTATGACCGACGATGTCATTGAAGGAAAAGTCGCCGAAGCACAGTTTCGCAAAGCCATCGTATGGTTGATCGGCAGCCGCCTGGCGGGAACCTTGCTGGCGCAGGCGCTGCTGGTGCCGTCGGCCTGGCTGATCATGCACGTGGCACGGGCAATCTAAAAACCAGCATCGCCGTACTGCTGCCGTCCGATTTCGGTGCGCCAGTCGGCCGCAACGAGCCGTCTCATTGCGGCCGGCCATCACGGTGTATTACCAGACGCGGCAGCGCTTCTCCGCCACCATCGGCTGGCCGGCCTTGCACTGGAACGCCTTCTGGAACTCCGGCATGTTGACCACCAGGCCATTCACGCGGAACTTGCCCGGCGAATGCGGATCGGTCAGCGCTTTCACGCGCAGGTTTTCCGGGCGGTCGTTTTCACAGGCCCACTGCGCATTGCCGACAAAGTAGCGCTGCTCCGGCGTCAAACCATCGCGCAGGGCTGGCGCGGCCTGCTGCGGCATGCTTGCCATCTGCGTCTGCCACGCCATCCAACCGAGAATCAGGCCGCCGAGATCGGCCACATCTTCTCCGAGCGTCAGCTTGCTGTTGATCTTGATGTCGTCGACCACCGTGTACTGGGCGTATTGGTCGACGATGCACTGCGCGCGCTCTTCAAAAGCACTGGCATCCTTTTTGGTCCACCAATCCTTGAGGTTGCCCTTGGCATCGAACTGGCGGCCTTCATCGTCGAAGGCGTGGGTGAGCTCGTGGCCGATGGTGCCGCCGGTGTTGCCGTAGTTCGGCGCATCGTCCATTTTCGGATCGAACAGCGGCGGTTGCAGCACGCCGGCCGGGAAGTTGATGTCGTTCATCTGCGGGTTGAAATAGGCGTTCACCGTCGGCGGCGTCATGCCCCATTCGCTGCGGTCGAGCGGCTTGCCGATCTTGGCCAGGTGCCGTTTGACTTCGAAGATATTCCCGCGCACCACGTTGCCAGCGAAATCGTCGGCCTTGACGGTGTACGCGCTGTAATTGCGCCAGTGGTCGGGGTAACCGATCTTGTTGACGATGGCTTTCAATTTTTCCTGGGCGCGTTTCTTGGTTTCCGGACTCATCCAGTCGAGCGAATCGATATCCTTCGCCATCGCGTCTTCCACCTGGCGCGTCATGTGCAGCGACTTTTCCTTCAGCGCCGGCGAAAATGCACGGCTGACGAATTCCTGGCCCAGCGCTTCACCCAGCTGCTGGTCGACCATCGCGACGCAACGTTTCCAGCGCGGTTGCTGCTGCTCGACGCCGCGCAGCGTCTTGCTGAAGAAATCGAAATGGGCCTGGTCGAAATTGGCCGCCAGCGCTGGCGACATATTGCGCGCCACCTGCCAGCGCAGATACGTCTGCACCGAGGCCACGTCGTTGCTCGCCACCAGCTTGTCCAGTGCCTTGAAAAAAGCCGGCTCGGTGACATTGAAGTTATTCAGCTTGGGCTGGCCCAGTTCGGCCAGGTACGTTTTCCAGTCGAAGCCCGGCGTCAATGCCTGCAGGCCTTTTGCATCGACCTTGTGCACCAGTTTGTACGGGTCGCGCTTGTCGACGCGGGACAGCGAAGCAGTGGCCAGCGCGGTTTCGATGGCCATCACTTTCGCGGCATCCTGCGCGGCCTGTTCGGCGCTCTCGCCCAGCAGCACGAACGTCTGCGCAATGTGTGCGACATACTTGGCGCGTACATCGACCGATTTGGCATCGGTTTTCAGATACGAATCGCGGTCCGGCAACCCAATCCCGCCACCGCTGGCAAACGCGATCACGCGCGACGAATCCTTGAAATCCTGGTTGGCGTCGAAGCCAAAGAAAAACGCGTCGTCGCCGAAATCCTGGTGCAGGTGGGCCAGCACGCGCGGCAAATCGCGGTTGCTGCGCATCGCGGCAATCTGCGCCAGGTACGGCGCCAGCGGTGCGGCGCCGCGTGCTTCGATGGCTTTCACATCCATGCAGGCAGCGAAGTAATCGCCAATTTTTTGTTGGGCGACATTGCGTCCGGT
>JALYUM010000097.1 GCA_030853745.1 Pseudomonadota bacterium | reverse complement strand
CCACCCATCGAACGCATCCATCAGCGTTTAAAAACGTCGTTCGATCCGGCCCACATTTTCAACCCGGGAAGGATGCTCGCGCATGCAAACCAATCTCGCTGATTTTATCCGCGGCACGCCCGACGGCGACGAAGCCGACGCAATTTTGCGCGCCTGCGTCCACTGCGGTTTTTGCACCGCGACGTGTCCCACTTACCAGTTGCTCGGGGACGAACTCGATGGCCCGCGCGGGCGTATTTACCTGATCAAGCAGGTGCTGGAAGGGGCAGTGCCCACCGCAAAAACCCAGTTGCACTTGGACCGCTGCCTGACGTGCCGCAATTGCGAAACCACCTGTCCTTCCGGTGTCAAGTATGGCCGCCTGGTCGACATCGGTCGCAAGGTGGTCGACCAGCGCGTGGTGCGTTCGCGCCGCGATAAATTCACCAGAATGACCCTGAAACGCGTGCTGCCCAATGCCGCATTATTTGGCGCTGCCTTCAAAGCGGGGCGCTTGGTACGGCCGTTGTTGTCGAAAGACCTGCAGGACAAATTGCAGCCGCCGCGTCCCGCTGGCGCCTGGCCCGCGCGCACTCACGCGCGCAAGATGCTGGTGTTGCAGGGCTGCGTGCAGCCGGCGATGGCGCCGTCGATCAACGCCGCCACCGCGCGCGTGCTCGATGCGCTCGGTGTCCAGCTGATCGCCGCGCCCAAGGCCGGTTGCTGCGGCGCGGTGCGCTATCACCTGAACGACCAGGAGGCCGGTCTGGACGACATGCGCCGCAATATCGACGCCTGGTGGCCGTTCGTCGATCAGGTGGAAGCGATCGTGATGACAGCATCGGGCTGCGGCGTGACGGTCAAGGAATATGGCCACCTGCTCGCGCACGACAGCGCCTACGCCGGCATGGCCGCGCGCATCTCCGCCATGACACGCGATTTGTCCGAAATACTGCCGTCATTCGAAGCCGAATTAAGCGCGAGACTGCACGGGAAGATAAACGAACGCGTTGCCTTTCACCCGCCCTGCACGCTGCAGCACGGCCAGCAAATTCGCGGCAAGGTGGAAAGCGTGCTGCGCGCGGTGGGCGTGGATGTGGTGCTGTGCCACGACAGCCACCTGTGCTGCGGCTCGGCCGGCACGTATTCGGTGCTGCACCCGGACATTGCCCATCAACTGCGCGACGCCAAGCTCGCCAACCTGGCGGCCACCGGCGCCACCGCGTTCGTGTCGGCGAATATCGGCTGCCTGAGCCACCTGCAATCGGGAACCGGGACGCCGGTTACGCACTGGATCGAACTGATCGACCGCGCGCTGGCCGGATGACGCCGTTCACACGATAGCGCCCGATCTGTTAACATCGCCGGCCACGCATTAACGGAGACAACAGCCGTGAGCTTTGTATTCAGTCTGGTAGCAGAAGAAGAGGGCAGCAGCCCGGTGGTCGTGTTCAAGGATTCCACCAGCGCCGGCTGCGTGCCGGTGTGGGATGAAGCCGGCGTCTACGATGCGCTCTACAACAGCGACGGGCGCACCGGACGGGAAGTGTCGCGCATTATCGCCTTCGGTGTCGACCGTCTCAACCAGGACCCGACACTGGCGCGCCTGCTACCGTCGACAGTGTCGCTGGCCGAAGCCATCCGGTTCCTCGAAAACGTTTTACGCGCCTGCACCATCCACGCGTCGGCGCTGGTCGAAACGCGTTAGCCGATGGTGGCGAGCAGCGCTTCGAGTGCCCCCAGGTCGACCGGTTTGGTCAGATGGTGGTGGAAGCCGGCACTGGCCGACTCTTCGCGGTCGCTGGCACTCCCGTAGCCGGTAATTGCGATCAGCACAGCGTTGCTGCAACCCGGCAGGGCGCCCAGCCGGCGCGCCAGTACATGGCCGCTCATGTCGGGCAAGCCGACATCGAGCAGGCAGGCGTCCGGCGCCAGTTGCGCGGCCTGGGCGATGGCGTCACTGGCGGAATAGGCGACATGGGTAGTGTGGCCCAGGATGTCGAGGTACATGGCCAGCGTGTCGGCGGCGTCGCGGTTGTCGTCGACGATCAGCAAGCGCAGCTGGCCGCGGACCGGCAGCACGCTGGCCCCGGGCGCTGGTGCGCTGACGCCTTCCTGCGCCAGTAACGGCAGCGTCACGGTGAATTGACTGCCGCAGTTGAGCCCATCGCTGGCACCGGCCACGCTGCCGCCATGGCGCTCCACCAGTCCCTTGACCAGCGCCAGGCCGAGCCCAAGGCCGCCGTTGGCCCGGTCCGACGAACGCGCCGCTTGCGAAAACAGCTCGAACGCATGCCGCAAGGTTGCTGGCGCCATGCCGATGCCGTTGTCGACGACTGTAATGTGCGCACAGGCTGCATCTGCCGTCATGGTGATGGCCAGCTTGCCGTTTGGGGGCGTGTAGCGGGCCGCATTGTTCAGCAAATTGACGACCACTTGCATGAGCCGCTGGCTGTCGCCCGACACCTCTGTTTTTCCGGGCGCCAGCGTCACCGCGAGCTCGTGGCGGCAACGCTCGACGAGCGGCCGCACCTGTTCGACCGCATGCATGATCACGTCGGCCAGATCGACGCGCGCCATATTCAGCGTCACCAGGCCTTGCGTCACCCGCGCCACATCGAGCAGGTCGTCCAGCAGATGACTCATGTGCTGCGACTGGCGCGCGATGATGGCGCCCGCCTTGGCCAGCGCAGCAGGGTTGGCGCGCCCGCCTGTGATCACTTGCGCGGCAGCGCTGATGGGCGCCAGTGGATTGCGCAGTTCGTGCGCCAGCATGGCCAGAAATTCATCCTTTTTGCGGCTTGCCGTATGCAGCGCTTCGGTCGTCTGCATGCGCTCGGTGATGTCCGCAATGAGGCCGATCATCTCCGTACTTTTGCCCGGCGTGGCAAAGTGGCTGCCCTGGACGCCGATCCAGTGCACCGTGCGGTCTGGCCAGATCACGCGGCATTCGAAGCGCAGGCTGGTGCTGCTGGCTGCGTCCGCCATGGCACTGGCCACCATGGCCTGGTCGTCCGGATGCACGTGCTCCAGCAGCATTTGCTGGGTCCACTCGCGGACCGGTTCCTGGTAGCCGAAGCACTGGTCGTGGCGCAGATTGCCGATGATTTTTCCGGCCGGTTCGTCCCAGTGCCATTCGCCGAATTCTGCCGCTTCCATGGTGAACTCGAGCCGCGCCGCCAGTTGCAGGCGCTGCTCGGTGGCCAGGTGCAGCGCGGTGATGTCGCGCGATACCGCCAGCAGGCTGTGCACGCCGCCGTCATCGCCACGGATCGGCGTAACCACGACGTCCCACCATTTCGGCGTGCCTTTCGTCGTCGGGCAAAAGGCGTTGAAGTGACCGGTGCTGCCTTCTCTGGCCGCCGCCAGCGCGCGTAGTACGGCAGCTTGCCCGTCTTCCGGCCACATATGGGTCCAGGTGCGCCCTGCCATCTGCGAAAAATCGTCGATTTCCATCGCACACTGGCCATTCACGTTCATCGCCAGCACGGCGCCGTTGCCATCCATGATTTTTACGCAATCGGGACTTTGCTCGAACGCCCAGTGCATATCGACTGTTTCGCTGGTGCTGATAGTGCTGGCGCCGGAGGCGTCGATGGGTGAAAGGTGGCGTGAGGGCATCCGGTCATCATACGATGTATGCATCAGAAATGTTGTAATTACGAAAATTTTGTACTGAATCCAAACGACGCAACAGGGGTAGAATGCCCGTTGTTCGTCTGCCCACCAATTACGCATGTCCCATCCGAGCCCTTTGACCAGTCCCCGCGAAGCCGCATTGCAGGCCGAGAACGACGCTTTGCGGCGCGTGCTCGTCCAGCAGTCGGCAGGAGGGCCCGCCGGCAATCGCTCGCCCATCTGGCAGGTGTCGCGCGACTTGTTGGGTGTTACCGATGAGCAGGGCATCTGGCTCGATGTTAATCCGGCCTGGTCCGTGGTGCTGGGCTGGCCGCGCGATCGCATCCTGGGTCGCACGTCCGACTGGCTGGTCCATCCCGACGACGACGGCGCGCGCAAGGCGGTGGAAGTGCAGCGCGTGGCGCAGGGCGCGATCAGCGAAAACTTTGAAGACCGCTTCCGCACGATCGATGGCGCGTACCGCCTGATCAGCTGGACCGCGGTGCCGTCGGACGGTTTCGTGTATTGCGTCGGCCGCGATATTACCGGGGAGCGCGCGCGCGAAACGGCGCTGCGCGATTCGGTCGATTTTGCCCGCCTGGCGCTGTCGGCGGTGTCGGGCGTGGGCGTCTGGACGTATGTGGCCGACAGCGACCGCTTTTATTGCGACGCCGGCGTCTCCGAGTTGTACGGTATCGATGCGGAGGAAGGCGCCGCTGGCATCCTGCGCAGCCGCTTCCTCGCAAATGTCCATCCTGACGACCTGGCCGCGCTGCGCGCCACCATGGCAGGCGGCTTGCTGCACAGTGGCGACCTGGAACTGGAATACCGCATTTGTCATCCGGACGGCTCGATCCGCTCGGTACTGTCGCGCGGCCACACCTATTTTAACGAGCACGGTGAAGCGCTGCGCCGCACTGGTGTCGGCGTCGACATGACGCGCCAGCGTGTGCTCGAGCAGCAATTGCGCCAAGCCCAGAAAATGGAAGCGGTAGGCCAGCTGACCGGCGGCATCGCCCACGATTTCAATAATATGCTGCAAGGTGTGATGGGGCCGCTGGAGCTGCTGCGTGCGCGCCTGGGCAAGCACATCGATGCCAGCGCGGCGCGCTACATCGAGATGGCGCTCGGTTCGACCCGGCGCGCCGCCACGCTGACCCATCGCCTGCTGGCGTTTTCCCGGCGCCAGCCGCTCGCCCCGCAGCTGCTCGATGCCAATGAGCTGGTGCTGTCGCTGGCCGAACTGTTGCAGCGCACGACGGGCGAAACTATCCGCCTCCGGCTGACGTTGCACGACATGGCCTGCCACACCCATTGCGATGCCAATCAGCTCGAAAGCGCGCTGCTGAACCTGGCCATCAACGCGCGCGACGCCATGCCAGACGGCGGCACGCTGACCATCCGCAGCCATTGCGTGGACGTCACGCCGGCCGAGGCAGTGCAGCGCGGTGTAGAGCCTGGCTGGTTCGTCTGCCTGGCAGTGGCCGACACTGGCGTCGGCATGGCGGCGGGCGTCGCCGGCAAGGCTTTCGATCCTTTTTTTACTACCAAGCCGCTGGGGCAGGGTACCGGGCTCGGCCTGTCAATGGTGTACGGTTTTGCCGGCCAGTCGGGCGGGTATGCCACCATCGACAGCGTGCTTCATCAGGGCACCACCGTCAGCATCTACCTGCCAGCCAGCAATGATGTCAGCGTAGCCGCCGCGCCGGTGCCGCCATCGCTGACGCCGCGCGACGGGGCCGGTGCCACCATCCTCATTGTCGAGGATGAACCGGCCGTACTCGACCTGCTGCGCGACCTGTTCACCGATGCGGGTTACCAGGTGTTGCTGGCAAGCGACGGCATTGCCGCGCAGGCCCGTTTCGACAGTGACGCGCAGATCGATTTGCTGGTCACCGATGTCGGCCTGCCCGGCTTGAACGGACGCCAGGTGGCCGATGCGGCGCGCCTGACGCGGCCGCAATTGCCGGTGCTGTTCATGACGGGTTATGCCGAACTGGCCGCCACTACTGGCGGCTTCCTGGAGCCTGGCATGGCGCTGATTGCCAAGCCGTTTGGAATTGGCCAGATGTTCGAGCGGGTTCAGCAGATGCTGGAACCGGTGAGTTCTTCCAGGCGCTAACCCGTTCAACACCAGTATATTTGCTGTCGCGCCGGCGAGTGGTACTTACTCGGCGAGCAGCGCGTCGATATCGGCGCGGATATCTTCCGGCGTGGTGGTGGGTGCATACCGTTTGAAGACAGTGCCGTTTTTACGGACCAGGAATTTAGTGAAATTCCATTTAATGAATTCCGTACCCAGTACGCCAGGCGCCGCGTGTTCCAGGTGTTTGAACAGCGGATGCGCATCGAGGCCATCTACCTCGATCTTTTCAAACATCGGGAACGTTACGCCGTAATTCTTTTCGCAAAAGGCGCCAATCTGCGCGGAATCGCCTGGCTCCTGGCGGCCGAATTGATTACACGGAAAACCCAGCACCACCAGCCCCCGCGCTGCTTGTTCCTTGTATATCTGTTCCAGTCCTTTATATTGCGGCGTGTAGCCGCACTCGCTGGCGGTATTCACAATCAGCAGCACGTGGCCGCGATAACGCGATAAATGGACCGGCTTGCCGTCGAGGCCATTAGCGGTATAGTCGAAAACGTTGTGGATCATCTGGGGTGTGAGCAGCGTGGGAAAGGCCGCAGCTTACACCAGTCCCAAATGCTCGGTCCCCGCCGACAGATCGCGGTTCCTGGCATCCTTGCCGCGCAGCTTGATGGCCAGGCGCAGATCGTTGACGGAGTCGGCGTTGCGCAGCGCGTCCTCGTAAGTAATTTTGTCGGCTTCGTGCAAGTCGAACAGCGCCTGGTCGAACGTCTGCATGCCCAGTTCGCGCGACTTTTTCATGATTTCCTTGATCTCGTGGACATCGCCCTTGAAGATCAGGTCGGAAATCAGCGGCGAGTTCAGCAGGATTTCAATGGCCACCACGCGGCCCTTCGATTCCTTGCGCGGAATCAGACGCTGCGAGACCAGACCTTTCAAATTCAGCGACAGGTCCATCAGCAATTGCTGGCGCCGCTCTTCCGGGAAGAAGTTGATGATCCGGTCGAGCGCCTGGTTGGCGCTGTTGGCGTGCAGCGTGGCCAGGCATAAGTGGCCGGTTTCTGCAAACGCAATCGCGTGTTCCATGGTCTGGCGGTCGCGGATCTCGCCAATCTGAATCACATCCGGCGCCTGGCGCAGGGAGTTTTTCAGGGCGGCTTCGAAACTCTCCGTATCGACGCCTACTTCGCGCTGCGTGATGACGCAATTCTTGTGCGGGTGGACGTATTCGACCGGGTCTTCGATGGTGATGATATGGCCGTAACTGTTTTCGTTGCGGTAGCCCACCATCGCAGCCATCGTCGTCGATTTGC
The DNA here is from genome assembly GCA_030853745.1 of Pseudomonadota bacterium. Classification (GTDB taxonomy): domain Bacteria; phylum Pseudomonadota; class Gammaproteobacteria; order Burkholderiales; family Burkholderiaceae_D; genus JALYUM01. The sequence continues at coordinate 14,649 of JALYUM010000097.1, read as the reverse complement.
CGGAACCGGTGGCGCCGACCATGATCACCAGGCCGCGCTTGGTCATGATGATGTCGGACAAAATAGCTGGCAGGTCCAGGTCGGCCAGTTTTGGGATGGTGGTGGTGATGACGCGCAGTACCATGCCGACGCAGCTCATCTGCACGAAGGCCGAAACGCGGAACCGGCCCAGGTCGCCCGGGCTGATGGCGAAGTTGGCTTCCTTGCTCATTTCGAAGCCGGCTGTCTGCTTGTCGTTCATGATGGCGCGCGCCAGGTCGGACGTGTGCGCTGCCGTCAGGGGCTGGCTGGACACTGGCGTCATCTTGCCGTCGATCTTGATCGCCGGGGGAAAGCCCGCCGTGATAAACAGATCCGAACCGCCCTTGCTGACCATCAGGCGCAGCAGGTCGAACATGAATTTTGATGCCTGTTCGCGTTCCATTATGCGTCCTTAACCCGGGAAATTGTCTGGCGTTTTTGCCGCCGAACGGGCCGCGCCGTTCGAGATGACGTTGCGGCGCACCAGGTCCGTCAGGTTCTGGTCGAGCGTCTGCATGCCGACATTGCTGCCGGTCTGGATCGCCGAATACATCTGCGCAATTTTCGCTTCGCGGATCAGGTTACGGATCGCCGGCGTGCCGATCATGATTTCGTGGGCAGCCACCCGGCCGCTGCCGTCCTTGGTTTTCAGCAGCGTTTGCGACACCACTGCCTGCAGCGACTCGGACAACATCGCCCGCACCATTTCTTTTTCGTCGGCAGGGAACACGTCGACGATACGGTCGATGGTTTTCGCAGCAGACGAGGTGTGCAGCGTGCCAAATACCAGGTGCCCCGTTTCCGCGGCCGACAGCGCCAGGCGAATGGTTTCCAGGTCGCGCAACTCACCGACCAGAATGCAGTCCGGATCTTCGCGCAGGGCCGAGCGCAAGGCGTTGTTGAACGACAGCGTGTGCGGTCCCACTTCGCGCTGATTGATCAGGCATTTTTTGGAATCGTGGACGAATTCGATCGGGTCTTCGATCGTCAGGATATGGCCGTATTCGTTTTCGTTGAGGTGATTTACCATCGCCGCCAGCGTGGTCGATTTGCCCGAACCGGTCGGGCCGGTCACCAGCACCAGGCCGCGCGGTTTCATGGCCAGGTCCTGGAAAATGCGCGGGGCATTCAGTTCTTCCAGGGAGAGGATTTTCGAAGGAATCGTTCGCAGTACGGCAGCCGCACCGCGTTCCTGGTTGAAGGCATTCACGCGGAACCGGGCCAGGCCTGGAATGGCAAACGAAAAGTCGCACTCCAGCATTTCTTCGTACTGCTTGCGCTGGCCGTCGTTCATGATGTCATAGATCATGCCGTGCACATCCTTGTGCTCGAGCGGCGGCAAGTTAATGCGGCGCACGTCGCCATGGACGCGGATCATCGGCGGCAGGCCAGACGACAGGTGCAGGTCGGACGCCTTGTTCTTTACAGAGAAGGCGAGCAGTTCGGAGATGTCCATTTATAATCCAGTGATCCAGTGTGCCAGTGAAACTCAACCGCGTCAGGCGGGCGCTGTCCGCAACCCTCAGATATTGCCCTGTGTAAATCATTATGTCCATAGTCAGCGCCAACATGCAAGCTGTCGAACTTGCAATCCAGACCGCTGCCGAGGCGGCGGGACGGCCCCGTTCAGCCATTCAATTGCTGGCAGTGTCGAAAACATTTCCATGTGAAGCCGTGCTCGACGCGATGCAAACCGGTCAGCGCGCGTTCGGTGAAAATTATGTGCAGGAAGGTGTCGACAAGATTGCTGCGGTGGCTGTTGCCGCGCCTTCCGAATCGCTCGAGTGGCACTTTATCGGGCCCATTCAGAGCAACAAGACCCGTCCCATCGCAGAAAATTTCGCGTGGGTGCATGCCATCGACCGGCTGAAAATTGCGCAGCGCCTGTCCGAACAGCGTCCCGAAGGCTTGCCACCGTTGAATGTTTGTTTGCAAGTGAATATCAGTGGCGAGGACAGCAAAAGTGGCGTGGCGCCAGCCGACCTGCCCGAACTGGCACGTCAGGTGGCCGCGCTGCCGCACTTGCGTCTGCGCGGATTGATGGCCATCCCGGAAGCCGAAACTGACGCGGCGAAACAACACCTGCCGTTTGCGCGCCTGCGACTCTTGTACGAACAACTACAGGCCGACGGCCTGCCGCTCGATACCCTGTCGATGGGCATGTCGGGCGACCTCGCTGCTGCCGTGGCCGAGGGCGCGACCATCGTGCGCATCGGTTCGGCGATTTTTGGCGCACGCACTTATCCAAAGGACGCGACATGAAGCTTGCATTTATTGGCGGCGGTAATATGGCTGCAGCACTTATTTCCGGCCTGGCCGGTAAGCGGATCGTCGGCGCCGACATCCACGTTGTCGACAAGAATGCCGAAACGCTGGGACGTCTGCGCGGCCAGTACGGTGTGACGACCGCCGACGCCATCGATGCCGATGTCGTGATTGCCGATGTGCTGGTGCTGGCCGTCAAGCCGCAGCAACTGCGGGACGTCGCCGCAGAACTTGCGCCATTGCTGGTGCGAGGTGCGCCGCTGATTGTCTCGATTGCTGCCGGCATCCGCGGCGCCGACCTGGCGCGTTGGCTGGGCGGCTACGATGCCATCGTCCGGTGCATGCCGAATACGCCAGCGCTGATCGGCCAGGGCATTACTGGCATGGTGGCGTTACCCGGCGTGACAGCGGCGCAGAAGGCGGCTGCCGACAGTGTCCTGGCGGCAGTCGGTAAAACCGTCTGGCTGAATGACGAAGCGCTGATCGACCCGGTGACGGCAGTCTCGGGCAGCGGCCCGGCGTATGTATTTTATTTTATCGAAGCATTGCAGCAGGCCGCCGAAGAACTTGGTTTGTCGAGCGAGCAGGGCAGGGAACTGGCGATCGCCACCTTTACCGGCGCGGCGCAACTGGCAGCGCAGTCGGGCGAATCGGTGGCAGCGTTGCGCGAACGCGTGACATCGAAGGGTGGAACGACGTACGCCGCGCTCACCAGCATGGAACAGGCGGGCGTCAAGGAATCGATTGTTGCTGCAGTGAAGGCCGCGGCCGCCCGGGGCCGCGAACTTGGTGTCGAGCTCGGTAGAGATTAACTGCGGATCAACGACGCGAGATCAGAGCACCGACCAGCACGCCGACAGCGGCGCTGATGCCGATGGCTTTCCACGGGTTTTCCTGGACGTAGTCGTCGGTGGCCTTGACGGTGGCCTTGGTTTTTTCAACGACCGCTTCTTCCAGGTTGATCAGGCCGTCCTTGGCGTTGATGATGGTGCGCTCGAATTTGGCCTTGGCCGCCTTCAGGTCCTCGCCCGACAGGCTGCTACCGCTGCGCAACCATGTTTCCGCATCCGAAATCACGTTTTTCAGATCGCGCATCATCTGGTCGCGGGCACTCGATTGCGTAGGGATTTTTTCCATCATGATTAAAGCCTCTTGGTAATGTCTAAAGGAGCATGGGCCGGAGTGGGTTCGCCACCGCGGCGCGTGCAATTGCGGCAATATTATCCTATTGCATAATCTAGTGCGACACCAATGAAAATCGCGGCGCCCAGCCAGTTGTTATGGCGGAACGCGGCGAAGCATTGCATGCGGTCGCGGCCGCGGATCAGCGTGTAGTGATACAGCGCGATACCGGCTGCTACGGCAATGCCGCCGACGAAGTACCAGCGTAGTCCGAGCATCCAGCCACACACCAGGTCGATTGCCAATGCCGCGCCGTAGCACAGCATGACGGCGGCCACATCGAAGCGGCCAAACGTGATGGCGGACGTGCGCATGCCGAGTTTGATATCGTCGTCGCGGTCGACCATCGCGTACTCGGTATCGTAGGCAACTGCCCAGAAGACATTCGCTGCCAGCAACCACCAGGCTACTGACGGCACCGCGCCGGTAACGGCCGCAAACGCCATCGGAATGCCGAAGCCGAACGCAATGCCAAGATACGCCTGGGGAATCGCAAAAAAGCGTTTGAAGTAAGGATAACTGCCGGCAATGATGAGGGCGAGTACCGACAATTGTTTGGTCAGCGCGTTGAGCGGCAGCACCAGCAGGAAGGCCGCAGCGGCCAGCACGCCGGCGACCATCAGCGCTTCCCAACTCTTGATGCGCCCGCTCGTCAATGGCCGTTCGGCGGTCCGTTTGACGTGCTTGTCGAAGTCGCGGTCGGCATAATCGTTGATGGCGCAACCTGCCGAGCGCATCAGGGCGGTGCCGACGATGAAGATAAGGAGAATTGTCGGGTCGGGCTTGCCGTTGGATGCCATCCACAGCGCCCACAAGGTTGGCCACAACAACAGCAAGATGCCGATCGGCTTGTCGGCGCGGATCAGGCGAAAATAAAGCGCCAGTTTGGTCATGGTGTGTTTGGAAATTGAAGTGGTGGGATTTTATCCCACCACCGTCATCCCCGCGGAGGCGGGGACCCATAGCACGTGTGCTGGCATGTTGACGATGACTGTACTGCGCAGATGGCATGGATCCCCGCCTTCGCGGGGAGTGATTACGCCGCCATATCCTCCAGCGGCAACATCTGGACTCCCGGCAAATCGCATGCCGCCACTGCCGCGCACACGGCGTCGATGGCTGCCCTGCGCGTAAAACTTTTGCGCCAGACAATTACCACGCGCCGGTCGGGCACTGGCGCCTGGAACGGCACAAACGCCAGCAGGCCGTGCTTGTCATGCATGTCGGGCACCGAGGCACGCGGCAACACGGTCAGGCCGATACCGCTGGCCACCATGTGGCGGATGGTTTCCAGCGATGAGCCTTCGAAGGTGCGCTGCATGCCATTCCCAGGCGACGAAAAACGCGCCATTTCCGGGCACACTTCCAGCACCTGGTCGCGGAAACAATGGCCGTTCCCGAGCAATAGCATGGTCTCGGTTTTGAGATCCTGCGCGGAAATTTCTTTGCGCTTGGCCCATGGATGGCTCTTTGGCATCGCCACGACGAACGGTTCGTCGTACAGCGTCTGCATCGACATGCCATGGTCCGGCAGCGGCAAGGCCATGATGGCTGCGTCGAGTTCGCCTTGCCTCAGCAGTTCCAGCAAGCGCACGGTGAAATTTTCTTGCAGCACCAGCGGCATTTGCGGCACATTGTCGATCAAATTCTTGACCAATGGCGGTAGCAGATAAGGCCCGATGGTGTAGATCACGCCGAGGCGCAGGGCGCCGGCCAGCGGGTCCTTGTTTTGCTTGGCAAGTTCCTTGATGGCGGCAGTTTGTTCAAGCACGCGTTCAGCCTGGGCGACAATCTGGGCGCCCAGCGGCGTCACCGACACTTCCGAGCCACCCCGTTCGAACAGCACCACGCCCAATTCGTCTTCGAGCTTTTTGATGGCGACCGATAAAGTAGGCTGGGCGACGAAACAGGATTCGGCAGCGTGTCCGAAATGTCTGGCGCGCGCAACGGCGACGATGTATTTCAACTCAGTGAGTGTCATTCTCGTGGGGTACCGTTAGAATTGCAGTGAGGCAATGCTTGCCACTGCGGTGGATGGATGACCTATTCTAGCGTCAATGCCATGCACGGCATGGTGACCGCTGTTTTTTTTGCCACAAAACATGAAGGACCACCATGTCGACCACCTTTGGCCCGGCCGAAGCCCAGGCGTATATCCACAAACTCCTGACGGTGATGCACCACCAGGGCGGCTCCGATCTGTTTGTCTCTGCCGACTTCCCACCCAGCATGAAGCACCAGGGTGCGATGAAACCGTTGAGTGGGCAAAAACTGTCGGGCGAAGTCACGCGGGCGCTGGCCATGTCGCTGATGAACGACCGCCAGCGCGCCGAATTCGAAGCCGAGATGGAATGCAATTTCGCCATTTCCTTGCCGAATGTATGCCGCTTCCGCGTGAATGTGTACGTGCAGCAGCAATCGGTCTCGATGGTCGTGCGCACCATCGCCTCGGAAATTCCAAATTTCGAAAAACTCGAGCTGCCCGAGATATTAAAAGAAGTCATCATGACCAAGCGCGGACTGGTGCTGGTGGTCGGTGGCACCGGCTCCGGCAAATCGACGACGCTGGCAGCGATGATCGATTACCGCAACGCCAATTCAGCCGGCCATATCATCACCGTGGAAGATCCGGTGGAATATGTCCACAAGAATAAAAATTCGCTGATCACGCACCGCGAAGTGGGCGTCGACACATTGTCGTGGCATAACGCGTTGAAAAACACACTGCGCCAGGCGCCGGACGTGATTTTGATCGGCGAAATCCGTGACACCGAAACCATGGAGCATGCCATTGCGTTTGCCGAAACTGGCCACCTGTGCCTGGGCACGCTGCACGCCAACAATTCCAACCAGACGATGGACCGGATCATCAATTTCTTCCCGGAAGAGAGAAAAGGCCAGTTGCTGATGGACCTGTCGTCGAATTTGCGCGCGATCGTCTCGCAGCGTCTGGTGCGCACCGAAGACGGCAAGGGGCGCAAAGCGGCCATTGAAATTTTGCTCAACACGCCGACGATCAGCGAGATGATCTTGAAGGGCAATTTCCAGGCTATCAAGGAAATCATGCACAAGTCGCGTGAACTGGGCATGTGCACGTTCGATCAGGCGCTGTACGAGCTCTATAACAAGGGCCAGATCGGTTACGATGAAGCGATTCGCAATGCCGACTCGGCCAATGGCCTGCGCCTGCAAATCAAGTTGCGCGGCGACCGCAGCGAGCCAGGCTCCACACGCGGCAAACCCGTGGACCTGTCGATGGCGCTGGAAGCCGAGCCGGATGAGGATGACAAGCCGAAAATGCCCAACAGTATTTAGAGAGAGTTTCAGTGACAGATTTTGAATTGAAGATGACGACCCGCGCTGACCTTGCCAGGCGCGTCGCTGCTTTGCCCCAACCGGTGGTGCTGACGAATGGCGTGTTCGACATCCTGCATCGTGGCCACGTGACCTACCTCGCGCAGGCGCGTGCGCTGGGCGCGTCGCTGGTGGTTGCCGTGAATACCGACGCATCAGTAAAACGGCTGGGCAAGGGTGACGATCGGCCGCTGAACAATTGCGCCGACCGTATGGCAGTGATTGCCGCACTGGAATCGGTGGCGCTGGTGGTGGAGTTCGATGAAGACACTGCACTGGAAGTCGTGCAGGAAGCGCGCCCTGGTATTTACGCCAAGGGCGGCGACTACGACATGACGGCGATCCCGGAAGGGCAGGCGGTGTTGGCTTACGGTGGACAAGCCATCGCCATCGATTTCGCGCATGACCGATCGACGACGAAGTTGTTGAATAAAGTGAGGGCTGGCGCTTAATGTCAGCCGGCGCCCTCAGAACCGTCATACCGGCGAAGGCCGGTACCTATATCACTTCTGCGCAAGTGGCGGCATTCGCGTTGCGATAAAAGCGGACATGGTATGCATTCCTGCCTGCGCGGGAAAGACGGGTCAAACTCCTCCCACATACCCATTCTGGCGCCACGCTTCATACACCACCACCGCCACCGTATTCGACAGATTCAAACTCCGGTTTCCTTCCCGCATCGGCAGCCGGATGCGCTGGGCTTCCGGAAACGCATTGCGCAAATCCACCGGCAAGCCGCGCGACTCCGGTCCGAACACGAACACATCGCCATCCTGAAACTGGGCATCGGCAAACGGGCTGGAACCATGCGTGGTCATGGCAAACATGCGGGAGCGGTCCGGGTGCGCTGCATCGATGAATGCTTCCCAGTTCTTGTGCACCTGCATCGTGGCGTAATCGTGATAGTCGAGCCCGGCGCGGCGCATCTTGGCGTCGTCGAGGGGAAAGCCCAGCGGCTCGATCAGGTGCAACTGGGCGCCCGTATTGGCGCAGAGGCGGATGATATTGCCGGTATTTGGCGGAATTTCTGGTTCGAACAGGACAACGTGAAACAAAGCGGACTCCTCAATTAGTGTATTCAATCGTGCGGCGGCGTGCGGGCAAACACCAGGCACGTCACCTGCGTCGCGCCAGCGTCCTTCAACGTGCGCGCTATTTCGTGCAGGGTATTCCCGCTGGTCATGACATCGTCGACCACGCCGACGTGCTGGCCCTCAACATCGGCCTCGACGACAAACGCGCGGCGCACATTTTGCCTCCGCGCCGCTGGCGTCATCGTCGACTGCGCTGCGGTGTCATATGGTCGGGCCAGCAATCGTGCATCAAGCGGTACGCCCAGCGCCCGCGCCAGTGGCCGCGCGATGACCAATGCCTGATTAAAGCCCCGTTCGGCCAGCCGGCGCGGCCCCAATGGTACCGGGCACAGAATGTCCGGCAGATCCAGCCCGTCCACGGACAGCATGGCATCCCGTAACAGCTGCGCGCACATCGGCGCCAGTGCCAGTTGCGCCCCAAATTTCAGTTGTTGCACCAGCGCGTCGAATGGGGCCGCATAATCCACCGCGGCGACTGTTGCGTCATAAGCAGGCGACGACTTGATGCACCCGCCGCAGCGGGATACCGGTTCCTGGTCCGCCAGCGGATTGGCGCACTGAATGCAGCGGCGACGCGGCTGCGTGTATTGCATGCGGCAAGGCGCGCACAGCACGCCGGCACATTGCTGTCCGCACAGTGCGCACGACGAAGGCAACAACACGTTGGCGCAGGCAGTTGCCACTGCACCGGTCCAGCGTTGCCAAAGTGCCTGGGTCTCCAATCTGCACTCCCCAAAACAGGTACACTGCCGCCATTATCTCATTCACACCAGACTGTCCATGGTTTTGCCCCTATCGTCTTCAAAAATGAGTGCGCCAATCGATCTGGCGCGTGTGCGACTGTTGTTTGCCGATCCGGCCCGCACCGCATCGTCGAGTTTTTTGCGCCGTGAAATTGCTGCGCGGATGATGGAGCGCTTGCTGCTGGTAAAACTTGCGCCCGCGCGCGTGCTCGATGCCGGTTGCGGCAACGGCGCCGACCTGGCAGCGTTGCAGCGCACCTATCCTGCCGCGCAGATTGTCGGCATCGATGCCGCACCGGGTGCCCTGGCTGCTGCGCGTGCCAGCTTGCCGGCACCTGGCGCGCTGAACCAGATGCTCAGCCGCCTGTTGCCGGCCAAAACCGGCATCGACCTCGCCTGCGCCGACTTCGGCAATTTGCCGCTGTCGCCGAACGCGGTTGACCTGGTGTGGTCGAATCTGGCACTGCACTGGCATCCGCAGCCGGACCTGGTGTTTGCCGAATGGCGCCGCGTGCTGCGCCTCGATGGCCTGCTGATGTTTTCCAACTTCGGCCCGGATACGTTCAAGGAATTGCGCGAGGCGTTTGGCGCGCTGGACGATACCGCCCATGTTTTACCGTTTGTCGACATGCACGATTTCGGCGACCAACTGGTGGAAGCCGGGTTTTCCACACCCGTGATGGATATGGAGCGCATCACCGTCACCTACGATACGGCGGCCGCGCTGCTGGCCGATGTGCGCGCGCTCGGCGGCAATCCTCTGGCCACGCGCCGGCGGGGTCTGGTCGGACGCGCCGCGTGGCAACGCATGCTCGCGGCGCTGGAAGCCCAGCGCCGGCCCGACGGCAAACTTGGCCTGACTTTCGAAGTTATTTATGGCCACGCCTTCCGTCCGGCCCCGCGCGTAACGGCGAATGGCGAAGCGATCGTGCGTTTTCAGCCACGCAAACCTACGCAGGACGGGCCAAAATAGTGCAAAGCCTCGCCATGGGTGGCTATCGGTGCTACGCTCTTGGCCGCACTGTTTCGGTTCAAAAAGAATGTTGCGCCGGCATCATTTTCTTCGTCCCAAGTTGCCAGTTTGAGTATAATCAATGACTATTCTTTGTCGGCTGTGGATGTAAAACGCTAAATTTTTTTGGCATCACCGGCGTCCCTTCCTCTCCCGATTGCAGCAATCGCAAGTCAACGTTTACTCGTGCTCCGGACGGGTAGGCGAGGCAGGTTGTTCGGAGCGGCGGCAGTTCGTTCATGGAATTGCCGACCGTTTGAAAATTTTCTATTTTTGGGTGGTTGGGGAAAACATGACATATGCAAAGCGGCTTTACGCCATGCTGTTCGGAATGGCGACCATCGCCAGCTTCCCGGCACTGGCGGCTGAAGAAATAATGGGTCGCCCGGTCCAGCATCAGCTGAATCTGCAAAAAGCGGTGACCGGTATTGGCGCCGAAATCAATACCCTGCATACCTGGATGATGGTCGTTTGCGTCGCCATCTTTGTCGCCGTATTCGGCGTCATGTTTTACTCGGTCTTTGCGCACCGCCGCTCGAAAGGCCACAAACCCGCCACCTTTCACGAATCCACCACAGTGGAAATCGCCTGGACCGTCATTCCCTTTCTGATCGTGATCGTCATGGCGTTGCCCGCCACAAAAACCGTCATTGCCATGAAAGACACGTCGAATGCCGATCTCACCATCAAGGCGACCGGCATGCAGTGGAAGTGGGGCTACGATTATCTGAAAGGCGAGGGCGAAGGTATTTCCTTCCTGTCGAATCTGTCGACTCCCCGATCGCAAATCGGTGAACCGGGCATACCGGCAACGGAAAAACGCAGCGATACCTATTTGCTGGAAGTCGACAAAGAAGTGGTCGTGCCGGTCAATAAAAAAGTGCGCATCGTCCTGACCGCCAATGATGTCATTCACTCATGGACTATTCCGGCTTTCGGCGTGAAACAGGATGCCATTCCAGGCTTCGTGCGCGATACCTGGTTCCGCGCTGAAAAAATCGGTGTGTATCGCGGCAGTTGCGTCGAGCTGTGCGGCAAGGACCACGCGTTCATGCCGATCGTCGTCAACGTTGTTTCAGCCGCCGACTACACCGCGTGGGTCGGCAAGGAAAAAGCCCGCATGGCAGCATTGGCCGACGACCCGAATAAAACCTGGACCATCGACGAACTCAAAACCAGGGGCGAGAAAGTCTACGCCGCCAATTGCGTCGCCTGTCACCAGGCCAATGGCCAGGGCATGCCGAATACGTTTGCCAGCCTGGTCGGATCGCCGGTGGTGCTGGGCCCCAAAGCCGAGCAGATCAACGTGCTGCTGAATGGTAAGCACAGTGGTAAATACCAGGTGGCGATGCCGGCCTGGAAGCAGTTGTCCGATACCGATATCGCGTCCGTGATTACCTTTACGCGCAATATGTGGGCGAACAAAGCTGCCGAAAATATTGTCCAACCTGCTGAAGTTCTGGCTGCCCGTAGCAAGTAACTGGATCTGAGAGAGAACTGAGATGAATACTCGCACACTTGATCACTTGCCGGGCCAGGACGCCGGACACGCGCACGACGACCATGCGCACCACCAGCCGCACGGTTACCGGCGCTGGCTCTTCGCTACCAATCACAAGGATATCGGCACGCTGTATTTGTGGTTTTCGTTCACCATGCTGCTATCCGGCGGCGTGCTGGCGCTGATGATCCGCTCCGAGCTGTTCCAGCCCGGCCTGCAATTCTTCCGCCCCGAATTTTTTAATCAACTCACCACGATGCACGGCCTGGTGATGGTGTTTGGCGCCATCATGCCGGCCTTTGTCGGCTTCGCCAACTGGATGATTCCGCTGCAGGTGGGCGCCTCCGATATGGCTTTTGCCCGCATGAACAACTTCAGTTTTTGGCTGCTGCCGCCGGCCGCGTTGCTGCTGGGAACGTCGTTTTGGGTGCCGGGCGGTGCTACCGCTGCCGGCTGGACATTGTATGCACCGCTGTCGACTCAGATGGGCCCCGGCATGGACATGGCGATTTTCGCGATGCACCTGATGGGCGCGTCGTCGATCATGGGCTCGATCAACATCATCGTCACCATCCTGAACATGCGCGCCCCCGGCATGACGCTGATGAAAATGCCGATGTTCTGCTGGACCTGGCTGATCACCGCGTACTTGCTGATCGCCGTGATGCCGGTACTGGCCGGCGCCATCACGATGACGCTGACCGACCGCCATTTCGGCACCTCGTTTTTTAACGCGGCCGGTGGCGGCGACCCGGTGATGTACCAGCACATTTTCTGGTTCTTCGGCCACCCCGAGGTCTACATCATGATCTTGCCGGCGTTCGGCATCGTCTCGCAGATCTTGCCGGCCTTTGCCCGCAAACCATTGTTTGGCTATGCGTCGATGGTGTATGCCACCGCGTCGATCGCGATTCTGTCGTTCATCGTCTGGGCCCACCACATGTTCACCACCGGCATGCCGGTGACGAGCCAGCTGTTTTTCATGTACGCCACGATGCTGATCGCGGTGCCGACCGGCGTCAAGGTGTTCAATTGGGTCGCCACGATGTGGAAAGGTTCGATGACGTTTGAAACCCCGATGCTGTTCTCGGTCGGTTTCATTTTCGTCTTCACGATGGGCGGTTTTACTGGCCTGATCCTGGCTGTGACGCCAGTCGATATCCAGTTGCAGGATACCTATTATGTCGTGGCCCATTTCCATTACGTGCTGGTGGCGGGTTCCTTGTTCGCGCTGTTTGCCGGCTTCTATTACTGGTCGCCGAAATGGACCGGCCATATGTATCTGGAAGGGCGCGGCAAATTCCATTTCTGGGCCTCGCTGATCACGTTCAACGTCACCTTCTTCCCGATGCACTTTTTGGGACTGGCGGGCATGCCGCGTCGCTATGCCGACTACAACGCGCAATTCACCGATTTCAATGCGATCGCGACGATCGGCGCATTTGGATTCGGCCTGTCGCAAGTGTATTTCCTGCTGTTTGTGGTCATTCCGACGATCCGTGGCGGCGTGAAAGCCGAAGCCAAGCCGTGGGATGGCGCCGAAGGGCTGGAATGGACGGTGCCAAGTCCGGCGCCCTTCCATACCTTTGAAACCCCACCACTGGTCAAATAGATGCCTGCGCCGAAAAATCCGAAGAACCTTCGCCTTGCCCTGATATTCGCGGCGATCGCACTGTTCTTTTTTCTCAGCGTGTTCGTCAAACGTATCTGGCTGAGCTGACATGCATTCCGAGCTGAAAACCGAACAATCTGGCCGCCTGCGTTTGAACCGCAGCACCTTTACCAAGCTGGTGGTAATTGCGGTGGCCATGTTCGGTTTCGGTTATGCGCTGGTTCCCGTGTACCGGCAGGTCTGCGAAGTCCTCGGCATCAACGTGTTGACGCAAAAGGATGGCACGGTCGAAGCGCCCGTCAATTCCCAGATCGATTTGACGCGTACCGTCACCATCGACCTGGATGGCAATGCGCAGGGACCGTGGCGCTTTCGACCGACCACGCGCAGCGTTACCGTCCATCCCGGAGAAATGACCACGGTGATGTATGAAGTGGTAAATACCCAGGCGCGCACGGTGCAAGCGCAGGCCATACCGAGTTATGCGCCGCAATCGGCGATGCCATATTTTAAAAAGGTCGAGTGTTTCTGCTTCAAGCAGCAAACATTGAAACCGAACGAGGCGCGCCAGATGCCGGTGGTATTCTTTATCGATCCCAAATTGCCAAAGCAGGTGAGTCACATCACGCTGTCGTACACTTTTTTTGAAATTGCCGGGACCGATAAAGTTGTTGCGCAATGAGCGACGAACCGCCAGAACGCAAAGCGTCGTTCGGCGCCTCGTTGAAGGCAGTGTTCTGGTCGTTTTTCGGCGTGCGCAAAGGCCGTGACCATGCACGCGATATGTCGACATTGAACCCGGTTCACGTCATTATTGCGGCGCTGATCGGGGTGGCGATTTTTATCGGCGTGCTGGTGATGGTGGTACAGATCGCGGTGGCCAGGTAATCGTATTCAACAGCAAAGACTGACGAGGAGATCAATAATGAGCGAGACCATCAAGGTGCCCACTACCACTGCCCCATATTACTTCGTGCCGGGCCCGTCGAAATGGCCATTAATGGCTGGTATGTCGATGCTGGCCACGATGATTGGGGCATCCGGCTGGGTAAATGGCGCAGCGTGGGGGCCGGCATTGAATCTTTGTGGCATCGCCGCCATGCTGATGACGCTGTATTTCTGGTTCGGCGACGCGATCGGCGAATCGGAAGCAGGGCAATACAGCCAGCGCATCGACTACTCGTTCCGCTGGTCGATGGGGTGGTTCATCTTTTCTGAAGTCATGTTCTTCGGGGCTTTTTTTGGCGCGCTGTTTTATGCCCGCCATATCTCGATGCCGTGGTTGTCCGACCTCGACCATAAATTCCTGTGGCCGGATTTCAATGGCCACTGGGGCAATACCGGACCGGCTGGCGTGGTCGAACCGTTCCAGACCATGGGCCCGTTTCCGATCCCCACCATCAATACTGCCTTGCTGCTCACGTCAGGCGTGACCCTGACCATCGCCCACCACGCGCTGCGTGCCGGTCACCGTGCAAAAACTGCCATCTGGCTGTTCGCCACCATCTTGCTGGGCGCCACCTTCATGGGTTTTCAGGCGTACGAATACATGCACGCCTACAGCGAGCTGAACTTGAAGCTGACGTCCGGTATCTATGGTTCGACCTTCTTCCTGCTCACCGGGTTCCATGGATTTCACGTGACCGTGGGCGCGATCATGTTATCGGTAATGTTGTACCGGGTGCTGAAAGGACACTTCACGCCGGAACACCATTTCGGCTTCGAAGGCGCCGCCTGGTACTGGCACTTCGTCGACGTGGTGTGGCTGGGTTTGTATGTCGTGATTTACTGGTTATAGAAGATCCCCCGCGCAGGCGGGGGTCCACAGCAAAGATCCCCCGCGCAGGCGGGGGTCCACAGCAAAG
>JALYUM010000090.1 GCA_030853745.1 Pseudomonadota bacterium | reverse complement strand
CAAACAGGTGCACCTCAATCCAGATGTATCGATCAACGAAACAACGGCACCGGCATCAAATGCGCCGCTGTTTAAAAGAGCGGCTTAATGGCTACTAACGCGACAACTAGCTTGACAACTATCGCATTCCGACACAGGCTCAACTGTATGAAGGATTTCAGTTGTCCCGGACGAAGCATACAAGCTGCCATTGGCTCGCAATTGCAGAGCTCGTGTACGAATGGCAGACCTGACCCCGGGCTTGCGGCCGGACGACGATCGGCGCAATTTGGTAAGGTGGGCATCAGCTTTGCTATGAGGAAATGTCTGCGATGCTTTTTAAACGTGTATTCGTCGGTGCGGCGTGCCTGATCGCGGCGTTGTGCCAGGCCCGCGCAGGTGCGACCGCGCAGCCTTTGCAGGCGCCGTTTTTGCCCCACCCGGCGGGCGGGCATGGTGCGGGCACGGCATGCATTGCCGCGCCACCGCCGCCGGTGACGTTATCGATCACGTCCAGGTACGGCGCCGACGGGCCGCGCCGGGACACGGTCGACGATGCGGCGGCAACGACTGAAAAAGCGCAAATGGCGCCGCTGCGCGACTTCGGACAGCGCGTCGCGAAGATGGCGAATGTCTACACCCGCAGCGGCGACAGCGGCGCGGCTGTCTGCGCGCTGGCCTGGCTCGACGCGTGGGCCAGCGGCAATGCGCTGAGCCAGATGCATGACGCCAATGCCCAGTTCGAAAGGGGCAGCCTGCTTGCCGGTTTCAGCCTGGCGTTGATGCAGATCGATCCGGCGATCGCCACCGATCCACGCCGTGCCCGTGTCGTCGCGTGGATGCGCCAGCAGGCGCAAGCGATGGTCGGCTATTTCAACGCGACCCACCAGCTCAAGGGATCGCGCAATAACCACCTGTACTGGGCCGGTCTGGCCGCAGCAGGGGTGGCTGTGGTCAGTGACGACAGGACGATGCTGGCGTGGAGCGCAAAAACGTATCGTGACGCTGTCTGCGGTGCCACGGGCCAAGGTGGCCTGCCACTGGAACTGCAACGCGGCAAGAAGGCGCGCGACTACCATCTGTTCGCATTGAATGCGCTGGTGCCACTGGCCGCGATCCTGGAAAAAAACGGCATTGCCGCGTTTGCCGAATGCGACGGTGCAGTGCACCGTATCGTCCATTTCAGTCTGAAGGCGGCGGACGATCCTGCGGCGCTTGCATTGTTGGCCGGGGCGCAACAGCAACCCCTCCCAGGCGGCGTGGCGCTGCAACATCAGTTCGCGTTTATGGAAATTTATCGGCGCGCGTTTCCGGGCAAGGCACCGTTCGAGACGTGTTGGCTGGCATTGCGACCTTTGAAATCCTCCAGCCTTGGCGGGGACCAGACGCTGCTCTATGCGCAATAGGTCACTATCTGAAAGTTGCGCCAGCCGCTACACCGGAGGTTTCTTGATGACCGCCTCGGCAGAAAGCGACCGTCTGCAAAACGCGCAATGCATACAAGCTCAATCCAACCAGGATTGGCATCCGCACCGTGTTGCGCCAAGCAAATAAGCGACGGGACGGTGCTGGACTGGATGAGCGATTGCGTGGAAGGCTACCAGATCTATTTCTTGTCGGACGGTGGTACTACCGGCCCGAACGGGAACGCCCCAAACAGGCTCTTGCTCTGGTTTTGCATCTGCTCCTGCATCTGAACGAACAGGCTTTTGCTTTGCTCGATGTAGTTGTTCATCATGCCCTGCATCATCGGGCCCTGGACGTTCATGAACTGGGTCCACATTTCCGGGCTGAATGGCTTGCCTTCGAAGGTGCCGGCCGGGGTGCCGGTAAATTTGTTCTGGATATCGGTGAATGCCTGAACGTTCTTTTCCAGGTACGAACCCATCATGCCCTGCATGGCATGGCCGTAATAGCGGATGATCTGCGACAGCACGACGCTGGAAAACATCGGGGCGCCATTGGCTTCTTCTTCGAGAATAATCTGCAACAAAATGCTGCGCGTCAGATCTTCGCTCGACTTGGCGTCGACGACGGTGAAGGTATCGGCGTCCAGCACCAGTTGCTTGACGTCGGTGAGCGTGATGTAAGAACTGGTCTGGGTGTCGTACAACCGGCGGTTCGGGTATTTTTTAATCAGGCGTTCGGCACTTTTTTTCGTACTGCTCATCTCGGCATTTCCATGTAAACCGCCGCCCCATGGCGCGGCGCAAAGTGAAGACCTCCCCTACCATAGTCTCCAAACACGGCGGGGGCACATCGCACAAAAATACCACGCTCTTGCTGCAAGTGCAGCAATTATTAGGCAAACATCATTTTTTATGCCACAGCAATACAAATTAATCAGCGCGTACCTTGACGTAACTGCCCGGCGCCGCCTCGCGGGCAGCGTAATCGGCATTGCCTGGTGAGGATGGCGCCGCGATTTCTTCACCGCCATTCGTGGCCAGAAACGCCGCCCATGTGCTCCACCAGCTGCCCGGGTGTTCGACCGCGCCGGCCATCCATTCGGCAGGCGATTCGACCCCGCCCTCGCGCAGCCAGTGACTGCGTTTTTTCCTGGCAGCCGGATTGATCACGCCGGCAATGTGACCGGACGCGCCCAGCACGAAGGTATTGTTATCCGGCTTGCCAGGGTTCAGCAGCGACGCTGACCTGAACGCCGCATCCCACGGCACGATATGGTCTTCTTTCGAGCCGTACAGAAACACTGGCGCATCGATCGCGCCGAGGTCGACCTGTTCGTCGGCGACCGTCAGCTTGCCTGGCACCCGCAAGCTATTTTCCAGATACATATTGCGCAGGTAGTAGCAAAACATCGGGCCCGGCAAATTGGTGCTGTCGGCATTCCAGTACAGCAGGTCGAACGGCGGCGGCTCCTTGCCCTTGAGATAGTTTGACTGAACATAATTCCACATCAGGTCGTTGGGCCGCAGCGATGAAAATGTGGTGGCGAGATCGCGGCCGGGCATCAGACCACCCTTGGCCAGCATCGATTCACGCAGCGCGACCTGCGTTTCATCGATGAACACATCGAGCACCCCGGTATCGCTGTAATCGAGCAAGGTGGTCAGCAAGGTCAGGCTGGCGGCCGGCTGTCTGCCGCGCGCGGCCAGCACTGCCAGCGCGGTGGCGGCAATGGTGCCGCCGACGCAAAACCCGAACACATTCAGCTTCTCGGCACCGCTGATGCTGCTCGCCACGTCGATGGCGCGGATGGCGCCCTGGTCAACGTAATCGTCCCAAGTGGTCTGTGCCAGCGATTCGTCGGGATTTCGCCACGACACCATGAATACCGTATTGCCCTGCTCTACCGCGTAACGCACCAGCGAATTGTCCGGCTGCAGGTCGAGGATGTAGAACTTGTTGATGCATGGCGGAATCATCAACAGCGGCACGGCATGCACTGTCGGCGTGGCCGGCGTGTACTGAATCAGCTGGAACAAGGCGTTTTCAAACACCACCGTGCCTGGGGTGGTGGCGACATTTTCGCCCACCCGAAAAGCGGACTCGTCCGATTGGGAGATGCGGCCCTTCTGCAAATCCTTGAGCATATTCGCCATGCCCCTGGCCAGGCTGTCGCCCTTCGAGTCGATCAGTTGCTGCTGCGCTTCTGGATTGGTGGCCAGAAAATTGGCCGGCGACATTGCGTCGACCATCTGCTGGACGGCAAAGCGGATCTTTTGTTTTTCGCGCGCCGGGGCGTCTACAGCGTCGACCATGCTGGCGAAGAACTGGGCATTCAGCAAATAAGACGCGGCACTGAACGACGCCAACGGGTTGTCTTGCCACGCTTTATCGGCAAAGCGTTTGTCCTGCAGCGCCGGCAAGGTGCCACGCATGGCGTCCTGCCACAGTGCCGTGGCTTTTTTCAGATAGTCGTCGCGCAATGGTTCCAGCGCTGCTGCAGGAATGCCGGCCACCGGAGATACGCTGGACTGTGGCGGCGTCAGCCAGGCCTGCCAGGCAGTGGGATCGGTCATCTGGGCCATCCACGCTGCAGCGACCGCTTGAGGATCAGGCATGTTCATATTCGCGTCCATTGGTTAAAATTGCATCGTTAATCAAGGAAAAGCCAAAGAAAGAACCAAGCATTATGTGGATCGTTGCCGTTGCCTGGCTGTATGTCGTGGTACTGATGGCCGCTACCGAAAGCTCGGTCATCGGCGGCGTCATGACGTTCGTGTTTTTTGGTGTGCTGCCATTATCGCTACTTTCGTACTTTTTTGGTGCGAAAGGCAGGCGTGCGCGCCACAAAGAGCGGATCGAGAAGATCGTGCGGAAGAGCAGAACCGACAGGGAAAACTAGGATTTGATCCAGACAAGACTGGCCTGGCGTCCCGTCACGCCATCGCGGCGGTAGGAATAGAACTGGTCACTGTCAGTCGCTGTGCAATGCTCGCCACCGCTGACCCGGATGACGCCGTCCACCGCCAACATCAGGCGTGCGAGAGCGTTCATATCGGCAAAATATTTTCCGGCACGGCCAGGATAGGGCACGAAGGCGGCCATGACTTTTTCAGAGTTGCATGGAAGCGCGGCCAGGAAAGCCGCACGGACGTCGTTGCCGACTTCGAATGCAGTCGGCCCGATGGCCGGGCCCAGCCAGGCAGTAATGTCATCGGCGCCGGCCGCGCGCATTGTGCGCACGGTGGCTCCCAGTACACCGGCAGCAAGGCCGCGCCAGCCAGCGTGCGCAGCGCCCACCACCTTGCCGTCGAGATCGGCGAACAGCACCGGCAGGCAATCTGCCGTCATGATGGCGCAGACCACGCCAGGCTGCCTGGCGATACTGGCGTCGGCGACCGGTGCGTCCAGCCCCACTCCACCGGCATCGACGACATCGATCCCGTGCACCTGCGTCAGCCACGCGGGGCGCGCGGGCACCTGCCGTTGCAGCAATGCGCGGTTGCGCGCCACAGCATCGGGATTGTCGAGCACGTGCGTCCCCAGGTTCAGGCCGCCACCACCGTGACCGTCATCGTAAGGCGGCAAGCTGACGCCGCCTCTCCGCGTGGTGGCCAGCGTGCCGATATTGGCCGGCAGGTCCGGCCAGTGCGGGACGAACGTCAAGCCGCTTCCGGCTCGGGAATGCCGGCTCTGGCGATCAGGTCGGCAAAATCATCGGCCAGCGGCACGATCCATTCGCAGGCTTGACCGGTCGCCGGATGCACCAGGCCAAGCCGGCGCGCCTGCAATGCCTGGCGGCCAAATACCGGCGTCAGGTGCTGCTTGCCATACGTCGAATCGCCCACCAGCGCAAAACCCAGGTGCTGCATGTGGACCCGGATCTGGTGCGTGCGGCCGGTTTCCAGCTGGCACTGCACCAGTGTCACCGGGCGCCGGTCCAGCAAGCCGGATTCGATGCGCTGGTAGTGCGTGATGGCAGGTTTGCTCGACATGCTGGTCGACACCGCCATCTTGATGCGGTCCTTCGGATGGCGACCCATCGACGCGTCAATGGTGCCCGACAATTGCGGCGTGCCCCAGACCAGCGCGAAATATTCGCGCTTGACGGTACGTGCCTGCAACTGGCGCACCAGGTCGGTTTGCGCTGCCAGCGTTTTGCCGACCACCATCAAACCACTGGTGTCTTTATCGAGCCGGTGGACGATGCCCGCACGCGGCACAGATTGCAGCTGCGGCGCGTGGTGCAATAAACCGTTGAGCATGGTGCCGGACCAGTTGCCGGCGCCAGGATGGACTACCAGCCCGGCCGGCTTGTTAATAACGAGGATATGTTCATCTTCGTAAATGATGTTCAGATCCATCGCTTCGGGCGTAAAAGCGGTGTCTTCCGGTGCTTCCTGCGGCGTGACGACGATGCTTTCGTCGCCGTACGCCGTGTCCTTGCCGCGCGCGGGTTTGCCATCGACCAGGATATGGCCGCCATCGAACCACAGCTGCAGGCGGCTGCGCGAAAATTGCGGCACCAAGGCGGCAACCACCTTGTCGAGGCGCTGACCGCAGGCATCCGGGGTCAGCTGGAGGTGAATCGGGGACAGGTCAATGCCAGTGGCGACGAAATCGAGTTCGATCTCATCGTCAATATCTGTGTCAATTTGTAAATCCGCCGAAATCGGCGTCGTAGGTAATGTCACATCAGTCCCATCGGCTATAATCAGCCTTCGTAAAATCTTGGTAAAACTTTCTTGCAAAACGCTATGCAAAAAAAACTGTCTCTCCTGCTGGCCGCCATTACTCTGTTCAGCTTGACTGCCTGCGGAGTGTTTGGGGATAAACCCGACGAAACCAAAAACTGGTCGGCAACCAAATTATACTCGGAGGCGCGCGAAGAAATGGCGGGCCAGCACTATGAGGCCGCCATCAAGCTGTTCGAGCGTCTGGAGTCGAGCTACCCGTTCGGCACCTACGCCACCCAGGCGCAAATGGAAATTGCCTACGCTTATTACAAGTCACAGGACCAGGCCCAGGCATTGGCATCGGTGGAGCGCTTCATCAAGCTGCACCCGAATCATCCAAACGTCGACTATATGTACTACCTGCGCGGCCTGGTCAGTTTCAACGATCAGCTGGGTTTCCTGAACTTCGTCTACACCCAGGACCCGACCGAGCGCGATCCAAAAGCCACGCGCGAATCGTTTGCCGCATTTAAGGTATTGATCGAAAAATTCCCGAACAGCCAGTACACGCCGGACGCGATCATGCGCCTGAACTACCTGATCAACGCCATGGCCAGTTACGAAGTGCACGTGGCAAGTTATTACTACCGCCGTGGCGCGTTTCTGGCCGCACTGAACCGCGCCCAGGGCACGGTCAAGGATTACAGCGAATCGCCGGCAGCCGAAGAAGCCTTGTTCATCATGATCCGCAGCTACGACAAGATGGGCATGCCCGACCTGCGCGACGACACCCAGCGCGTCTTCGTGAAGAACTACCCGAACAGTGCCTTCCTCGGCGGCAGCGCCGGACGCGATGCACCGTGGTGGAAATTCTGGGCCAAATCCGGCGCCCGGGCCGCGCCGAAAGACGCCATCAAATAAGAAAGACCGGGCGCGCCCGGTCTTTTTTTAATCCGCGATACGGCGGCGGAATCGGTAGCTCGTTTCGGTCGAGTCGGCCTTGTCGAACGCATAGCCATCGACATCGAATCGTTTCAGCCTGGCCGGGTCGGTAATGCCTTTCACCGCAGCGTAGCGCGCCATCAGGCCACGGGCCCGCTTGGCATAAAACGAGATAATCTTGTACTTGCCGTTCTTGTAGTCTTCGAACACCGGCGTGATGACCGGCACATCGAGCGACGTGGGCCGCACTGACTTGAAATATTCTTCCGAGGCCAGATTGATCAGTGCTGTCGATTTCAATGCGGCGGCCTGGACATTCAACGCTTCCGTGATCGTATCGCCCCAGAATGCGTACAGATCCTTGCCCGCGTGGTTGGCAAGCTTGATGCCCATTTCGAGCCGATATGGATGCATCAGGTCGAGCGGCCGCAGCAAACCGTACAGGCCGGATAAAATACGCAGGTGGTCCTGCGTGTACGCCATCTGTTTCGCGCTGAGGCTACGGGCATCGAGCCCGCCGTAGACGTCGCCATCGAACGACATGACCGCCTGGCGCGCCTCCGACACGTCCGTGCTCCAGGTGTCGTACCGGGCCACGTTCAGGGCGGCAAGCTTGTCGGAGATGCCCATCAGTTCGCCGATCTGTGCAGGCGAGCGCTTGCGCAGCACGTCGATCAGCTGGCCGGAGCGGTCGAGGAAATCGGGGGTGCTGTGCAGTTTGGTAGTAGGCGGCGTATCGAGGTCGAGGGTTTTGGCGGGCGATATGACGATCAACATGTTCTTGAATCCGTACTCAACAATTAGGTGCCGCAATGATACCCGCTCCACTTCAAACCATCATCCTCGACACGAATGTCTGCCTCGACCTGTTTGTCTTCCACGACCCGCGCTGGGCGCCGTTATTGGCGGCACTGGAAGATGGCACCGTGCAAGCTGTGACCCGCGCCGATTGCCGCGATGAATACCGGATCGTGCTGCACTATTCCCACCTGCCGCTGGACGAGACCAGCCGACCCGCGGCAGCCGCTAATTTCGACGCGCTGATCAAGGTGATCGCGCCGCCCGTCAGCGGCGTGCGCCTGCCGGTCTGCACTGATCGCGACGATCAAAAATTCCTCGAACTGGCGCGCGATGCAGCGGTCGATGTGCTCATTACGAAGGACAAGGCCTTGCTGAAACTGGCGCGCAAGACCGAAAAGGCGGGCATGTTCAAGATTATGGTGCCGGAAACCTGGCTGAAAACCACCGCCACTGCCACTGACGCGACAACCTAATCATGCTGACCATTCCCTCCCGCCTCCCCGCCATCGGCACCAACGTTTTTTCCGTCATGTCGGCGCTTGCCGCCGAACATGGTGCGGTCAACCTGGGCCAGGGCTTCCCCGATTTCGGCTGCGACCCGGCGTTGATCGATCATGTCAGCCAGGCGATGCTGGCCGGCCACAACCAGTACCCGCCAATGCCGGGCGTGCCAGCACTGCGCGCAGCAATTGCCGCCAAAGTCGCCACGCTGTACGGCAAGCAATATGATGCCGACAGTGACATCACCGTCACCAACGGCGCGTCGGAAGCGATCATGTGCGCCATTCTGTGCAGCGTGGGGCCAGGCGACGAAGTCATCGTCATCGAACCGGCCTACGATTGCTACCTCCCCGCCATCACGCTGGCCGGCGGCAGCGTCGTGCCGGTGTCGATGCAGCTTGGGGCAGACGGCTACTCGGTGCCGTGGGACAACGTCAACGCCGCAGTCACCGCACGCACGCGGATGATTGTCATCAACTCGCCGCACAATCCTACCGGCACCATCCTGCGCCAGGCCGACCTCGACGCACTCGCGGCAATTGTCATCGGCACCGACATCCTGGTGCTGTCGGACGAGGTGTACGAGCACATGGTCTACGACGGCCAGCAACATGTCTCGGCTGCGAGCCATCCTGTGCTGGCCGAGCGCGCGTTCGTCATCTCGAGCTTCGGCAAAACGTACCACGTCACTGGCTGGAAAGTCGGTTACGTGGTGGCGCCCCGGGCGCTGACCGCGGAGTTTCGCAAGGTGCACCAGTACAATGTTTTTACGGTCAACACGCCGATGCAATACGGTATTGCGGCGTACATGGCCGACCCGCAACCCTACCTGGCATTGCCGGCGTTTTATCAGCGCAAACGCGACCTGTTCCGCGCCGGCCTGGCCAACACCCGCTTTACGCTGCTTCCGGCGGACGGCACCTATTTTCAGTGCGTGCGCTATGACGGCATATCGGATTTGCCCGAGTTCGAGTTTGCCAAATGGCTGACCCGGGAGATCAACGTCGCGGCAATTCCCCTGTCGCCGTTTTACGTGGCTGGCAAGGAATCGGGTGTCGTGCGCTTCTGCTTTGCGAAGCAGGATGCGACGCTAGCGCTCGCGCTGGAACGCCTCGCGCGTCTGTAAAACCCAGTGGCACGTGGCGCCGGCGCAAGACGGGTTCAGCGTGCCCTGTCGTCTGGCGGGCCGATCTTGAACCAGATCACACGGAAACCGCAGCGACACGGTGGCGCCCAGCGGTGCATTGCTGAACGGCCCCGCCAGCACATAACGGGCTGCAAACGTGCGTGTAACTTTCTCGGCAGTATCTGAAAGCTGCTGCAGTTTTGCCGGACTGGCCCCACGGTCATGGCCAAACAAGGTTGCCATTGCGCTGACCCAAGTGCAGGACGCAAGGTCTCGGACAGTGCAATGACTGCTTCCCGCTCCCCTGCCCTGGCCGCAGCAAGCCGCGCTTTTGCAGCCGCTGGCAATAGCGTTGATCTGGTCGTACGCAGATGCTGAAACGGTACTGATTCCACGCAGATCGCGGTAGCGTGCTTCTTCTTGCGCGGTCCCCTGCTCGCTGGCGGCGGGTTTGATCTTTGTCCGTGTTACACGTTTCGGTTAGTTGCAAAAATAATGGATCCATGCACGCCGCCATCGTGCTGCATTTCACTGCCTGACCGGTATCGACCGGGCGCGCGGTCACCTTCCCCGCAATCCGGAACCCCCAGTGGTTTTGCTCACACGCAGCCACCGTGCCGGCGCAGGTGCTCACCGCGGCAAAGGGGCTGAACAATCTGACACGCAAAAAAAAATCCGCCGGAGTTCAAGCCGGCGGAAAAAAACCAGTCCCTGGGAGGACAGATGCACAAACGAAGTGTATCGAATGCATGTGTCCGCTTGATGACAGGCTATTGTTTTAGCTGCTGAATTTTGCGCTCGACGAATCCCTGCAGATCGGGCGTCAGCACGCCGCCCGCAGCGGCTTGCTGGAATGCCGCCAGTGCTTCCCGCTGGCGTTGTTCTGCCTGCAAGGATATGCCCAGACCCATTAACCAGACCGGATTGCCCGGAGTCGCCGCCAGCGCTGACTGGTATTGCATAACCGCGTCGCTGTTGCGGTTCTGGCGTTGCAGCACCCCTGCCAGGAACGCCTGGTAATCGCCATTGCCAGTGGCATACGGCAAGCTGCGCTGCAGGGTGTCGATGGCCGCGCTGCCGCTGTTTTTTTCCAGCTGCAAACGCGCCAGCAGCATCGCCATTGCCGGCTGGCGCGGGTCCAGGCCAAGGCCCAGCTGCAACTGGCGCACAGCGTCTTCATTGCGTTTCGCTTCCACCAGCAGGCCCACCAGCGTCTGGCGCGCCGCGTCGTGGCGCGGTTCGGTCTGCACGGCGCGCTCCAACACGGCAATGGCTTCGTTGATCCTGCCATCCTGCAAGTCGGCCAGCGCGCGGCGATACTCGGCTTCGCCGCTGGCTGGCGCGCGTGCCACTGGCGCCGCGTCAACGATCACCGCTGGCGCCAGCGGTTTTAGCACGGGCCGTGGCGCGCGTACGACTGGTTGTCCGACAGGTGCTGCGACCATGACGGCCGCAGGTGCAGGTGCAGGTGCAGGTGCAGATACAGTTACCGGTACCGGTGCAGCTTCCACCACAGCTTCCCGCACCCGCACTGGCACCGGCTTCGTGACGCGCACCATGCCAGGCGGCACCGGCGCCAGCGGCAGCGCGCGCGTCGTCGCCGGCCCAACTGGCTTGCTGCCATTGCGCAAGCCCAGCCAGACCGCGGCGGCGACCAACGCCACCAGCGCAACCAGCACGATGGCCAGCGCGACGAGCGGCACCAGTGCTGGCGCCGGCCGCACGACCGGTTTCACCAGCAGCGCATCTGCACCTGCTCCCGGTGCACCACCGCGCGCATCCAGGTCCTGCAGCATTTTATTGATCAGGCTCATAAGCTCATTTCATCAACGCAGCGCCCACGCCAGGCTGCCGCCGGCTGCGGCAACGATGCCCAGCGCCGTCAGCCATGGCCACGCGCGCCGCTTGCCAACGATGGTGTCATGCGCCGCAGCGCTGACATGCGCGCCACTGACCTGCTGGCGCCCCTGCCCGTACGCCAGCATCAACGACTTATGGGCGACGATATTCACCAGGCGCGGAATGCCGCCGCTGGCGCGGTACAGCTTGCGCACGGCCGCGCGCGAGAACAGGCGCGCACCCGTAAAACCCGCCACGCGCAGCCGGTGGGCCAGATAAAACTCCAGGTCGTCCGGCGTCAATGGGCCGAGGTGATAGTGAAACGTGATGCGCTGAGCCAGCTGGCGGATCGAGTCGGCCTGCAAATGGCGGTTCAGCTCGGGCTGGCCGAACAGCACGATTTGCAGCAGCTTTCTTTTTTCAGTTTCGAGATTTGTCAGCAGGCGCAGCGCTTCCAGCGTCACTTGCGGAATCGCCTGCGCCTCATCCAGGCACAGCAGCACGCGCTTGCCGTCTGCGGCCAGCACCAGCAGGCGCGCCGTGATCGATTTCAGCAACTGATGCTGGTCGACGTCCTTGTCCAGCACCAGTTCCAGCTCATCGGCCAATGCCAGCATCAGCGTGCGTGGCTCCAGGTACGGGTTCGGGATATAGGCACTGACAAATTCATCGCCCAGCGTGGCCAGAAATTTGCGGCACAACAGCGTCTTGCCGGTGCCCACTTCGCCCGTGATTTTAATAAAGCCTTCACCGCTGCGCGCGGCCACCAGCAGCGTATTCAGCGCTTCCTGCGCGTGCGGGCTGGTGAAAAAATAACTGGTATCCGGTGTGATACCGAACGGCGCCTCGCGCAGGCCAAAGTGAGCGCTGTACATCCTATTGCCGCCTTTTATTCGGGTCGAGATCCTCGATGCGCCGGCCCGCATCAAGCAGATCCTGGTTCCAGTTGTTGGCGCCGTCGACAATGGTCGGCTTGATCAGCACCACCAGTTCGCGCTTCTGGTTGACGTTCGATTTATTCCGAAACAGTGCGCCCAGCACCGGGATGCTGCCGGCACCCGGCACCTGCGAATTGTCGCCGGTGGATGACTGACGCATCAGCCCGCCAATGGCCACCACCCGGCCATCCTGTCCGCGCACGATCGAATCGATTTCCGATGTCGACGACGCTGCCAGCGGCAGGCTCAGGTTGCCGGCCGTGCCGAGGTTGATGTCCTTGGTCACTTCCGTCACCTGGCTGACCGACGGGTGCACGTGCAGCAGGATATTGCCCTTGTCGTCGATCTGGGGCGTCACGTCGAGCACCACGCCGGAAAAGAACGGTTGCAGCGTCACGCTTGGCGTGACCGTGTTGCCGGTGGTATTGCTGTTGGTGGTGCTGGTGACGCCGGTGACATAAAACTCGTCGGTGCCGATTTTCAGCACGGCTTTCTGGTTGTTCACCGTGGCAATGCGCGGGCTCGACAACACGTGCACCGTGCCTTGCGACTCCAGGAACGACAGTAACGCCGCAAAATTACTGGTCTGGAAAGCCAGTCCGAACAGCGAGCCGGCAACGTTTCTGGTGTTGGCCAGGCTGAAACCTGTGCTGGCTGCCAGGCCGTTGCCGGCAATGACGGCCGGCTGGCTGCCATCGAATGGCAACGGCGCCAGCGTGGTGCCGGGCGACACGAAACCCGACGACACGCGGTTGGTGTGCTTGCTGTTGAACGACGCAAACGATGCCCAGTTGATGCCGCTCTGGAAACTGTCGTTCAGCTCGACTTCGAGGATTTTTGCTTCCAGGATCACCTGGCGGTCGACCGACAGCTGCGTGGCTTTCAGATACATGTCGACGTTGCGCAGCTCATCCGGCATGGCGCGGATGACCAGCACGCCCGACTGCGGGCTGATGACCACGCTGCGGCCATTGGCCTTCGAACCGACAATCGCCTCGATCGACGCTTTCAGTTCTGGCCAGAATTCGCTGCTGGAGGTCGTCAGCAGGTCGGTACTGTTGCGCTGGTTGCCGTTCCCGCCATTGGTCTGCTCGCCGTTGTTATTGTTGTTTTGATTATTGTTCTGGTTGTTGTTCTGATTGTTATTCTGACCGTTCTGCCCGTTCTGGTTACTGCTGTTCGCGTTCGACACTGACGTCGAGCTGACGCGCAGACTGGACGCGCCACGCCGGTTGCTGTTCAGATAATTCACCTGGAACATGCGCGTTTGCATGGTGAGCGGTCGGATCGACACGCGTGTGCCGGTGATCTGATAATCGTAGCCGTACATGTCGCGGATCGCGTCCAGCGTTTCGATCAGCGTCACATCTTTCAAATTCGCCGTGATGGTGCCCGTGACGTCCGGATGCACCAGCATGTTGTAGCGCGTGCCGGCCACGATGGACTGAAAAAACTGTTGCGCAGGCACTTGTCGGAAGGCGACGTTGAAGCGCTCCTCCAGCGCCGGCCGGGCTTTCGGCAAGTTGCCCGCCAGCGCGCTGACCGGTGGCACCAGCGCGTTGGCAACGGCGTCGTCGACCGTCGCCGTGGGGACCGCACTGCGCGCGGCGCTGGCAACCTGTTGATTGATCTCGTCGTAAGTCGAGCGGCTCTGTGGCGTCTGGCATGCCGCCAGCAGCGCCAGCACGGCGCCCGCGATGACCGAAAATTGCAGTCTCATTGAACTCCCTGTTCTGTCAGTGTGAGTACGTCGCGCTTGCTGCCGCGCTGCAGTTGCACGGTGGTGGCAGTGATGGCCACCACGCGCGCACCGCGGACCCGGTCGCCTACCCGCACCGTCTCGCCGTCGATGACGGCAACGCGCCGGCCGCCGGTACCGCGCGCGATCAAAATCGATTGCACCTGCGGCGCGCTGTCCGGTTTGACACCGGCAACCGGATGCAGCAGTTGCGTCGGTGGACGGGTCGGGTCCTGCAACGGCTGCGCCTGCACACCGGCGGCGAGCAACGCGCACAATGCCAGCAGGCGCTTCACAGCTTCATCCATTTGCGGTCCAGGCTCAGGGTGTAGAGCGTCAGCGTCAGTTGCGCGCGCGGGTATTCTTCCACCTGGAATTGCGCTCCGCCCCAGAACAACTGCGTCGGCAGGCCTTCCAGCGCTGCCATGTAATCGACCATATCAAGATAACTGCCGCGCACCGTCACCTGCACGCCATGACGGTACAGCAGACCGGCCATGGCTGGCGCGGCAATGGATGGTTGCGCGGCAGGTGCGGAGGCAGGTGCGGAGGCAGATGCAGCGGCAGGTGCAGCGGCAGGTGCAGGGACAGATGCAGCGCCAGGTACGCTGCCGGACGTGGCAGGCGGGCCGCCGACTGGCGTCACAGGCAGGGTCGTCAGCGCTACCAGTTGCAGGCGGCCGTTGGCGCGCAGGATGGTCTGCAGCAGCGGCACCATCTGTTCCGGCGCCACCAGGCCCTGCTGCATCGCGGCCAGGCTGGCGCCCAGCGTGCGTGCTTCCTGGCGCGCGCTGGTCAAGCGGGTGCGGGTGCCGGCATCCGGATCGCGCGCATACGCGTCGACCAGCGTCGTAATCTGCGTATCCACGCCTGTCATGGCAGCGCGCTGGGTTTTGATGGTGGCTTCCAGGCGCGCCTGTTCGCGCAGCAGCGGGTCGAACGCCAACATGAAGACCAGGTACAGCACCACCGCCGCGCAGCCCGCGAACACGCCGACGCGCTGACGCAGCGTCAGCCGGTCGATGCGGGCGGCAAGCGTCAGCCAGTACGCCTTCACGGTTTCACCTCGGCAGCGTTGGCCTGGAGCGAGAATTCGATGAACGCCAGCGGCGCCGCTGCCACCGGCGTGGCCGCAGCAGGCAAGGCCGGCTGCGTGATCTGCAAATTACCGAAAGATTTGCCCTGCAATACCGCCTCGCGGGTCAGGCGTTCAATGTAGGCCGGCACCAGCGTGGCATTCAGCGCCCTGCCCTGCAGCGACAGGTCGGACCCGACGCCGCCGCCGCCGCTGCCGCTGCCGCCGCTAGTCAAACCGACATTCACGCCGGTCAGCCACAACCCGTCCTGGTGTTGCCGCGCCAGTGCGCGAAAAATACTGGCGTACCCCTGCGTATTGCCGAGGCCGCCGTTGTTGAGGATGTCGGCCACGTGGCGCAGCGCCGCCAGTTGCGCCACGGCGTCGCCCGCCTCGCGGCCGAGGATGGCGTTGGCCTGGCGCGGTGCAAATTCCACCGCGGCCCGCACCAGGCGCGCCTGTTTCGCGGCCGCTTGCAGCGTCACGGCAGCCGCCTCGCGGCGCAGATGGCTGACGCTGTACCACGCTGTCGCCGCAATCGCCAGCGCGCCGCAGGACAGCAAACCCAGCGACAGCGCCAGCGTGCGGGCAGCAAAAATCTTCTTCTGATACAGGAAGATCGGATTGAACAGATTGATCTGCTGGCTCACGGCACCTTCTCCTCGTGGCGCAGTGCGGCGCCGAGGGGAATGAAGAACTGCTGCTGCAGCACCGGGTCGGCGAGTTCCGGCACGCGCGACACATCGAATACGTCGGCCAGATCGAAGCGCGCTACCGGCGTGTACAGATTGCTCGACAAATATTCTTCAAGGCCGGTAATCGTCGATGGCGCCAGCAGCAGGCGCGCCACGCTGATGAAATGGAACTGGCGATCGACATGGTCAAGCGAGCGCTGCAGTTCCAGCGTGATTTTCTCGAAGTGCTGATGCTTGCGGTCATGCTCCGGGTCGAGCAATTGTTCAAGGGTGACGTCGATGCGGCGCGACAGGTACAGCTCGCCCTTGAACGACACCGTCAGCAAGCCGCCGTCTTCATCGAACGACAGCATGGCCAGGCCACGGCCCTCGGCTTCCAGCAGCGCCGAAATATTCCGCTGCGCCATTTCGGGAATGTCGATGGCCACCAGGGTGATTCTGGCCTGGGTGAACAGCTTCTGGCGCCCCTCGATGATGCTGTTGCGCGCGGCCACGGCAAACATGCTGTGCCCGCGCGCGCTGGCACTCTTGTCGGCCGGAATGTCGAGCACATCGATGGTGGCATCGTCGACGTGAAAATCGAGCATGTCTTTCAAGCGCCAGCGCACGGCGGTGCGCAATTCTTCCTGGGGGACGTTGGGCGCATCGACAGTCAGCATCTGATAATGCCCGCCCGACAACACCGTACTGCATGCACTGGTGTTGGCGCGCAAGTCACGTCCCAGCTTTTCCAGCCCGTCGACCGAGGCGCCGCCGGCAATCCGGCTGGCCAGTGCCACCATCGGCTTGCCGTCCGGGATGCGGACCACGCGGGCCGCGGCGAGGTGCTCGCCCTGCGGCACCAGCGCCAGCCAGCCATCGGTTTTCACGGTTTGTTTGAAGAAGCGCATGCCGCCCAAATCAGTGGTTAACGAGAAGGTGAGGAACCCACGCTACGTGCTTGATTATATTCAACATCCATCCACTATCGATACCGAATTTGCACTACGCCAACAAAATAGCGCTGCCGGTGTCGTTTTTACAGAGGACCGCGCGCCGGTGCTTGACACGCCGTTCAAAATACCTCGCGCAGGTACAAAAAATTACTTTTGTAGGCACCGAACACGGCTTGCGCCTGCGTGCTGGGCAGCCAGGCCGGGGCGCCGGTCATATTGAACATGGCGCTGCCGGTTTTTCCTGCGCCGGGCGCGGCAATGAAAAATTTCGCGCTGCCGGCCGAAAACACGGTGTCGCGCGGCGCCATTTGCAGGCCGCTGTAGCACGCGTTCGCCACCAGCAGATTGCGCTTGCACGTGCTGAATGCGATCGTGGTGGGCGTGGCGCCGGTGTCGGCCAGGTTCGTGGTCCACGCGCCGCCGTTGGCGCCGGGCTTCCAGAATTGCGCAGTCATCGTCACCGGCAGGCGCAGCAGTTCGGAGCCGGACACCGTCGACAGCAGCAGGCGGCCGTTCAGGATCAGGATGGCGCCTTCCAGCGACGTATCGGATTGTTTCGACGTGACGGTCAGCACGCTCGGCGTATCGACGGCGCTGGCGCGCAGGAAAATGGCTGTCGGCACGGTCCAGCCAGTGGTTGCCGGCAAGGTGCGCAGGAACGGCACCGGTAGCGTGTAGGCGGCACTGACATGCAGCACGCCATTGGTCTGGGTGGCAGTCAACGCCGGGATCTGCGCGGCAGTGAGCCTGGCGCCCGCTGGTGTGGCCGGGGGATTGAGCGTGCTGCCACCGGCGCTGTCGACCGCGGCTAGGTCGATCGGGTCGCCAAACACGCCGCGAAAATTCTGCAGCTCCTTGTCGTTGGCGTCGAGCGGCCTGACAGCGACGTCGAACGCCTGCGTTGCATACGCAGCGCCCGCCTTGCCCGCCGGTCCGGCCGGGGTGGTCGGGCTGTCGGGACAGGCGACGGGAATTTTGGCGCAGTCGGCAAACACCGGCGTGACCGCCGTGCTGAACGAGAACGGGTAAAAACGCCCTACTTTCATGACCGCAGCCGTGACGTCGTCGACGCTGAAATACCCGCCAGTCACGCTGGCCGTCACCACCAGCACGCCCACCTCGTTGAACGTGCCGGTGCCGTTAAAGGCGCCGCCAGACGCCGTGCCCATGCCGGTGGTGACCAACGCGGGCACGCTTCCCATCGCTGCGTTGATGGCTTTTTCATCGGTCGTGCCACTGGCAGACGGCGCGGTTGCTGCGACGGTGATGCCGGCATCGCCATTGCCGAAATTGGGCGCCGCCACGCCATTCACCATCAGCGCGTCGACCTTGATGGGGAATGGCGCGCCGGCCGCGACGAACGGCGCCGAGGTCGATGTCACGGTAGTCGGATTGCCGGTCACGGCCAGGCGCAGCGAGATGGGCCGGAAGATGACGCTCGGGCTGGTGTAGCCGGCAGTGCCGGTCACCTCTTTTATCGAGATCAGCACGCGTCCCACGTCGGCATAATAAAAGGTCACCTTGACCGATGGCGTATTCGCCGCGAACACCAGCTTAATGGCGGTACTCCACGCGGAGCTGGCAGTGGCCGGTGCGTTCGGGCCATCGGCGCACACCGGCAAGACCGTGCCGTTGATGGTCGGTTTCACGCCGGCAGTTTTCGCCGGCAGCATGCACGTCACGGCAAAATTGAAGGGAATGGTCGTCGATGCGGTGGTGCTGCGGGACACCGGGATGCCGCCTTGCAGCGTCGTCAGGTAGCCGTCGACCGCCAGTGCGGCCGGCAGGCGGTAGTCGGCGGTCAGCAGATTGCACTGGCCCGCTGTCCCGAACGGCACAGTCGGTTTGCACGCGCTGTCGGTGAACGCGTAGGTGTACGCGCCCCTGGTGACCGTGGTGGTGTCGCTGGCGGTGTTATTGGCCATGAAATAATCGTAGCCGACGCCCGCCACGGTGGCCGTGTTGGTGATGCTGCCCTCGGTGGTGGGCATGACATTGATGGTCAGGTCCGGCAGCGAGGTGTTGGCCGTGAACAGGCCGTTCATCTTGCACGTGACCGTCTGGCCGGACGCCGTGCAGTTCCAGCCCCGCACGGTGCTGAAGCCCAGATAGGTCACGCCGGCCGGCAGCGTATCGACAATTGTCACCGGACCGTCGTCGGTGGCGGTGCCGCCGTTGTACACCGACAGCGTATAACTGCCGGCCGTGCCGGTACTGAACGCGCCGTTGCGGGTCATCGTGATGGCGAGGTCGACCGCCGGCGTACTTGGCAAAGCGACCAGCAGTGCCGACTGCAATACCATGTCGATGCCGGACGAGTACGTGGTGGTGGCGCTGGTCTGGCCGGCCGCAATAACCGGCGAGCCGACAGTGTAGGCATCGAAATCGACGCCGTACGATGCGGTGTCGCCATTGATATTGCTCTGCGAATTAAACTGGTTGCCGGACGGGTTCAGCAAATCGGTCATTTTGTAATTATTCAGCACCAGATCCTCGTTGGTCTGGCCGTTGGTGTTGTCGCCTTCCCACGTGATATGCCCGATGCGCCCCGTCATTGCGCTGGTCAGCGGCGATGGGATTTTCAGGTTGCTGATCGTCATCGACGCGCTGGTATTGCGGTAGTACTGAAAGCCTTCGTACAGATTCAGCACCCGGTACGGCTGGCTGGTATCGGAATACACCGCCAGCAACGTAAAACCCGATAACACGCCCGATACGCTGCAGTAAGGCTCGCCGTTGTTGACGGTGAGTCCGTAAAATTGATAATTGCCGTTGCGCCGCGCCTGCACCTGCGTGGTGACGTCGACTGCACCGCTGAAATAATCGTAGCCGACCGACTGCGACGTGTAGCTGCGCGCGGCAGTCGCTGTCACCTGGCCCGATTCGAACCCCACCGTGTAATCCGGCGTGCTGCCGGAGCCGGCCCAGTACAGCTGCGCGGACAGGATAGTGGCATTGGCGGGAATGCCGGCCAGCGCCACCGACAGCGTGGTGTTCGCGGAATACACCGAGCACAGCGCGCTGCCACTGGTGCGGTTGGTCACCACCGTGCCGGTGAAATTCACGTTGCCGGCCCAGCTTTTGAACAGCGTCAGCGGGACGTCGGCGTGGGCGCTGGTGGCAAGGAACCACAGCAGCAGTGCGACCAACCGCCGGATCACAGTTGCACCTCGATGACGCGCTGGACATAGTCGAGATTGTTGCCCGAATTGCTGCCCGAATTGCTGCCACAGGCGCCATTCGTGGGCTGATTGCAGGACGTGGCGCTGATCTTGCGCACCATCGTGGCGGCGTCTCTGCCCGGCCCCAGCGCCGTGGAGCAGATGACGGTGACCGTAAAGCCGCTCAACATGCTGGCAGCCGGCAAAGCGAAGCTGTTGGTAGTCGTTGCGTCGGTGGTGCCGGAGGGCACGCAATAGGTGGTGGCCTGGGTCGCGTTGAACAGCCCCCATTCGATGCCGGCGCGTGCCGACTGGTAAGCGCGCGAACCCTGCAGGTCGAGCTGGCTGCTGGCCTGCTGGTTGGTAAACACCGTCACCATCGCGGCCGCCAGGCCGGCAATCACCACCAGCAGGAAAATCGCCGTGACAAGGCCGACGCCAGCCTGTTTTTTGCGTGACAGCTTCATGGCGTGTTGTCCACATGAACCTGGTCGACCAGGCGGATGGTCTCGGCCGGCGCGCCCGGGAGCGTGCGCGTGGCCAGTTCCAGCGTGATGCTCACCAACGCCGTGCGCTGGGCGCTGCCGGCCGCCGTATCGTAGGCAAACAGGCCGGCGCAATTGTTCACGCGGCGCGTCAGGGGCGACGCCGACGTGGCGCCGGTGGGCGGGTTGACCTGATTCGGGTTGATGGCATAACCGGCGTAGCGGGTCAGCACCAGAAAATTGTCGCCCGCGCGCGCGCACGCGAAGGTCACCGGGCTGCTGACGATCTGGTAGCGCCGGTCGGGCGATGGCAGTGTGACCGATTGCGTCGAAAAGGGGTTGTCGGCCAGCGTCAGCACGTTGCCTGCGATCGCACCGATGCGGGCGATATTCCGGTCGGTGCCGGAAAAGCCCCAGGCGTCGGCAGGCGCCATGCCGCTCCCCAGGTTATAGACGACGAAATAGTCGCCGGCGACGATCTGCTGCGAGGGCTTTGCCGACAACTCGCCCAGCAGCGTCACTGTTTTGGCGCCGTTGACGAAGTCGAGCACCGGATATGTCGTCGCGAGGCTGTCTTCGAGCGCCAGGTAACGGCCGCCGGTTCTGGTCATCAGGAATTCGATGGCGCTGCCGTCGGCGTTGACGCGGATGCTGTTCGGCAGCGCCAGCCGCAGTTCGCGTGCCATGCGACGCAGCGCCAGGTCGGCTTCATCGGTGATTTCGGCACGGGCCACGCTGTCGGCGTAATTCTGGACCGGCAGGCGGATGAACACGGCGACAATGGCGCCGATGATGCCGATGATGGCGATCACGACAATCGCTTCCACCAGCGTGAAGCCGTGGGAACTGTGCAGGCGCCGGCGCATCAGATGCCCGGCGCATAGCGCGCGCGATAGCCGTCGAGTGTCAAAGAACGGCTGTCGAAAAACACCGTGATGCGGATGCGCAGCAGGTCGGTGTCAGCCGCTGAGCCACCTGCGCCGACCACGCTGCCGGACGGGCCGAGGCTGTCCGGCGTAATCGTCACGGTTGCCGTGTAGCCGTTCACATTCAGCGCGCGGCCGTTGGCGTCCGACAGCACGCTGCCGACATTGAACGCTGGCGTGGCAGTATTTGCCGCGGCAACGTAATCGTTGACGTTGTCATACGGGCGCGGCCCCACCGGCTCGGGCGCCACCTGGCCCCACGCTTCGGGGATCGTGCAATTGCCGCTGGCATCGACATCGCCGCTGGGGTCGCATTTCGTAAAGCGGGCCAGCTGCACTTCTTCCAGCAGCCCTTCGGCAATCATCAGCGCCTGCTTGGTGCGCGCCGGATCGGCGCTGTTGCGCGTGGTGACGTTCATGACGCCCAGGATGGCAGCAAGCGCAATGCCGATGATCAGGATGAACAGGATAAGTTCGATCAGCGTCACGCCGGCTTGACGCTTAATAGACATAGCCGGTTTCCGCGGCGACATTCACCGGCGTGGTGTTGCCGTCGCCGGTAATATTCACGGTGACACCGTTGAAGTTTGCGGTGTTACAGGCGCCACTGGCACCGAGGCCCGGCTGGCCGAGGGCGTTGAAGCAGATGGTGCTGGCAGTGGTCGGGCTGAGGGCATAGGCAATCGTACCCGGCGGCGCTTCGCAATACCAGCTCAACGGAGCGCAGGCTGCAGCGCCGCCGTTGCTGCCGATAGCTGGCACGCGGCTGGTGGCGGGGCACGGGGACGTGCTGTCGAAGCACAGGGCAATGGTATTGCCGTTCATCTGGGTATACACGGGCCGGTTCTGGCCGACAGCCAGCTTTTGACTGAAGCGCAGCATGGCGCGGGTTTGCTCGGCAAAACCGGCGGCGTCGAAGCCGCGCCGGTCGAAATAACGGACGGCGCCAATGGCGCCGAGGATGCCGATGATGATCATGACCACGATCAGTTCGACCAGGGTGAAGCCACGCTGCAGGGCGAAGCCAGGCTGCGCGTTGAAATGACGGAAAAAACTGTGGCCGGACACGAATTTCGGCGGACGAAAGTCGGGGCCGGCCACGGTGGACACAGCGGTATTTAGCAGCTGCTGGTGACTGCAACAGCTAGCCCCGGCGTGGTTGTGCTGGCCGCTGGCGCGGTGTACTTAGCGTAGCAGCTCAGACCGCTTGGAGTATTGGCGATACCATTTGGAATCACTGCAATCTCGGTCGATGACGTTACCGGCGAATTGGCCGTGGCTGCCGAACCTGGCGCGACGATCGTGTAGTCGGTAGTCGATAAGCCGGCGGCGGTCAAGAACACGGTTTCTGCTTTCGGATAGCCGTTACCAACCGTATAGTTCACCGTTGTGTCTTCGATCAGTACCGAGGGCTTCGCACCACCTTCAACAATATATTTACCCTTGACCATAGAGGACGTTGCTGCCATTGCGCCCTTTGCGGCGTTCAAACTGGCAGTGCGCGCATCGCCACCAAAGCTGACAAATTTCGGCAACGCAGTCGCAGCCAGGATGCCGAGGATAACGATCACGACGATCAGCTCGATGAGGGTAAAACCGGCTTGTGCGGTGCGTTTCATGTTTTTCATCAGGGTATCTCCAGGGTCCGGATAAGTGGATGGGGCGAAATTGCCGCGCATCGGTATGTGTTGGTGGCCAACCCTGCCCATGCAGCGCGTGCCGTGTTGTCAGTTATTAAAGCTATCGGGGCGATTGCCAGAAAATCTTGTTGGCCTGACCACTCCGAAAGCATTCTTAATTGCCACCCAGAAAGAATATCACACCCTATTTTTGCCGCAACGAAAGATTATGGTGGAGTTGTATGGCTACCACATACAGCATGATCACTGTGGCAACTCCCTGATTTCGCGGGCATTGCCGATGCATACATCACGCTTTATGCAGCGCCACCTTGCCCAGATCCCACATTGGCAGGAAAATTCCCAGCGCCAGCACCAGCACCATCGCGCCGAGGAACGAAATCAGGATCGGCTCTATCTGTGCCGACAGCGTTTTGAGCTCGTAATCGACTTCGCGCTCGTACATCTGCGCAATTTCATCCATCAGTTCTTCCAGCGAGCCTGTTTCCTCGCCCACCGCAATCATCTGCAACACGATCGGCGTAAAGACCCCCGCGGTGGTCGATGTGCGCAGGATGGTTTCGCCACGCTCGACGCCATCGCGCATCTGCTCGATGCGGGCGCCAAGATAAGCGTTGTCGACGGTCTGCGACACCACCGTCAGCGCCTGTACGATCGGCACACCGCTCTTCATCGATAATGCAAAACTGCGCGCGAAACGCGCCATCGTGCCCTTCAACACAATCTTGCCGGCAATCGGGATGCGCAGCTTCTGGCGGTCCCACGTGTACAGGCCAGCAGGCGTGGCAGTCCATGCGCGAAAGCCGAATACGCCCCCCGCCGCCAGCGCCAGGATCAGGCCCCAGTAGTGCACGGTGAAACTCGAGGTGCCGATCAGGATGCGCGTCATCAGCGGCAGTTCGGCGCCAAACTTGGCAAACACCGTGACGAATTGCGGAATCACGAACACGTTGATGATGCCCATCGCGACCACCATCGCCAGCATCACGAACATCGGGTAGCGCAGCGCACTTTTGACCCGGCCACGCATGTCGCGGTCGAATTCCATGTGGTCGTACAGCCGCAAAAACACTTCCTCGAGGCGCCCGGTCATTTCGCCGACGCGGATCATCGACAGGTAAAAATTCGAAAAGCAATCCGGATGGCGGCGCATGGCGGCCGACAGTTCGCGCCCGGAATCGAGCGACTCGCGCACATCCTTGATGACGCGCCCGAAACTTTTGGAAATTGCCGACTCCTGCAAGCCGGCCAGGCCGCGCATCAGTGGCACGCCGGATTTGATCAGCGTGTACATCTGGCGGCTGAACAGTTGCACATCGATCGAGGTGACTTTTTTTTCGCTGAACTTTTCCCAGGCGCTCAGTTCATGGGAACCTGCCGACAGGGCGCGCGTCGTCGCGACGATTTCGACCGGCGTGACGCCCGTACCGAACAGCTGGTCGGCAATGGCACCCGCGTCGGCGCCCTCCAGCACGCCTTGCATCAGCTCGCCGCGCCCGTTGCGGGCCTTGTACGCAAAGAACGGCACGTCATTCCTCCAGCTGGTTACTGATGCGCATCGCTTCCGATACCGTCGTGCGGCCCTGCACGGCCAGCTGCACGGCGTGGCGGC
Source organism: Pseudomonadota bacterium (assembly GCA_030853745.1). Classification (GTDB taxonomy): domain Bacteria; phylum Pseudomonadota; class Gammaproteobacteria; order Burkholderiales; family Burkholderiaceae_D; genus JALYUM01. The sequence goes on along the minus strand of JALYUM010000090.1, from coordinate 4,812 downwards.
GCAGCGTCCCGCCGGCCATCTGCTGCTGCGCCACTTTTAAAAAGTGCGCGGGGTCGGGATGGTTCACCGCATCGGTGACGGCGCGTGTCATTTCCAGCAATTCGTAGACGCCGGTCCGGCCGCGGAAACCGGTGCCATTGCAGTGCGAGCAGCCCTTGCCATGGAAAAACGGCGTCGATGCGGCAAGGTCGCCCAGCTCTGCGCGCAGCCAGGTGCGCTCGCTGGGCGGCAAGTCGGCGGGGCCGTTACAGCTTTCGCATATCACGCGCACCAGCCGCTGCGCCAGCACGGCTTGCAGCGAGCCGCCCACCATGTAGCGCGGCACGCCCATGTCCATCAGGCGCAGCGGCGTACTGGCGGCATCGTTGGTGTGCAGGGTCGACAGCACCAGGTGACCCGTCATGGCGGCGCGCAGGCCAATTTGCGCAGTTTCCTGGTCGCGCATCTCGCCCACCAGCACAATGTCCGGGTCCTGGCGCAGCGCCGAGCGCAGCACGCGCGCGAAGCTCAGTGCAATTTTATCGTTCACCTGCACCTGGTTGATGCCCTGCAGACGATACTCCACCGGGTCCTCGACGGTAATCAGCTTCTTTTCCACCGAATTGAGTTCGGCCAGTGCGCTATAAAGCGTGGTGGTCTTGCCGCTACCGGTCGGCCCGGTGACCAGTACCAGGCCGTTCGGCCGCGCGACAATGGCGCGGAATTTATCGACCAGTGCTGGCGGCATGCCGATGGCGTCGAGGCGCAGCGTGGTGCCGCCCTGGTTCAGCAGCCGCATGACGACCGATTCGCCGTACTGGGTGGGCATCGTCGAAATCCGCACATCGATACGCTGCTGGCGCACTTTGACGGCAAAGCGGCCATCCTGCGGCAGGCGTTTTTCAGAGATGTCCAGGTCCGCCATCAGTTTCAACCGCAGCGCCAGCGGCGTGGCAATTTTGATGTCGGCCTCGGTTTGCAGGTGCAGCACGCCATCGATGCGGAAGCGGATTTGCAGCCGCCCTTCCTGCGGCTCGATATGGATGTCGGACGCGCGCACCTGAGTGGCGTCGTCGAACACCGATTGCAGCAATTTGACGATCGGCGCTTCTTCCAGGCCCGGATTGGCGGCCAGCATGCCGAAGTCGACCGAGGTGTCGCCCAGGTCCTGCTCGACTTCACGGGCAAAATCGGTGATCTCGCCGGTGCGCCGGTAGATGCGGTCGATGACGGCCAGCACTTCAGTTTCATTGACCACCGCCAGTTCGATGCCGCGCTTCACCAGGCGCGCGATTTCGTCGTACGCAAACAGGTCGGTCGGATCGGAAATGCCGATCAGCAGATTGCCGCGCCGGTCTTCCAGCGCCAATGCGCGAAACCGGCGCGCCTGCGTCTCGGGCAGCAGCCGCACAATCTCCGGATTGATGTTGAAGAACTTCAGATTAATATAGGGAATGTCGAGCTGGCGGGCCAGCGCACCGGAAATCTGTTCTTCGGTGACAAACCCATTCTCGACAAATACGCGGCCGAGCTTGCGCCCGGTGCGTTTCTGGTCGGCCAGGGCGAGACCCAATTGCTCTTCCGACAGCAGTTTTTGCTGTACCAGGATTTCACCGAGCCGGACTTTTTCTGGACGCGCCATGGCTTCCCCTCATCAAAATATTTCTCGTAAGTATTCTATTCCAGATACTTGCGATTATTCTTGAGAGTTACTTCAATGCACTGTTTTGCGGAATAACGATGATGATATCGACAACACAACGACGCCGAATGTATGTAATGCGCCACGGAAGCGTGATCTATTTCGACGCAAGCGGCAAGCCGGTGCTGCCCGAACAGGTGCCGCTGAATGCCGACGGCCGTGCCCAGGCCGATGCGGCGGGTATGGCGTTTGCGCAAGAAAATGTCGTCTTCGACAAGGTGATCATCTCAGGCCTGCCGCGCACGGTGGAGACTGCGGCGCGCGTGCTGGCTGCGGCCGGATTGCACAACCCGGTCGAGACGTGGCCGGATCTGCAGGAAATTCGCGGCGGACGCCTTGCCGACATCCCGGCCGATCAGTTGCGCGCTGCGTTTACCGGCGTGTTTGCCGGCTCTGTGGCCGAATCGACGCGCTTTCTCGGCGGGGAATCGGTTGGCGAATTGCTCGACCGTGTGCATCCGGCCATCGCGCGCCTGCGCGCCGACCCGGACTGGAACTGCGTGCTGCTGGTGCTGCACGGCGGCGTCAACTGCGCCATCCTGTCGCTTGCGTTGACCGGCCAGCGCATGTTTCTGGGCGGACTGGCACAGGCTCCCGGCTGCATCAACGCGCTGGACGTCGGGTCTGCGCCGGACGACTGGGTGGTGCGCTACGTAAACGTCACGCCGCCGGCGCCGCTGCAGGCCCACGTCCGCACCACGACGATGGAAGACCTGATGCAACAGTATAAAAAAACTAAATAGCACGGGCGTTCGTTTGGCGCTAGAATAAACCCATAAAAACCGGGGTACAACACCATTCGGAGACACGATGTTTGAAGAATCGATCGGCACCAAACCGGTGTCGGAGCGGCAGAAGTTCGACGTCGCCGCGCTCGCCGCGTATCTGGAAACACATGTGCCCGGCTATCCTGGCGGCGTGCCGGACGTGGTCCAATTCAAGGGCGGCCAGTCGAACCCGACGTTTCGGCTTGCCATCGGACACCAGCGTTACGTCTTACGCACCAAGCCCGGCCCTGCTGCCAAACTACTGCCCTCGGCTCACGCCATCGACCGCGAATTCCGCGTCATGTCGGCCCTGCATGCGGCCGGCTTTCCGGTGCCGCGCCAGTACGCGCTGTGCCTCGATGAGTCGGTGATCGGGCGCGCATTTTTCATCATGGAATGCGTCGAGGGCCGGGTGTTGTGGGACCAGTCGCTGCCGGGCATGACGCCGATGGAGCGCTCCGCCATCTACGCGGAACAGAACCGCGTGATTGCGCAGCTGCACACCATCGATTACGCTGCCATCGGACTTGCCGACTATGGCAAGCCGGGCAACTATTTCGCGCGCCAGATCGAGCGCTGGACGCGCCAGTACCAGGCTTCTGCCACCGAAGACATTCCCGAGATGAACCGTCTGATCGCGTGGCTGCCGCAGCATATTCTGCCGGGCGACGACACGTCCATCGTGCACGGCGACTTCCGCCTCGACAATATGATCTTTCACCCGACCGAGCCGCGCATCCTGGCGGTACTCGACTGGGAACTGTCGACGCTGGGCCATCCGCTGGCAGATTTTTCGTATCACTGCATGAGCTGGAACATCGAGCCTGGAAAATTCCGTGGCATTGCCGGGCTGGATTTGCCGGCACTCGGGATTCCATCGCAGGAAGACTATATCGCCAGCTACTGCGCGCGGACCGGCAAGACCATCCGGCCCGAAGATTTCAATTTTTATCTTGCCTACAATATGTTCCGGCTGGCCGGCATCATGCAGGGCATCATGAAACGCTATGTCGACGGCACCGCCGCCAGCGCCCAGGCTTTGGAAAACGGCAAGGCCGCGCGACCGATGGCCGAACTGGCCTGGCATTTCGCCTCACGTAATCACCAGGGACTCGCATGAATTTCGATTATTCCGACCGCTGCAAAGAACTGCAGGCGCGCCTGCTCGCGTTCATGGATGAACACATTTATCCGAACGAAAAAGCTTTTACCGCCGAGGTCGACCGGAATGGCGTCGAGCACGGCAATCGCTGGATACCAACCGAGCTGGTGGAGCGGCTGAAACCGCTGGCGAAGGCGCAGGGTTTGTGGAATCTGTTCCTGCCGCAATCGACACGCGCGCCGGAAGGCTTGTCGAATCTCGACTATGCGCCGCTGTGCGAAATCATGGGCAAGGTATGGTGGGCGCCGGAAGTTTTCAATTGTTCGGCGCCGGACACGGGCAACATGGAAACGCTGGAGCGCTACGCGAGTGAGGCCATCAAAAATACCTGGCTCGAACCGTTATTACGTGGCGAGATTCGGTCGGCGTTCGCCATGACCGAGCCCGACGTCGCCTCGTCGGACGCGACCAATATCGCAACGCGCATCGCACGCGACGGCGACGATTACGTCATCAATGGCCACAAGTGGTGGATTTCGGGCGCCGGCGATCCGCGCTGCGCGGTGTTCATCGTCATGGGCAAAACCGACCCCGAGGCAGCGCGCCACGCGCAGCAGTCGATGATTGTGGTACCCGCCGATACGCCAGGCATCACCATCAAGCGCCCGTTGCCGGTATTCGGCTACGACGACGCGCCGCATGGCCATTGTGAAATCCTGTTCGAGGACGTGCGGGTACCGGCAGCCAACCTGCTGCTGGGCGAAGGACGCGGTTTCGACATCGCCCAGGGCCGGCTGGGACCGGGCCGCATTCACCATTGCATGCGTGCCATCGGCGTGGCCGAGCGTGCGCTCGAACTGATGTGTCGCCGTCTGAACAGCCGGGTGGCGTTCCGGCGCAAAATTTCCGAGCAAGGCGTGTGGCGCGAACGGATCGCCGAGTCACGCATCCGCATCGACACCGCGCGGCTGCTGACGCTGAAAACAGCATCGCTGATGGACACGGTCGGCAACAAACACGCGAAGGCCGAGATCGCCATGATCAAGGTCCTGGCGCCAAATGTCACACAGCAAGTGCTGGACTGGGCGATCCAGGCGTATGGCGCGGCGGGAGTCTCAAACGATTTCCCGCTGGCCAACCAGTGGGCCGGCAACCGCACCTTGCGCCTGGCCGATGGCCCCGATGAAGTGCACCGGAACGCCATCGCAAAACTCGAACTCGCACGATACCTATAACAACTTAACCCGGGGTCAGGTCTGCCA
>JALYUM010000055.1 GCA_030853745.1 Pseudomonadota bacterium | reverse complement strand
AGGCCGTCAGCGCCGTTCGATCCATTCGATCCGTTACTGCCATTCGACCCGTTGCCGCCGGCGTAGCTCAGCGCGGTGATCGATGCATTGACCCAATTGATGGCCGTGGTCGTGGCAACTGCCGTGTCGATCAGTTTGACCTTGGCCGCCCACAGCGTGTAACCCGCAACCGGCGCACCAGGCGCAAGTGTCCAGTTGGCCGGTGCTGCGCCGAACAAGCCGGTCGACCAGGTGAATGTGGCTCCACCTGCCGGACCTGCCGGAATGGTGACCGCCCACTGATAGACCGTCGGCTCAGCTGACTGCGCACCGTTCGCGCCATTATTGCCGTTGCTGCCATTGGCGCCGTTCTGGGCCCATGCTGAAATTGCTGCGCTGGCGTACGAGATGCCCGGCGTGCTGGTCGTGCCGCCCGGCGCTGTCACCGATTGCGTAGCGACGTACAGGCGAAGGCCTGGCGTGCCAGGGTTCGCTGGTGCTGCCACAGCCCACCCGTCCGAGCCGTTGTAGTTGCTGTTGGCGCCCGTCACCCAGTTGAGCGTCGACGTGCCCTGCGGCGCGGCCGGTGCTGCAGCATTCCACTGGTAAAGGAAAATAACCATCGTTTGCGGTGCCGCTACGCCGTTATTGCCGTTGGCGCCGTTCTGCGAAACATTGACCGGCGTCGACCAGGTGCCAGCCGTGACCGTGGCGCCAATCGTGGTCGCACGGAAAGTGAAGCGCACAGCCCATGTTGGCACGGTAGATGCGTTCGGCTGCGTGCCAAGCCAGCCAGTCGGCGGCGTCAGCGCGGACGTGGTGAAATTGAACGTGCCACCGGTCGGGGTCGACGGCTGCGCCGCCTGCTGGACATAGACAACACCGGTGAACACCGACGTGCCGTCAGCGCCATTCGCGCCGCCGATCAGCGACCATGCGTAATCGCTGGCCACCGTCGATTCTGTTGGGCTGGCACGGTTGAACGCCAGACCAATGTACGTCATGCCAGCCGGGTTGTCGGTCAGCCCAGCGCCGGCGGCCGAAGTGCCGTATTTGATCCAAGTGTAATTAGACGCGCCGGCCGCGCCATCGGCACTTTTCACAATGTCGATCGAGCGGGTAAAGGTCTGGCCCAGTGCGGCGAGGCTGGCCGTCAGCGTCATGGCGGCGCCCGGCATGTTCGTGGCCACAATGGTCGCGTTGTTGTTGCTGCTGGTGATCGTGGCGCCAACTGCCGACCACGACACGATGCCGTCGAGCGCGAGCAGGTCCGCATGCACCGTTATCGAGGCGGGCGTGATCGATCCGTCGGCGTTCACGTTGAAGCCCTGGGCGCTCGGCGTCAGCAAGATGCCGGCGTTCTTGGGGTTGGCGTTCTTGCTGATTAGCGTCGAGGCCGACAGCGTTTCGATAGAGGTCACGCCCACCGAATTTACGGCAGCAATTTTGACGATGTAATTCCCGTCCAGCACATCGAGGATGTCGAACACTGGGCCAGGCTGACGCGGCATGATGAACCAGTTGCTATTGTCGTGCTGGAACGCACCCTCGTACGCAACTGCACCATCGACTGCCGCGCAGGTGGCGGTGAAGCCGAGCTTCTGCACGTCCTGCAGCGACACCGTGTAAGCGACGACCGCGACCGATGCCGGCGGCTGCTGCACGGCGGCGTTGAGCGCTGTCTGTGGGCGCGGCGTGATCGCAGTGCCATTCTCCACAAAGTCGAATTTCCCCGGCTCGTGCTGCGTAGCCGTGATGGTGTAGGTGGTCGCATCCTTTTCGGTGATCGTGCGGATTTTGTACATCGGCGCGATCAGCACCGTGCTGTCGACCGACCAGACGGATTGCGCGTTCGGCACGATCGACCAGTCGGCGGTCACAGTCACGGCATCAGCGGCGACGGACGCGACGACGCGCGTTTCACTTTTCCCTGTTGGTAGGATGACGGTCAGCTTGTCGCCGGCGTTGATCACTGGCGCCTTGTCGAGAATGACGACGCGACCAGTAGCGGCTTTGATACGGCCGCCGTTGCGCCGACCCATGCGCGAAGGATCTGCAACGCGCACGATCTGGCCAGGCAGCGCGATGGCACCATCCATGCCGACATCGAACGAGATCATTTCAGTTTCGAGGCGCGACGTGGCCAGCGCCCACCGGCCGACGCGCTGCGCCTGACCCTGCGACGAGCAGCCGAACGCGGTCAGGCTGACCGGCTGGATGCCGTAACGCGCGATGCCCTCTGCATCCTCGGTATATTCAACCTTCGCTTTGTACAGGTCGGCCGGATCGTTCCAGCTGACCAGCGCCGTGGTGAAGCGCGTTTTCTTGCTCGATCCCACCCGCGAGAATTTGCCGCCGATGACATTGGCTGCGGTGTACACGTAGACCGGATCGGTCGGCATGTCAGCAGACGCGATGATGGCGCCGGCGCCCCAATACGAAATGCCGCGAAACACGGATGCGAGGTCTTGCAGCACGGCGTAGGCTTGCTTCTGCGTTTGCAGGTACACGTTGCAGGTAAAACGCGGCTCGGTACCGCCCTTCCCGTCCGGCACCAGGCCGTCGCAATAGCGCGCGATCGCGTACAGCGACCATTTGTCCAGCTGCGCCGCCGTGATGCGGTGGCCCAGGCCATAGCGATCATTGAGCGCGATGTCGCGAAATACCCATGCAGGATTGTCAGACCACGACGGCTTGAAGGTGCCATCCCAGTTGCCGGTGTACACGCGGGTTTTCGCGTTGTAGTTGCTCGGCACCTGGATGATTCGCCCCATCAGATCGTACGCGCGCGAAGGCACGCTGGAGAACTGTTTCGCGTCGACCTGAACGCCGACAATCGCCGACATCGGGTAGCGCAGCTTGGCATCGACGACATCGGTATAGCTGATGATGGTCGTCATGTCTGCGATGGATGCTGTGTTTGCGTTTGTCGTCAGGCGCGATACACGGAGGCTCCAGCCGGTGGTGGCTTTCGGCAGGTCGATGCGCGCGCTGCGCTGGTAGGCGGTCGTGGTCTTGCCATTGAAGCTGCTCGACAGCACGATCGCATAGGCGCCGCCATCCTTCGACAGCTCAATCTGGTAATCGACCTTGTAGCCCTTGATGTCGCCATTGGTCGTGTCCGACTTGCTCAGCGCCGGCACGCCCAGAATGATCCGGATGGCCGACAGCGCGGTGTTGCTGATGGCGTGAACCCACGGCGTGCCGTATTTCAGCTCGACGCCCACGCCGACTTCGCTCTCCACACTTGGGAAGCCCGGGATGTAATCCTGAGTCTGCGTGCCGGTGCGAAAATCGACGGTAACCCCGGTGAAATTTTTCGTGCCGTCGGCATTCTGGACCGGCGTACCGTCCAGCAGCACCGATTGCAGACCGTTCGTCAGGCCAAGGATTTCACCTTCGGACACCAGGTCGAGCACGCGCGCGTACGACGTGCTGTGCAGGCTGTCTGGTGCTTCGTAGTGGACGTGTTCGCTCTGCCCCTTGCTGCCGATAATGTCGCTCATAAGGCCGCCATGAAGTCGGCAATCGCCTTACTCGGATCGGGCGCCACCAGCGTGGAGCCCACATAGGCCTGCTCTTGCGCGAGAATGCCGGCGGAGATCACGGCGCTGCCGACGATCATGCGGCCGTACAGGACCGGTACCGGATTGCCTTGGGCAGTCGTGTTGACCGGGCCGTTGAAGTTATAGCTGGCGCCGTTTTCAACCTTGTCGGCCGCGGAACTTCCCGATTGCTGCGGGGACAGCATTTGAACGACGCCGCCGAGCATCATCGAAGCGCCCATCGAAAGGAGAGATGCCCCCAGCGTGGGGAAGGCGGGAAATGTCAATATCCCCGCGATGACCAAGGCTGCACCGATAATGGTTTGCAGGAAGCCGCCCGACTTGGCACCGGCCAGAATCGGAGCGATGCGAATATCGTCGCTGCCACCGGAAAGCTGCAGGTCATCTTTTCCGATATTGGCTTTGCCGAGAAAGCAGGCGTAACGAACGCCTCGGTCGCCGCTGGCCATCAGCTCGGCTTGAAAGCCCGGCAGCAGCGCGGAAAGCGCGCGCACGGCTTCGGCAGTGCTTTCAACAGCGAGACGGTGGATGCGGCCGAAGCGCGCGCCCAGCTTGCCGTACAGGCGAATGGTGCGGAGAGTATCCATGTTTTCCAATGAAAAAACCCGCCGAGCTTGCGCGAGGCGGGTTGAGTTGCGAGTGTGGTTTTTATTGCTGGTAGCGCAGGATGGCGTGCGTCGATTCGAGGTACCAGCCGCCGTAAATGTCGCGGCTCGACAGGCGCCCGTGCAAGTGGTGCAACATCAGCCCGTCGCCCAGGTAAATTGCAGCGTGGTTCGGCACGCCGTTGCGCGACCGGATCTGCATCAGAATCACGTCGCCCTCTTCCATCGGCGCATCCGGCGCCAGCTTGACGAAGCCGGCCTGCGGGAAGCCCTCGGTGTACAGGTCGCTCTTGCCATCGTCCCACCAGTTATCCGCTCGAGCGAACTGCTTCAGCATGACGCCCCGCTCGCGCGCGTACCAATCGACGATCAGCTGGTAGCAGTCGAGCACGCCGTGCGAGAACTGGCGCCCGACCAGCGGCGCCAGATAGCCCGTCGGCTCGATCGTCACCAGTTCACCGGCCAGCGGGGCGCCGCCAACCAGGTCAACCCGCACGATGTGCCACGGCAGGCCCGACGCTTCACAGGCCACCAGATCGGCTTGGCTCTGCTCGGCCGGTACGTCCGGATGCGAATGCACGATGGCGACAATCTCGCCCTGATCTTCTGCTGCGGCGTATTGTTCGGCCGGCAGCGCGAAATGATCTGTGCCGACGGCGGCGTTCGTACAGGCGATGTAACGCTCGCGGCCCTTGATGACCGCAACCAGGCCGCAGCACTCGCGCGGGTATTGCGCCTGCGCGTGCAGGCTGATAGCAGCAACAGTATCGGGCGTCATTGCGTCAACGCCGCAGCAGGGAAGCCGCCAAAGTTCAGCACTTCAGTCGCTCCGAATCGCAACTTGCAGCCGCCCAGGCGCTTGCTGCAGGTATCGAGTGCTGGATCGGTCACCGGGTTATCGTTGCCGTCGAACTTCGCCGATCCAGTGTAATTGCAGTAAGGCCCCTTGTATGTGAACGAGCACATGTTCGCGATGATCTGGCGTCGCGGCAGCATCTGGCCCTGCAGGTCAAGCGCGCTGGCCAGCTCGAACTCCACAACTTCGTTTGTCTCGGCAGTTTTCTGCTCGATGAACCAGACTTCGATCGGAAATTCCTGCGACGGATCGGCAGTCGGATTGCCGCTGGTAAAGTTGCGAGCGTCGAGGTACTGACTCAGCGTGATATGGCGGGTCAGCTTGGCGCCCACCAGGTCGTCCATCAGAATGCACAGCGACGAGATCGAGCCGTCGACGTTGCCGACCGATAGTTTAGGGATCGGCTGCTGGCCCTCGGACGTCTTCGAAAACCCGCTCGCCTGGATCGGCCAAGCGGTGTACTCGTTACCCTGCCACCAGATCGTGGCGACCTGCTGGTAGCCGTGGAAGCGCAGCAGCGAGCCGCCGGCGATCATGGTGGCGTCGAGTTCGAACAGTTCGACGCGCGCGCCTGGCTCGAGGCCTTGAATGTCTGCAGTGATCATGGTTGAAATGCCTGTTCAAAGGTTGCGGCCAGCTCGTACTTGCCGGCGCCCAGCGGCTTGAGCGTGTACGAGGCGCACCTGTAATAACCCTGCGCACCGAGCGGCGGCGTCCAGAAGAAAGCCTGGTAGCCGGAGCACGCGTCAAGGAAGTCGCGGATCGGCGTGATCTTCGCGGCGGTCCCGCGAAACTGCAGTGGCCATGTCTGCGATTTATTGTTGATGCCGTCGGCCGCCGTCTGCGCATAGCCGTCGCCAAACTGCGCCCTGAGCACCCGATAGGTGCCGGTACCAGTCGGCTCGATTACTGGCACCCAGGTAAATGTCTGTGTCGTCATCCGCGACCGTTCTGAAAGTTATAAATAATTCCACCCTGCTGTGTTTCTCGCGCGATCATTTGCTTCAGCTTGGCATTAAGCGCATCGGCAACCAGGCGGGACTGGGAATTAGAATCGCCAGACGCTTCTGTGTTGGAGGTACCACTGGAAACTGTTGTGCTCAAGTTGATCGTGACGGCGCCGCTGCCGCCACCTAATTCATGGTTCGGGATAATCGTGCCGCCTGCCGCAGGCGTAAATATTTCCGGGCCCTTTTCGCCGACCAGGTAGGACAGGCCGCCGCCGACCGGGCCGCCTGCAGCTCGGGCCCCGGCAAGATCGCCGCGCGCGAGCCAGCCGCCGTCGCCGACTGATGCGGAGGATGGTCCTTTCCACGCGCCGATTGCCATATCGACCAAGCCCGCTATCGCCTTTTTCGCTGCGATACGGGCCAAGTCAGACAAGATTGACGCGGCCATGCTTTTAAATTCCAGCTTGCCAGTGGTTGCGAACTGGACGAACGCATCCTCTGCTGTCTTAAAGGAATTGCCGAGTGCATTGCCAATC
>JALYUM010000032.1 GCA_030853745.1 Pseudomonadota bacterium | reverse complement strand
GATAAATACATTCGCTGGTACAACGAAAAGCGCATCAAGAGCTCTCTTGGCTATCTGAGCCCGATCGAGTATCGTGAAAGCTTGGGTTTAACGATGTAAACCAGTCCAAGAAAAGATCCGCATCCCCAATGGGTCAGTTTTCGGTCGGCGTCAACAAGTGTCCCAAACATGCGAAGTCAACGCATGTGAGACGCGAAAACTGTCTCGATATCAGCGCCTCGCATGGGTGTACCTGTACGGTACAATCGAACGACACGACAGGCCGCTTTCGGCCCAGGCTGTGTAAAAACGTAAATTAATGTAAACGAAACCCGGGCGGTAAACGTTAAGGCAGTATCTCATCACCGGGGGTGCAGAATGAAACGCTTTATCGAAGGTGCAAACCGCGGCCAGTCTACGATGCTACCCGAGCTACTAGACGATTATGTGGACGAAGACAACCAGGTTCGGGTAGTCGATGTATTTGTCGATCAGCTTGATCTTGCAAGTCTTGGGTTTGAAAGTGTGCAGCCGGCGGCAACAGGCCGTCCGGCTTACCATCCATCGGTCCTTCTCAAGCTTTACATTTACGGCTATCTCAACCGTATCCAATCGAGTCGGCGCCTAGAACGAGAAGCCCAACGAAACGTCGAGCTGATGTGGTTGACGGGGCGCTTGAAACCAGACTTCAAGACGATCGCAAACTTCAGAAAAAACAACGGCAAATCGATCCGCAATGTGTGCCGTCAGTTCGTTGTTCTGTGCCAGCAGCTTGACCTGTTTGCGGATGCTGTTGTGGCCATCGATGGTAGCAAGTTCAAAGCCGTAAACAGCAGCGATCGGAATTTTACCAACGCCAAACTCAAGCGAAGAATGGAGGAGATTGAATCGAACATAAGCCGATACCTCGCTGAACTCGACAGCGCCGACAGGCAAGAACCGACCGCCGCCAAACCAAAGCGCATGCGGCTGGAAGAGAAAATAGCGGCGTTAAAATTGCAGATGGCTTCGCTCAAGGAAATTGAAGCGAAGCTTGTAGCAACGGGCGATACACAGATTTCGCTAACTGATCCAGATGCCCGATCCATGATGACGCGCGGTAGCGGGATCGTCGGCTACAACGTACAAACGGCCGTCGATGCAAAGCATCATTTCATCGTCGAGCACGAAGTGACAAACATCGGCAACGACCGCGACCAGTTGTCCGCAATGGCCAAAAAAGCGCGCACCGCGATCGGCACATCCGGGCTTACCGCGCTCGCCGACCGCGGGTACTTTAATGGCAAAGAGATCCTGGCCTGTCATGAAGCTGGCATCTCCACTTTGGTACCGCCAACGAAGACCTCGAACGCCAAGGCAGACGGACGATTCGATAAGGCCGACTTCGTTTATGAGCGAGAAAAAAATGAGTACCGGTGCCCGGCGGGTCAATCGCTGATCTGGCGCTTTGCCAGCGTTGAAAAGGGGCTGACGTACCACCGATATTGGAGCTCTGACTGCAAGGCTTGTCCGCTCAAAGAACAGTGCACACCGAGCGCGCAACGCAGGGTAACCCGATGGGAACATCAGGATGTGCTGGAGGAGATGCAGGCACGTCTCGAACATACTCCGGATGCAATGCGGATTCGACGCTGCACGGTCGAGCATCCTTATGGAACCATCAAGGCGTGGATGGGTGCGACGCACTTCCTGACCAAGGGGTTGGAGCATGTGAAGACTGAAATGAGCCTGCATGTGCTCGCATACAATTTCAGGCGACTGATAGCTATCCTCGGTATCGCCGAGATGATGAAAGCCATCAAGGCTTTTATTCGTTTATGCTGCCTTAAAACGCCGATCCAGACAATCTTCATGGCAATGGTGATGGCAAAGCTTGAAGACAAATACGGCCTTCCTAGGCGCTTTCTGGGCCTCCCAAACTAGATCGCAGCTTCGCTAGGAAGGATGCAGGCGGGAATTTTTGTTTTTACACAGCCTGGGCCAAAAGCGGTCCTTCAGGTTCGTCGCAACGGGCACTCCACGGCGGCAGCGACGAATACTTTTCGTGCGCGTCAGGCAAGGTTTAAACCGAAGCCCGTCTGCGGCATTGAACGAAAGATGATACCCGACCGGGCATTGTGCGCCATGCAACCTTGCCTGTCACACTAAAGAACGGGCCTGTGGCGTCGGCGTGTCTAATAATTGCGTGGCGCGCTCGCGATCCGAAGCCCAACCGAAAGAGACCCCATGGCAGTACCCTGCATTGTTGCGGCGAGTGCCGCCCTGTCCCAGGCATGAGTGCCGGATGGTGGTGGCTACTGCCATGGGATTTCTCGCCGACAGTTCTGGGCGCAAGCCTGTTGGCCGCATGGTGGTACCGGCGGGCTAGTGCAGGCCTCACGCTGTGGCGCCGGACTTGCTTCTGGATTGGCATGCTGTTGCTGTATGGCGCCTTGCAAAGTGGCCTCGATTACTATGCCGATCACGCGTTCTTTATTCATCGGATCCAGCACATGTTGCTGCACCACCTTGGGCCGTTCCTGGTCGCGCTGGGGTTGCCGCCTTTGAAAGTAGGCGCTTGGACTCGCTATCCCTGGCTGAGTGCGGGGCTGTTCAATGGCCTCGTGCTGTTCTGGCTGGCGCCTGCGGTGCACTTTCCCGCTATGCTCGACGGGCGCCTCTACCGCGTCATGAACTGGAGCATCGCCCTGACCGGTCTGCTGTTCTGGATGACAGTGTTGGGCGCTACTGCCCTGAACGCTGGCCGGCGCATCGTGCTGATGCTCGCTGTGATACCGGTCCAGATCGCCGTCGGCGCGTTGATTTTCTTGGCCGGGAATGACCTTTATCCGGTCTACAGCTTGTGCGGCCGGGCGTTCGGGATGACGGCCCTGCAGGACCAGCAGCTAGGCGGCTTGATCCTGTGGATACCGGGTGCGATGATGAGCGTGGCCGGTATCCTGATCGTGGCCCTTCCCGGCATCAGGGCATCCCGCGCGCCCGCTTCAGTGCGGCCTGATCTGCCAGCGTAGCGCGCAGGCTGGCCGCGTCGCGCCGGTTGACAGGAGTGGCGCGGTTGCCCCAACTGCTGCGAACGTAAGTCAGAACGTCGGCGATGTCGCGGTCTGACAAGGTATCGGCAAAGCCAGGCATACGGTTCGGCATCGGCGTATGCACGATCGACGCACTGGCGCTGCCTTCGAGCACAATGCGCAGAGGCGACACGCTGTTAGCCGCCACGACGCTCGGATTGGCCGCCAGCGCCGGATGCTTTGGCAACTGGCCTTCCCCGGCAGCACCATGGCAGCGCTGGCAAAAGCCGCTGTAGATCGCCGCGCCCGGCACCTCCTGAACGATTGCCAGCCTGGTGGCAGGGCCCGCCGGCAAGCGCTGCCCCGAAGGCCGCAAAGGCAGTGATTTGACGAAAGTGGCAATTGCAAGCAAGTCCGCGTCCGTCATCTTGCTGGTGCTTTGCGTGATCACGTCGACCATCGGCCCATAGATGCTGTCGCCGGCGCCGTGGCCGGAACGCAGCAAGGAGACCAGTTCGGTCACGCTGCGCCGCCCCATCCCGGTGACAGGGTTGGCGCCCAAGTCGGGCGCGTACCAGTGATCGAGTTCGCCGCCGCCCAGGTAACGGCTGGATGATTCATCATAGCCCCGCTCCTCGAATAGCGGTCCGCGCGGCGTGTGGCAGGCACCGCAATGGCCTAGTGTTTGCACCAGATAGGCGCCACGGTTCCACGACGCCGTCTGGTTAGTACGCGGCACGAACGGGCCACGCGTGACGAACAGCAGATCCCAGGCCGCCAGGCCCCAGCGCTGGTTGAAAGGAAACGGTAGCCGAGTGGGCGGTGGTCGCACGTGCACCGGCGCGACGCCCTGTTGAATATAGGCGAACAGGTCAGCGATATCGCCGTCGCTCATGCGCGCGAACGAGGCAAACGGCATGGCCGGATACAGGCGGCTGCCGTCGCCGCGTATGCCGCGGCGCAGCGCATCCGAAAACTGCTGCAGCGTGTAGCGGCCGATGCCGTAGTCAGGATCGGGCGTGATGTTGGTCGTGATGATGGCGCCGATCGGCGTGTTCATTTGCAGGCCGCCCGCCAGCGCAGCAGCATTCGGGCCGGCCGTGTGGCACGAGGCGCAGTCGCCCACCCGCGCCAGGTAGGCGCCGCGCGCCACGTCTTGGGCGATGGCCCCGGGCACGGTGGCGCAAAATACGACCGCCAGAATAAGCCGCTTCATCACAGCACCTCCCCGCATGGCGCCACCAGTAGCAGCGCCATAGCAGTGAACACAATGGCGCCGCAGAACAGCGCGCTGCCCATCATGCCGAGCAGGGCAAGAAAGCCGACCGGGCGGGTGCCGCGGTCGAGCGCGCTGACATGGTCGGCAGGATCGGCGCTGACGCGCCAGGCCAACCAGGCGGCCAACAAGCCGCCGAGCCCTGCAGCCAGGCAGGCGACGCTCAGCACCAGCAGCGTCGGAGCCAGGCCCGGCAGCGCGGCCGAGCGCTGCGCAGGTCCCGGAAAGCAGACTTGGGCGACCAGCGGTTCGGAGATCAGCATCTGCGCCACCCAGGCGAACGGCGCCGTTAACAAGCCGGCCAGGAGGCGCATGACCTGCCCGCGCTTCAAGGCCGAGCTCCGAACACGTACGGGGACAGATACAACGCGCTGAACACGGCTAGCCAGACGGCATCGACGAAGTGCCAGTACAGCGCGCCGATCCCCAACGCGGCGTGCCAGCGCTTGTCCTGGTAGCCCAGCATGCACCACATTGCCAGGCAGGCCAGCACTATCAGCCCGACCACAACGTGCAGAAGGTGAAACCCGGTAATGGTGAAATACAGCGAGCCATACACATGCGACCCCAATCCATACGGTTTGCCCTGCCATTCGTGCAATTGCACCCCGACGAAAACAATGCCCGCCACAATAGCCGCGCAAAGCCAGGCAGTACCGACGCGTCGCCTGTTAAGCTTGATGCTGCGCTCGCCTAGCCAGACCAGCACGCTGCTGCCGAGCAGGACGGCGGTATTGATCAGCGGGATCGTAAGTTTCGGTGCGCCGTCCGGCGGCCAGGCCTCGCTCGACTGGGCCTGCAAATAAAAATAGGCGAACAGCAGATAGCCGAACAGGCTGGCCTCGGTTACGATCAGGGCGATCATGCCCCACCAGCCGCTTGCGCGGCCCGCAGTGCTGCCTATTGGTAATGGCAAAACCGCTTGTTGAGTGTCAGCCATGCTGAGCTCCCGCGCTGGGGCGCTGTCCAAGTTCCCTCGTCGGCCACAGCCAAGCGAGCAAGGTACCGCCGCTCGCAAGCACCATGACCAGCGCCGGCCACCAGGCTTGCAGCAGCAGGCAGACGAACAGCAGCAATAGCGCGAAGGCAAGCCAGAACGGCGCCCAGCTATCGCCCGGCATCTTGAGAATCACATCCGGCTCGGCCATCAGCATGCTGGTGCCCAGTGTTTCTCGTCCTTCGGCCAGCAGATACCCATGGTCGAGACTGGAGCGCTCCGGGCTGTCGTTCAATTCTTCCTCCCACAAGGGATGGCGCGAGCGAATGATCGGCAGGACGGCAAAGTTGTATTCGGGCGGCGGCGACGACAGCGACCATTCGAGTGACGGCGCATTCCACGGATTCGGCCCCGCCACGGCGCCGCGTTTCAAACTGATCGCCACGTTCACCAGGAACAGCAGGATGCCAGCTGCGAACAGGAAAGAACCAAGCGTCGAAACCAGATTTACCAAGCCCCAGCCCATTTCCGCGTTATAGGTGTAGACGCGGCGCGGCATGCCGAGCAAGCCAGCAATGTGCATCGGGAAAAAGCCGACGTTGAAACCTGTAAACATGACCCAGAACGACCATTTACCAAGACGCTCGCTGAGCATGCGCCCGGTAAATTTAGGAAACCAGTAATGAATGCCGCCGACCACGGGAAACACGTTAATGCCGAGGAGAACGTAGTGAAGGTGGGCGACAATAAAATAAGTTTCATTGAGTTGCCAGTCGAGTGGTACCGCTGCCGTCATGACGCCCGAGACGCCGCCGATGACAAACAGCAGCACGAAGCCGGCAAAGAACAAAAAGGCGGCCTTGAACTGGGGGCGCCCCAGCCAGATAGTGGCGATCCAGCAGAACACGGCGACGGCGCTCGGAATCGAAATAACCATGCTGGCCGCGCCAAAAAACGACAGAGCCAGGTTGGGCAGCCCGGTGGCGAACATGTGGTGGATCCAGACCTCGAAGCCGAGCAGCATGGTGGCCATGGTCGACAGGGCCACTGCCGAGTAGCCCACCAGCGGACGCCGGCAAAAGGTCGGCAGAGCGTCCGAGACGATGCCCATTGCCGGCAGCACGATGGCATACACCCATGGGTGGCCGAAAATCCAGAACAGGTGCTGCCACAGCAACGGCTTGCCGCCGGCGGCGACATCGAAAAAATGACTACCCAGGCGCCGGTCCATCCACAGCAGGAAGAACGCCAGGCTCACCGCAGGGATGGCCATCAGGTTGGCAACCGATGCAGTCAGCGTTCCCCAGACCAGAATGGGCACGCGGCTGATGGTCATGCCGGGTGCGCGTAGGCGCAGCAAGGAGACGATGAAATTGATCGCACCTACCGTCGTCGAGATGCCAAGCAGCACCATGCCGAGCGCGTAGACGTCGATGTTGGGACCGGGATTGTAGACGTTGCCGGAAAACGGCACGTAGTTGAACCAGCCAGCGTTAGGCGCCTCGCCGATGGGAAAACTGGCATACAGCAGCAAGCCTGCAAACACATAGCTCCAGTAGGAAAAGGCGTTCATCCGGGGAAACGCCATGTCGCGTGAACCCATTAACAGCGGCCACAGGTAGTTCGAGAAGCCGGACAGGATCGGCAAAGCGTACAGAAAGATCATCGTAATGCCGTGCATCGTGAACATCTGCCCGTACTGCTCCGGCGTGAGCACATGCAGGTCGGGACCGGCCAGCTGCAGGCGCATCAGCAAGGCTTCCAGGCCACCGAGCAGCAAGAACAAGAATGCCGTGACGATGTAGCGCAGGCCGATACGTTTGTGGTCGACCGTGCTGAACCAGCCCCGCCAGCCCTTGGCGCCCGCCCACTGGCTGGCCAGGTGGCGCTCCGCCTCCGAGCCGAACGGGGCGCTGCCCAGTTCTGGCATGCGCACCGGCATGTCGGCGGCGGCGCTCATTGCAGCGTCGCCAGGAAGGCGCCAAGCGTGGTGGCGTCATGCGCATCGAGCGACATATCCGGCATGCGGCTGCCAGGCTTGAAAGTCTGGGCGTGCGTGATCCACTGCATTAGGTTCTCCGGGGTGTTGAATAAGACCCCGGCGGCGATGCGCTGGCGGCTTTGCAGATGGGTCAGATCGGGGCCGTGCGCGCCGCTGGCGGCAGTCCCGCGCACGGTGTGGCAACCAGCGCAGCGGGCCATGAACAGGTCGCGCCCGGCCGTCACCTTCGCTGCTTGTGCGCCGAGGGCGCCGCCGTGCTGTGCCGCCAGCCAGGCGGCATAGTGGACAGGTGACTCGGCCACGACCTGGAACGCCATGTGCGCGTGCTGCACCCCACAATACTGCGTGCATTGGCCAATATAGGTGCCAGGCTTATCTGCCTGCAGCCACTGCGTGTTGTGCAGGCCCGGTATGGCCTGGGTTTTGCCAGCCAGTTGCGGCACCCAAAAGCCGTGGATCACGTCGGCGCTTTCAAGGTGCATGCGGACCGGCACACCGACCGGGATGTGCATCTCGTTGGCAGTTGTAAATCCATAAGCGCCAGGGTAGTCGACCCGCCACCACCAGTCGTACGCCGTGACGGTGATGTCGATACCCGGGCCGGCGGGACGGTTGCCGACCTGGTTCAGCACAATGAGTGCATACACTGTCATCGCAAACAAGATCGCGGTTGATATACCTGTACCGATCGCGACCCACTTCAGACCATTGTGCGGCCCAACGACGAGTCCCGTTCCTTTCGCACGCCGGCGCAGCATGGCAAACATGAGCAGTCCAGCCACCGTGACGCAAACCGCGACAGCAATCGCAGTAAACACCCAGTCCAGTAGCAGTGTGGGTTGCGCCGCCGGCCCGGCGGCATGCAAAAAATAGTTGAGCGGCGCTTCCTGCTTCATTGCGCGCTTGACCTGCTCGGACGCGTGCTGGCAGACACTGGCAAGTAATGCATCGGAGAAGCCTTCAGGAGGGATGCGCAGATTCGCTGCGACGCGTGGCATCAAAGCAGAATAATTGCGCAATGCAATCTCATCGGTGCGCCAGCACGCTTAACTAACATCACCTAACACTTGCCGACCTTCGCGTCAATACGCAGCGCGCGCGATATGTCTTTTCGTTAATGCCGCGAAACGAATGTTGTATGCTTTTATGTTGTGCCGCCTGTCTGTCACCGGTTACGTCATGAAAGGCTGGACTTTGGAACGTTTTAAAAGCTTGTTTGATCTGCGCCACGACCAGGATGAAAACACGGTGATCGACATATCGATCCGTTCGGGCGAACGGATCGTCGGCACCAATTTATGGGTGTTGATCTTTGCGATATTGATTGCCTCGGTTGGGCTGAACGTCAACTCGACCGCCGTCATCATCGGTGCCATGCTGATCTCACCGCTGATGGGGCCGCTGCTGGCCATCGGTTACGGTGCCGGGATCAGCGATTACCGCCTGATCCGCAATGCCGCGCGCAGCCTGCTCATCTTCGTTGCGCTCAGCCTGCTCACTTCCAGCGTCTATTTTTGGCTTAGTCCGTTATCCCAGGCGCAGTCCGAACTCATGGCCCGCACCACCCCAACGCTATGGGACGTGCTGATTGCCTTTTTTGGCGGTTGCGCTGGCATTGTTGCCCAGACCCGGCGCGGGCCATCGACCATCTTGCCAGGCGCAGCCATCGCCACGGCGCTGATGCCACCGTTATGCACCGCCGGATACGGCATCGCTGCAGGCAACTGGCATTTTGTCGGTGGCGCCCTGTATTTATTCCTTATCAATGCGTTCTTCATCACGCTGGCAACCTACCTGTTCGTAACGCTGCTCGGCCTGCCACAGCACGAGAGCGGTAATCCGCGCCTGCAGCGCCGCGCCCACGTTGTGATTGTCCTGTGCGTGCTGGGGCTGTCCGTGCCGAGCGCCTGGCTCGCATATGGCCTGGTGCAGGATCAGCTGTTCCTCGCTGCCACGAAGGACGTGTCGGCGGCACTCGAACGCGCACCGAATGCAGTCGTGCTGCGCAAGGATATCGACATGAAGCTGCGCACGATGGCCATCACGCTCGGTGGCGAACGGCTGGCGCCAGCCACCGAGGCGAGCCTGACAAAGCGCCTGCAAACGAACGGCATCAGGAATGCGCGCCTGCTGCTGCGCCACGTCGGTGCCGAGAAGGTCGACGTGACTACGCTGCGCAACGAGCTGCGCAGTGAACTGATGGCGAACGTCGACGGCCAGGTCCAGCAGCGCACCGGCGCGCTCGACGCCTTGCATCTGCAGATCACCAAAGCAGAACGGGAACAAGCGGAACGCACGGCACTGATTCCACAGTTGCTGGCCGAATATCCAGCACTGACGCGAGTGTCGGTGGCCCAGGGCCAGCGCATGGTGCGGGATGATACGGCGCCATCTGCCGTCATGATCCTGACGCTAGAGGCGCAGCCGCGCTTGCGGGACGACGACCTGGACCGTATCCGGGCTGGCGTCGCCGTGCGTTTCGCCACAGCGGCGCTTGAAGTGGTGCAGGCGACGCCGCCGCCAAGCGCGCCGCGCCGCGGGAGGAGGCAATGAGGTCACGCCTGCGCAAATGGCTCGCCGACGCGCGAGAGGCATTCTGGCTGCTGCCGGCGGCGATGGTCATCGGCGGCATTTTGCTTGCGGTCGGCTTGCTGAACCTCGATGAAAGCGGGAAGCTGCCTGCCTGGCTCGATGGCAGCGCCTGGGTCTACAACGGCGGCGGGACCGGCGCCCGCACCCTGTTGGGCACGATCGCGTCATCGACGATCGGCGTGGCCGGCACCGTCTTTTCGATTACCATTGCCGCCCTCTCGCTGGCGGCCGGCCAGATGGGGCCACGCCTGCTGCGCAACTTTACGCGTGACCGGGGCAATCAGATCACGCTGGGAGCATTCCTGGGGACGTTTTCGTATGCGCTGATGGTACTGCGCAGTGTGCGTACGACCGAGGAGAGCCTGTTCACGCCGCACCTGTCACTCACCGTCTGTGTCGTGCTGGCCTTTGCCTGCGTCGCGAACCTGGTTTATTTTGTCGGGCACATGGCCAACCGCATCAACGTCGACACAGTCGTTGAACTGGTCAGTACGGACGTCCATCTGGCCATCGGCGCTATCCGCACGGAGTGCGACCAGATTCCGCGGCCGCCGCGCTCGTTCTGGACGAGCGGCACGCCGGTTCGGGATTGCCGCAGCGGTTACCTGCGCCACGTCGATGTGAAGGCGCTGGCCGATTGGGCAGCAGAGCATGGCACCGCGCTTCTTATGCTACGCCGCCCTGGCGATTATATTTTCCCGGGCGCACCCATTGCGCTGATCACCGTACCGGTAGAGGATGCAGCGGCAGCCATCCGCGCGCACAGCGTGTTGGCCTCGAACCGTAGCGGCGCCAACGACGTCGAGGATGCGTTGCGCCAGTTGGTCGAGGTGGCGGTACGCGCACTGTCGCCAGGTATCAACGATCCGCACACCGCGATGAGCGTGCTGGATCGTCTGGGCGCCGTCCTGTGCGAACTGGCGACGTGCGAACTCGACAGCGGCATTTTCATGCGCAACGGCGCCATCGTGCTTGAAATGCCCGATCTCAGCTACGACCGCCTTGCCGGGCTAATGCTCCATATGATCCGTCAGAACGCCGCGGGCAGTCCCGCCATCCTGATCCGTATGCTCGATGTGCTGACCCAAGTTGCGCACTGCGAGGCCTCACCCGAGCGGCGCGTGACGCTAGTGCATCACGCCGAGCTAATCTGCACTGACGCGCAGGACAGCGTCACCAATCCCGCTGATCTGGCCGCAGTCATGGACCGCTCTGCACTGTTTCACACTGCCCTCAATGCGCCTCTGAAAACATCGGAAGACGATTTCGTTGCGCGCGGTTGAGGTGTCAGGCAAGGAGAAATTGCAGACATGCCGGCACAGATTAATTTTGTCCGCCGGCCGGCAAAGAACAGTTTTCAATCCAGCATCGAACCCTCCAGACGCAATGTGGAACATGCAGAAAAGCTGTGTCGGAGTTTCAAAAACGCCATGTCAATTTGTACAAATACTTTTTGTTTGTTACACTTCTTCCTTCCTGCACTGACCGGCGATCTCTTGTCGCCGACACAGCTGTCTCGACTGCTTGCCGTTGACGGCGGCTGATGCAGTTTGCCACTGCCACATCCACGTGTCGGCATTGCGACTGTGCTCCCACGAATGACATCACAGTGACAACCGGTTCCGCGGCACAAACTTGCCTGCGACCCCGCATCTCGCGCCGGCCTTGCGTATCCGCGCCGATCGCCCGACGCGGCGCCGCCAAGCTGGCACCAAGTTCACTACTCAACGATATGGAATTCACCTATGCGCTACGTCATTCTCGATAACGACTTAAGTACATGGGCGATCGCGTTCGGCATCGGACTGGCAGTCTATCTGCTGCTGTATCTCGCCAAGCGAATTGTAGTTCGTCGCCTTGGGCGGTTTGCTGCCACCACCGCCACGTATCTGGACGATCTTGCGGTGATGATCCTGGCGGCGACGCATCCGCTGTTCATCATGATTATTGCTGTGTACGCCGGGACGCATTCGCTGGCTTTGTCGGATACGCATGTCACCCTGCTGTCGCGTTTGACCATAGCGACATTGCTGATCCAGGTAGCCCGCTGGGGCGACACCGGTGTAAGCGGCTGGCTGCACCATTACCGTGTCCACCGCGCTGGCCATGACCCGGCAAGCGCGACCTCGACCGCGGCTCTCGGCTTTGTGGCGCGCGCAGTGATCTGGCTGGTCGTAATCCTGATGATCCTTGATAATTTCGGCGTCAATATCACGACCCTTGTCGCCAGCCTGGGTATCGGCGGCATTGCCGTGGCGCTGGCGCTGCAGAACATTCTGGGCGACCTTTTTTCTTCGTTATCGATCGTGCTGGACAAGCCTTTTGTGGTCGGCGACTTCATCAATGTTGATGACATCTCCGGTACGGTCGAGCACGTGGGCATGAAAACCACCCGCATCCGCGGGCTCGGCGGCGAACAGGTCATTTTTTCCAACAGCGATCTGCTCAAGAGCCGGATTCGCAACTTCAAGCGGATGCAGACACGGCGCATCGTGTTTGGTATCGGCGTGACCTACGACACCAGTCAGCCTCAGCTCGCCGCCATCCCTGACATCCTGCGTGAGATCGTGCGCGCCCAGCCCGAAGTCGCCTTTGACCGAGCCCATTTCAGCGCTTTCGGGCCATCGTCGCTGGATTTTGAAACGGTGTACATCATGCAGAGACCCGATTACGCAGCTTACATGGATGCGCAGCAGGCAATTAACATGGCGCTATTTGAGCGCTTTGCCAGCGAGGGTATCGAGTTCGCTTTTCCGACACAGACCTTGTACCTGTCGCGCCCGAACAGACCCTTCGACGCCGCTGCATGAATTTTCTTGTACGACTGTTTCACCGCTGAGATTCGCGTAGCCGTCATATAGTTGGGATACATATGCCAGGCGTCAAAAAATTCGCTAACCCATACACAAACGGAATTCAATGTTCGATCTTGTCGCCATTTGCCTGGTCACTACCGCTCTGCTGAGCTATGCCAATCATCGATGGATACGGCTTCCCACGACCATTGGCGTCATGGTCATTGCACTGGTGTTGTCACTGGCGATCGTGTTGCTTGACCGGTTCGGGTTTGCTGCCACGGTGCATGACCGGGAACAGGAATTTCTTCTCTCGATCGATTTTTCCGAGGTGCTGATGCAGGCGATGCTGTCGTTCCTGCTCTTTGCTGGTGCCATGCACATCAAGCTGGCATCGCTGCGGCGCTACCAGTGGCAAGTGGGCACCCTCGCTGTCGTCGGTACGATTCTGTCAACGGCATTGGTCGGCTTCGGGATGTGGGCCGTACTTCCGTTCGCCGGCGTCTCCTTGCCCTTGCTGCATTGCCTGTTGTTCGGCGCATTGATTTCGCCAACCGACCCCATCGCCGTGATGGGCATTCTCAAATCGGCAGGGGCGCCAAAGGACCTCGAACTCGTCATCGCCGGTGAATCACTGTTTAACGATGGTGTTGGCGTGGTCCTGTTTTCATTGTTGCTAGGCATGCTTGCCTCCGGTGGTACGCCCACTCTGACGAGTGCGTTCTCTCTACTATTGCGGGAAGCTGGAGGAGGGCTGGCCCTCGGTGCTGTACTGGGATATCTGACGTATTTAATGCTTAAAAGCATAGACCAGTACCACGTCGAAGTCCTGCTGACGCTGGCAGCCGTGACCGGTGGCTATTCGCTTGCCAGCCGCTTGCACGTGTCCGGTCCACTGGCGATGGTCGTCGCAGGACTCATCATTGGCAATGGGGGTCGTGACCACGCAATGTCTGACACCACCAGGCAATATGTCGACATGTTCTGGGAATTGCTGGACGAAATTCTGAATGCGGTGTTGTTCGTTTTGCTTGGCATGGAAGTGGTTATGTTGACGTTCACTGGCCCCGTGCTCCTCGGTGGAGTGGCAGCCGTAGCTGTCACACTATCATCCCGCGCTGTCACGGTCGGGTTGCCTGTGGCGTTGGGCGCACGCTGGTTTGGCTTGCCTGATGGATCGGCCCCCGTGCTGGTATGGGGCGGCCTGCGCGGCGCCATCTCAGTCGCACTTGCGCTGTCACTTCCGGCGGGCCCAGCCCGCGACGTGGTGCTGACGCTGACCTATTGTGTGGTCGTGTTCTCGATCCTGATCCAGGGTCTGAGTCTGGGTGCGGTCGTGCGCGCCCTGATTGGTTCGAGGCCCTCAGCTACAGCGTCAAGGTAACAGGAGTATCTTGGGCAGCCTGAACAGTTTGGTTCGTCTGCGTACCCATCATTCATGGACGCGGCGGTGTCGTTAAGTCCATGCATCCTCCGTTCCGACAATTCCGGCTTTACCTCTTCGCGCGGCGGTGAATATCCGTTCACTCGCTATGCGCTACGGGCAGACAAGGGCGATGACTTCTGCCTTCGACGGTGGCAAGATCATGGTAGCCTCAACTTGCGCCAGCAGACAGACCATGCGCAAATGGGCAAGTATCTTGAAGCTCCAGATATGCGTTTACCCGTGCTCCTAAATCTGGTGGCATAACTATCTTTAAGGGAGTAAAGCGCATGAAAATAGATGCCGACGTTTTCCGGGTGCCGGAAGGAAGCACCGTGGATCTTGGCAAGTGGAGCACCATCGCCGACCCGCTATACAAATCCAAGAAGCAATATCGCAAGCGCTTGAACGATCAAGTAAAGCAACTAAGCGAGTTCCAGCGCATGCTGTATGCGTCAAACCGACACGCCTTGCTGCTCGTGTTTCAGGCAATGGACAC
>JALYUM010000031.1 GCA_030853745.1 Pseudomonadota bacterium | reverse complement strand
GCTGATTCGCTGCGTGCAGGTTCAGGATCTAGCTTAAATTCCGGCAAAACTGTCTTGACGGATGGGTCCACGTTAGTTTCGCAAACACGGCGTCTAGACTAGGGGCGAAATAAAGTCTCCGCTGTATGCGGCAATCCACGGGCGAGTGGCCACCGTTGTCGCCGTGGCCGATCCGATCGAAGCAAGCACTTTGGCTGCCATTACGGCCCAGCATGGTTTAGGATCGAAGGTTGTAAGATCACCAGCGATAACGAACGAACTGCCTCAGTAATCGCAGCGCGCCTTAGAATCAACAAAATTGTCGGCGAGGTCCTGCCTGAAGGTAAGGTAAAGGCAATTTAAAGGCTCAGGGCGGATATTGTCATGTAGCGTTTATCGTCCATGGGATGAGTGACGCGCCCGCGTTGGCGGTAGTGGACGTTGGCTTGGTGATCGGCAGCGGTATCTATGTCGCAGTCGAAGCAGCCGACGCTATTTTGATGTTGGGTAACTTACAGGGAATACAACGCTATTGCCCTGTCGAAGGCAGCTATGGGCAATATTCGTAAAACCTTTTTGGGCTTCCGCTTATAACACGGCCGTCATACCGCTGGCGCCAGGTGCGCTATATCCGACATATGGTATTCGCTCTCGCCTGTATTCGCTGGGGGCGCAATTGCCTTGGCCAGCGGGTCTATGCGTGGGAATGCTCAGCATCTGGGCCACTTCAACCCTTCAAGGAAAATGACTGATAATGGGCGCAAACATGAATATCGGTGAGGCATCGAAAGCATCGGGCGTATCTGCCAAGATGATCCGCTACTATGAAGACGTTGGTTTAATCCCGGTAGCCTCGCGTAGCGATTCAGGCTATCGTGCCTATATTCAAAATGACGTTCACCGTCTGCGTTTTATTCGGCGTGCCCGCGACTTGGGATTTTCGGTAGCGGAAATTCGCGAATTACTCAGCTTGTGGAACGACGGGTCTCGGCAAAGCGCGGACGTGAAACGCCTCGCGCAAGCACATATTGCCGAACTAGAGGAAAAAATTAAAAATATGCGCCAGATGGCGGACACATTGCACGAGCTGGCACGAGGTTGCGCAGGAGACAAACGACCGAAGTGTCCGATCCTTGCTGCGTTGGAAAATCCGCAAGAGGACAAGGTGACGATAGAGGGACATCGGTGGATGGCTGCCCGTACTCGGCTGCGAGGCAAGTCACCGACATAAGGGCGTTCGAGACCTTCAGTTAGTCCTCTGTTCGATGAGCGTTACTCTGTAGCTCAAAAGGGTATTTTGGGCGAAGGCCCAAGCTCACGGCAGCGCTGGATGTATGACAAATTCCCGCGCCAACGGCTAGTGGCCGGCGCGTTTATACGGCAGCAAAGTTGGTACCTGGTCACACAATTCTTCTTCGATGCCGCCAGGTCCATATCGGCCGTCTCTTTGCACAGCGGGCGCTGTGCACCTACGCTGCCTTGCCGAAGCGCCCGTATTTTTAATCCGGGGCCAGATCAGACATCAGCGCCTTGATCTTAGGCCTTCTCAGCCAGCACTGTACCTTGCCGCATCCACTTGGCTGGTTGCAGTTCGATCGACACCTTTACTTGGGCCCGTGCACCGGTGAGGTGGATACGAACAAGTTCGTCGAACAGAGTCATGTTGCACACTTTACCGATACCGCTGACGTTTAGAAGATCAACAGTGGCGTTTGTGAGAACGCGCCACGCTAATCCGCTGTGGTCTCGGTCACGGTTGAGAGCAGCGTAACGAAAGCGCTTGCTGACAGTCTGGCAACGATGCATAAGCCTGATAGCCCTTGCAACGGGCGGCTTCGCGTGGGCCGATTTCATTCACCTTACTCACGGAATCGACAAGATGAACAATATCCTCCGCTTCGCAGCGCTAGCCGGTACGAAGTCGCAAGGGTCGCCTGTAATCAGCATGAGAAAAGAACCGGCCAAACGCGGACGCCAGCACAAAGCGCAGCCCAACTTCGAGCGGTACCGGCACCTTGATCGTCGCCATGTGCGCAGCATTGGCACCGCCCGTGATTATTTCCGATACCACCGCGCTCTGCATGTCATGACCAGGCCGATGCACTGGTGCACGGAACCGCGCGGCAGGTCGAGCTTGGTGCCGGCCGGTACTCGCGTGCTGATGATCTGTTCGCCGTCCGCGTCGTACAGCACTGAGTGCCTAACTGCCCCGCGGTGGCGGTGCGCGCCTGCTCATAAAATCGACCACGTCGCCGTTCAAAAGATTAAGCAACGGGCCAGCAAGCGCAGCGCCGCTTCCGCGCTACTTAATTCACGGTCGACCAGCAGGGCTGACGATACCGCGGTTTAGTCGACGCTGCGCAAGGCTTTTTCGCGTTCGGAACGCAGCAGAATCTGCGGGACGATGGCGGCGAAACCGGCGATCGGCACAATGATCGCCCCCCATAAGCAGAAGATAAGAACGAATTTTCATACAAGACAGTCGTGCTGCCGCTGACGAACCGTCACGCTAATGCGCCACGCAAACGCGCCGGACGTCAATCATTGCCGCACGGACTGCCACGCATCGAACATCGCCATGAGCCACAGTCTTGCCAGTGCGGCGCTGCCCTGGCTAAGATTGGCGAAGAGGTAGCTAGCAACTCGACGAGTCGGGACGTTGTTCATGCACCCTCATATTCCGCCGCAGTACGCCTACCGCCCATGCGAAACCGTGGCCGCGGCACCAATGCCAGCAGCCGTGAGTGAGGGCGGCATGCCAGCCGTAGGCCTGCTAACCTCGATTGCCGCTTGCAAGTACCTGACACCCTCGAAGACTGCCGACATGCCCCAATACCGTCATCGACTTGTTCCTACCGTTTGCTAACTCTACCGCCAAACTGAGTGGTCTAGGAAAGAGGATCGGCTGGCCGCTTACGCTCATCTAACCAATTTCGCTGCTGGTTTGACACAAGAGACATACGACGATCTTAGCGCGCTCGGCCTCGCCTTTGGATGTGCGATGTAGTACCCCTGACCATAGTCGATTCCTAAGTCGCGTACGAACGCAAGCTCTTCCCCCGTTTCGACGCCTTCCGCAATGACGCGGGTGCAACAAGCGCGGGCGATGTCGCGTATCGAGCGCATGAAAGCCTGCTTGATAAGATCGTGCTGTACTCCGTGTACGAACATGATATCGATCTTGACCCAGGCAGGCCGCAATTCAAGCCACATACGCAGCGACGCAAAGCCGGCTCCGAGATCGTCGATCGCCAAGGAAAATCCGTGTCGGCGCAACAGCTGGCCGATCCGGCGTAAGCGGCGGAAGTCTGACACACCCTGTTCCTCGGTGATTTCGAGAACCACTCGATTCCCCTCAACGCCGACGTCGGCCAGCATCTGCAGCATATCGCGCTGGCGTCCCGGCTGAGCCAGCAGGGCGGCAGCACTGACGTTCAGAAACAACTTGCCTGGCAGCTCGAGCTTGTCAAAGGCTGTCCACACTGTGCGCAAACAGCGCATTTCCAGCTCTAGCCGGCGATCGCTTGCCTGGGCAGCCGAAAACAGGGCGGCGGGCGAGGCAAGCGCTGTGGCTGCAGGGCCCCGAATCAACCCTTCGTAACCGACCACCTCCATGCTGCTGGTAGAGACAATGGGTTGGAAAACCGCGCTCAACAGATTTGCGTCGAGTACTTCAGCGAGCGACAGGATAGTCATATTCTGCTTCCAAAAGAGTGATTGGGCGATTGCGCGCTCGACGTACTCATCGGCGATTCGGAAAAAAACGCATATCTGCCGCCGCCATCTTGTTTTGCGCGGTACATCGCTTGGTCGGCGTTGCGCATCAGCGTACGGGCATCCTCGCCGTCGGTCGGGAACACACTGATGCCAATGCTGCAGGAAGGCGCTGTTGCGTCTCCAGCTTTAGCACCTGCCTCGGACATACTCAGCAGGATGCGATCGAGAATGGCTGTCATGTCTGTACGTACCGTGACATTATCGAAAACAATGAGGAATTCATCGCCACCGATGCGAGCTACCATGTCGCCGCTGCGCATCTGCGCCCTAAGTTGACGGGAAAATTCTTTCAGCGCGAGGTCGCCTTGCTCGTGTCCAAGCGTGTCGTTAATCCGTTTGAGTTTGTCCATGTCAACGAACACCACGCCTACCTGTCGGCGATTTCTGCGAGCATCCTGCAAGATTTTTTCCAAATGGATCTGCAAACCGTGACGGTTAGGCAAGCCGGTCATTCCGTCATGCGTAGCCATATACTGAACGCGCTCCTCGATCTGCTTTCGTTCACTGATGTCTTCAACCATGCCAATGAAGTACTGCGGTCGGCCGGCACTGTTTCGGGCGACAGAAGTAGTCACGCTGACCCAGATAGACTGGCCGTCCTTCCTGACATAACGCTTCTCACGCGTGTAGTAGGGCAGTTCGCCAAGAAGTAGCTGCCGGTACGCGAGGGTTTCGTTCGAAATATCGTCCGGATGTGTTACCTCACTCACCGACATGCCCAGCAGTTCAGCTTCTTCGTAACCGGTGATGTCGAGCAGCCGAAGATTCACCTTGCTCCAGGTGCAGTCGAGTGAAACGTGGGCCAGTCCCGTTGCCGCCTGGCTGAACGTGATGCCGCAACGTGAGCTTGCTGCGCGCAGCTCGCTTGCGGCGTGCACCCGCTCGCTCAAATCGCGAAATACCAGGACCAGTAGCTGACCGCTTTCTACGCTTACCTTACTTACCCGTAAATCGAATGACAACGTGTCCTTGTGGTGGCGTACGAGGCGGTATTCGCAGGCTTGAAGGTTCGGCTGCATCAGGGAAGCAGCCGATGGAATCTCGCCGTCACAACCGCGCAGGTGCAGCCGGATGTGCTCGAATCGCGTGGCACCGGTGTTGCCAACGTCCAGGTCGAAAATGACAGTTGCGGGCGCATTGGCCTGGGCAATGCACCAGGTGGCAGTATCGACTACGACGACAGCTTCCGAGACGGCGTCGAGCGCTGCGTGGGCAATCATCAGTATTTCGTCTCCGGTCTTAATGCATGTTCTTTCACGGTAGACGAAAGTTCGCGAAGCAGGAGATGCTGATATCAACGGTGGACTGGGCATGATCGCTCGGGGTAATAGATTATTTGAAGTCTCGATTATTCGGCAAGCCATTCATCTAAAACAGGCTCAGGTGGCACTGTTTTTTCCGTATCAGCTGCTTTATAACGAAGATTCCGGGCTGGAATTAGCGAGCTCTGCTGCACGATGCGTAGCCGGATAGGAAGGGACTTCCTCACAGCGCCCTGTCGGTCGGATCCGGTCGTCTCCCCAAAAAATTGCACCTTCTAGCGCACCAGCTGCCGCCGGTCTTTCCGTGGCACAATGTGCCATGTCTCCGAGATGCAGATTGCATACGAGCAGGGTGCATGTTGTAATAATCCATCGATGTGGAGAGTGGAGGCATGGAATGAAGCGCTACGAACAGCTGGCCGAGGAATTTTGCGCTTCAATCCGCAGCGGCGTGATGAAGCACGGCGACCGCTTGCCGTCAGTTCGCCAAGCCAGCAGCAGCCGTGGCGTATCTGCATCCACTGTTTTCGAAGCGTATTATTTGCTCGAGGCGCGCGGGCTCATCCGTGCGCAGGAGCGCTCTGGCTACTATGTCACCGCCAGCGCCGTCGCTTTGCCGCCCGAACCGGAGATGGCGCTGGCTCAAGTTGCCACTACCGGGCCAGTTGAAGTCAGCGAACTAATATTTTCGGTACTGGAATCTGTCAAAACGCGCGAGGTGGTCCCACTCGGCTCAGCCTTTCCAAGCCCGTTGCTGTTCCCTCTGCCGCGACTCGCACGTTCTCTGGCGCACGGCGCGCATGCGATGGATCCGTGGAGTACGGTCGATGACATCACACCCGGCAATGCGAAGTTGCGCCGTTTGATTGCATTGCGTTATCTGGCGGACGGCGTGTACGTTCAGCCGGAAGATATTGTAATGACAAACGGTGCGCTGGAAGCGCTTAACCTGTGCCTGCAAACCATCACGAAAGCGGGCGACGCCGTCGTCGTCGAATCGCCTACTTTCTATGGCGCTCTCCAGGCCCTGGAAAATCTGGGACTGAAAGTCATTGAGGTGCCCTCATGTCCGCGGCAGGGGATCGATCTGGTTCTGCTCGCCCAGGTGCTGGAGATGTATCGTCCGGCGGCGTGCTGGCTTATGACGAATTTTCAGAATCCGGTCGGCTGTACCATGCCCGACGAAAAAAAACGCATGCTGGTGAATTTGTTGGCCACGCATGCCGTTCCGCTGATCGAAGATGATGTATATGGCGAACTCTATTTCGGCAAGCGACGCCCACTACCGGCCAAGGCCTTCGATAAGGCCGGCCTCGTGCTGCACTGTTCTTCGTTCTCAAAATGCTTGGCGCCCGGATACCGTGTCGGCTGGGCGATTCCGGGTCAATTCCGCAAAAGTGTTTCGCGCCTCAAGCTTACCCGCACTCTTGCCGTTGCGGCGCCGGTTCAGGAAGGGATGGTCGACTATTTATCCAAGGGTGGCTATGACCGTCATTTGCGCCAGCTACGCCAGGCCTTATGTCAGCAGCAGACCGCATTATCGAGCGCGGTGCTACGTCACTTTCCTGCTGGAACCCGCGCAACTCGTCCAGAAGGCGGCTACTTTCTGTGGGTCGAATTGCCAACGGGGGTCGATACCCTTGCACTGCAGCGCGAAGCCAGTGCGCTTGATATCAGCATCGCTCCGGGCCCGATGTTTTCGTCCCGTGCCGCTTTCAAACATTGCCTGCGGCTCAATTACGGGCACCCGTGGAGCGCGCGCCTTGAAAGCGCGATCGCCACCTTGGGCCGTCTCGCCAGCTCCCAGCTTGCGCAGAAACCGGCAGGACTGTTGGCGCCGACCTAAAATTGACCCACCGGGGATGCGGATCTTTTCTTGGACTGGTTTACATCGTTAAACCCAAGCTTTCACGATACTCGATCGGGCTCAGATAGCCAAGAGAGCTCTTGATGCGCTTTTCGTTGTACCAGCGAATGTATTTATC
>JALYUM010000027.1 GCA_030853745.1 Pseudomonadota bacterium | reverse complement strand
GATAAATACCGCCGCTGAAAGTTTGCTGTGCCGTACTTTAAAATAATCAACAGCTCGATGTGCGGATGGTGTCGCCAGTTTGCAGGTTCAGGCCAATCCAGCAGCGATACGGGCCCGCCTTGCTGTTCGCATCCTGCCCGGTGTAGATGCAGGTGATCCCTTTCTTTTCGCGAGCGCGGTCGCCAGTTTCGCCGCTGCATGTCGTTGGTAGATCAGGTCCCAGGGAGTCGAATACATCTTTCGCTGTCTTGCCATCGAAATTGATCGTCAGCCTGCGGTCCCGGGATGTCGGCGGTGTCCTGTCTGCCACACCCCCTGAGTGCATCTTGTAGACCCCGGCGAACGGGTGCCAGAGCCCTGACGGGTCGCCCGGCACGTTGGCGCGTGCGAGGGGGAATAGCGCCGCAACGGCAACGCAAATAAGTGCTGGTTTTAGCTGCATCAGTACCCCCGTAACCGCAGGTGAAAGTGGTTGTCATGGCCACCGGCAGGCTGTACGCCGGGTATGTGGTGGTCGTTGAACAAGACCTGTTCTACGTTGATTTCTGCAACGTTGCCTCTGGCTGGGAGAAAAGCGTGGTCGAGAAAACGCGCAGGACAGCCGGCGCCGCATCTGGATCCGACCCAGACACGTCATGCAGGGCCAGCGCGACAGCCTGGCGTCTGCTGACGTACGCTACTGTTCTGCTATGCTTCGGCCGCGCGCGTCTGCCGCTAGCCCGGTGCGCGCTCTCCATCGACGCCATAACGGAACGCTGCCACGATGCTTGACCTGACCGATGTCCGAATCTTTGTCCAGGCCGTCGATGCCGGCGGGCTGTCGGCTGCGGCACGCCTGCGTGCGATGCCGAAATCGACGATCAGCCGGGCACTGGTCCGGCTTGAAGCTAAACTTGGCGTCGTGCTCCTCGAGCGCTCGACGCGCGGCCTGCGACTCAGTGACGCAGGCCAACTGTTCCTGCCGCATGCGCGCCGTTTGCTCGACAGTGCCGAGGAAGCGCAACTGGCTGTGGACGGCCTGGCAGGCCAGCCGCAGGGGGTGCTGCGGGTGAATGCGGCCTTCACGTTCGCACTCGGCGTGGTCGCGCCGATGCTGCCGCCGTTCCTGGAGCGGTATCCCGATGTGTCGGTCGTCCTCGATTCCGACAGCCGCATCATCGACCTTGCGCGCGGCGACGCGGATGTCGCGATCAGGCTAGGCGCGCTGGCCGACTCCGACCTGATAGTGCGCCGCCTCGGCATCATTGAGCTTTGGCCTTGCGCCAGTGCGGCCTACCTCGACCAGCGCGGCGTGCCGGCCACGGTGGCCGAACTGGAGGCGCATCGTCTCATCGCTTGCCGCGCAGGGGAAGCAAGCTGGAAATTCCGCACGGACGACGGTTCCGAAGAGCATTGTGCGGTCGCCCCTGGAACTGCAGTGGCCGAGCCGGCGGTACTCCAGGCAGTGGTGCTGGGCGGTGCGGGAATAGGGCGGCTGCCTGATTTTCTGGCGTGGCCGCATCTGCAGTCGGGCCATCTGGTCCGCCTGCTGCCCGGGTGGCACAGCGACGGTATCCCGGTCAACGCCCTGTATGCCAGGAACCGCAGCGTCTCCGCCAAGGTGAGGTTGTTCATCGATGCCCTGCAAGAGCACATGCGGGTTGCTCCGGGCGCTTAGCCGTTCCGTTGCGGGGAACACGATGTTCCTTGTCACAGCCTTCTGGCGGCATCGCGCCCGGCGTATCATGCGGCCCAACCAAGGAGATCCGATGCAGAACACCCCTGACGAACATTCCCAGCCACGGCGCGTGACGCTTGCCGGCATCACCGGCGACCTGGGTGCGCGGATCGGCCGTGCGCTGGTGGCGCAGGGGGCCAGTGTCAACGCCATCGTTCGTCCCGGCACAGCGCCCGACAAACTGGCGGCCCTGCGCGCGCTCGGTGTCGACGTCATTGCAGTGGAGATGTCGGATATGGCAGCGCTGCGCTCCGCGATGCGCGGGTCGCGATGCGTCGTGTCGGCACTCAATGGCCTCGCGCCGGTGGTGATCGATGCCCAGCAAAGCCTGCTCGACGCGGCGGTGGCCGAGGGCATCGCCCGCTTCATCCCGAGCGACTACTCGCTCGACTTTACCAAAACCATCCCCGGCGAAAATCGCAACCTCGACCTGCGCCGCCGTTTCATGGCAACACTGGACGCAGCCCCCATCCGCGCCACCTCCGTCCTGAATGGCGGCTTCATCGATCTGCTG
Organism: Pseudomonadota bacterium; assembly: GCA_030853745.1. Lineage (GTDB taxonomy): Bacteria > Pseudomonadota > Gammaproteobacteria > Burkholderiales > Burkholderiaceae_D > JALYUM01. Next base: position 21,897 of record JALYUM010000027.1, on the reverse strand, counting down.
GCTGGGCAGGCGCCCATTATCGCTGCGGGAATCCGGCGCGTCATCCACTTCGGCGATGCGCAGCAGCAATTGGATTTCACCAGCAAGGACGACGTCGCAACGTTCACCGCAGCTGCCGCGATGGACGACGCCGCGCCGCGCATCCTGCGCATTGCCGGGGATACCGTGTCGCCTGTCGATCTTGCCCGCATCATGACGGAAGTGACCGGCCAGCGCTACGCGACACTGCGCGTCGGGGGCATCGGCGCATTGTCGGCGATTATCGCGATTGCCCGAAAGCTGTCGCCGGCAAGCGCCGCGCCGTTTCCTGCATGGCAGGGCATGCAATATCTGCGCGACTTGATGAGCGGGCGCGGAAAATTGCATCCGCTCGATAACGACCGTTACGGCGTGCGCGCGTGGACAGGCGCGCGTGATGTACTTGAGGACACGCACGCTCGTTGAATGTGCCCTCTTGCAATGATCAGCGGCTTGGCTGCCGCCGCGCATGCGACGGTTATGCTCAGTTTCGCATGGCGTCCGGTAAAACAATCGTGGTCGGGCTGTTTCCTGCGCTAAGGTTATGGCGGTAGAAGCGGCTATGCTGCATGGATACCGGATCGCGCGCTGGATTCGTCACCGACAGCTTTGCCGGGTATTGCTGACGAACGTGACCAGTGATTCCGGCATTGTGACCAGCTCAGTACTGGCGTTACGCATTTTGCAACCTACCGGGTGCGCTTTCAGCTTTTGACCAGAGTCAGCTTCATCTTGATGCCTAATTAACGATATAAATGGTTTATATTTTTATCTAGTTATCCTTGCTAGGTCGAGATGCGCCCGTTTTGATGGCAGGTGAAACAACAGGGCGCTCCCGGCCTGGCTGAACGGCGAATATCGAACAGGCGATGCACCGACTCAGTCTGGTGCGGTCGGGTTTTACATTCAGGACGTCGTGCCACCTGGCGCGATCTCCAGCGGCCACCCCTGGAACTGCTGTAGCAGCGCTGGCGCTGGCGTACCGCCGACGATAATCGTTGAAAACACGTCGAGCGGACTGAAAAAGGCAGCGCGCATGCGTCCGAGCTTGCTTTCGTCGACCACCAGGAAGCGCTGCGCCGCGCTGCGGATGGCGGCCTGCTTGATGGCCACCTCGTGGAAGTGCGAACAGCTTACCCCGCGCACCGGGTCGGCGCCCCCGGCCGACATGAAGGCCTTGTTCACGCCGAGCCGCCCCAGGTAGTGGATCGATTCTTCGGAATGGTAGGTCGCCGACGACGGTTGATACAGCCCACCCAGCAGAATCAGCTGGGTGTTCGGGCGGCGGCTGACGATGTCTGCCACGTTCATGGAATAACAGACCACGCTCAATGCCAGATCGGGCGGCAGTGCCGCCGCAAAATGGACCATGGTGGTGCCACAGTCGATGAACAGGCTGTCGCCGTCTTCAACAAAGCTGGCGGCACGCTGGCAGGCCAGGCGCTTGCGCGCGGCATGGTGATCCAGTTCCTCCGCGAGCACGTATTTTTCGCTGGCGCCAGGCAGGGTGGCCTCGATGACGTAACCGCCCAGGCAGGAGAGGGGCGAGTCGTCTGCGGCAAGGTCGCGCCGGATGGTCATTTCTGTCACACCCAACAGCTCGGCGACCCGGCTCAGCAATGTCGGCCCGGTACTGCCGATCAGGGCTTTCATTCGGTCGCGCCGAAGCTTGCGTGCCTTGGCGCCTGCGGTTTCTCGCATGGTAAAGCTTTCGGTGAATTGCAATCGAGCGGTAATTCTAGCAGCACCAAGTTGATAATGTTACCGAAAAAAGTGGTTGCAAAAACAAATGTTGTGGGCGTAACATAAACCGGGTGGCCAACATGACCGTCCAGCGGCGCCCGCCACCAACCAATGACAAGACGCGCCCAGCGCGTTCATGGAGACAAAAGATATGCGTTCCGACCAGCCGCGCGCGGCCCACAGCCATGCTCGCAACCCCGGCGTTCCGTACGACAGTTCCTGGTTCGACAGCATTCGGGTCAACCTGTCAGCTGCAGAACGGCGCATCGCCACGTTGCCCGGCCGCCGTTCGGTAAAAAAGGAGGCGCAAGCCGGCTGGCTGTTGAAAGCCGTCAGCTGCATCGACCTGACCACGCTCAGCGGTGACGATACTGCCGAGCGGGTCAAGCGGCTGTGCGCCAAGGCCATCGCGCCAGTGCGCCAGGACCTGCTCGACGCCCTCGGATTCGGCGAGCGTCAACTCCATACCGGCGCCATTTGCGTGTATCACCGTTTCGTGGCCACCGCCGTGGAAGCGCTCGACGGCAGCGGCATTCCGGTCGCTGCCGTCTCGACCGGCTTTCCTGCCGGCCTGATTCCCCATGACCTCAAACTCAAGGAGATTGCCGCCTCGGTGGCCGACGGCGCGGCTGAAATCGACATCGTCATCACGCGCGAGCACGTCCTGACCGGCAACTGGCCGGCGCTGTACGCGGAAATGCAGGACTTCCGTGCGGCTGCCGGCGCGGCCCACGTCAAGGCGATCCTTGCCACCGGAGAGCTGAAAACGTTGCGCAACGTGGCCAAAGCGTCGATGGTCTGCATGATGGCAGGCGCCGATTTCATCAAGACGTCCACCGGCAAGGAAGCCGTCAACGCCACGCCGCTGGTAACCCTCATCATGTTGCGCATGATCCGCCAGTATGCGCAGCTGACCGGGTTCAAGGTCGGCTACAAGCCTGCCGGCGGTGTCTCGGCCGCCAAGGACATCCTGAACTACCAGGTGCTGATGAAGGAAGAACTGGGGCGCGCATGGCTTGAGCCGGACCTGTTCCGCATCGGCGCGTCCTCGCTGCTGGCTGACATCGAGCGCCAGCTGGAACACCACGTGACCGGCCGCTATTCGGCTTTCCACCGCCACGCGATCGGATAAACAATGAGCCAGAATAACGTTTCCCACTACTTCGACACCATGGACTACGGACCCGCCCTCGAATCCGATTCGGACGCCCGCGCCTGGCTGGCGCGCCACAGCGACGGTTTTGGTCACTTCATCGGCGGCGCGTTCACCCCCGTTGCCGACGCCATGCTGTTCGACACGCAGGAACCGGCCACAGGCCAGGTGCTGGCCCGCGTGGCCCAGGGCAGCGCGGCCGATGTCGACGCCGCCGTTGCCGCCGCCCGCGCTGCGCAACCCGGTTGGTTCGCCTTGAAAGGGCACGCCCGCGCCCGCCACCTGTATGCGCTGGCGCGGATGGTGCAGCGCCACGCCCGCCTGTTTGCCGTCCTCGAGGCGCTCGACAACGGCAAGCCCGTGCGCGAAACGCGCGACATCGACGTGCCGCTGGTGGCCCGCCACCTCTACCATCACGCCGGCTGGGCCCAGTTGCAGGAACGCGAATTTGGCGACCAGGTGCCGCTGGGCGTCATCGGCCAGATCGTGCCATGGAATTTCCCGCTCCTGATGCTGGCCTGGAAAATTGCGCCGGCGCTGGCGCTGGGTAACACGGTGGTGCTGAAACCGGCCGAATTTACGCCGCTGTCGGCATTGCTGTTTGCCGAACTGGCGGCGCAGGCCGGCCTGCCACCGGGCGTGCTGAACGTCGTCACTGGCGATGGCGCCACCGGCGCGGCCCTGGTCGCCCATCCCGGCGTCAACAAGATCGCCTTCACCGGCTCGACCGATGTGGGCCGGCAGATCCGCGCACAGACCGCCGGCAGCGGCAAGTCGCTCACGCTCGAACTGGGCGGCAAATCGCCTTTCATCGTGTTCGACGACGCCGATATCGATGCCGCCATCGAAGGCGTGGTCGACGCCATCTGGTTCAACCAGGGCCAGGTATGCTGCGCGGGCGCCCGCCTGCTGGTGCAGGAAGGCATTGCCGCCGATTTTTATGCGCGCCTGAAACACCGCATGGGCCACCTGCGCGCCGGCACGCCGCTCGACAAGACCATCGACATCGGTTCCCTGATCGCCCCGTCCCAGCACGCACGGGTGCAAAAGCTGGTCGACATCGGCATTGCCGAAGGCGCCACCTGCTACCAGCCGCAAATCGATTTGCCGGCTGGCGGCAGCTATTTTGCGCCGACTTTGCTGACCGGTGTGCATCCGGCCAGCACGGTGGCCAGCGAAGAAATTTTCGGACCGGTGCTGGTGGCCATGACGTTCCGCACGTATGACGAAGCACTGACCATTGCCAACAACTCGCGCTATGGCCTGGCCGCGAGCGTCTGGAGCGAAACCATCGGCCTGGCGCTGGCCATGGCGCCTGCCCTGAAAGCCGGCGTGGTGTGGATCAATTCCACCAACCTGTTCGACGCCGGCGTGGGTTTTGGCGGCGTGCGCGAATCGGGTTACGGGCGCGAAGGTGGTCGCGAAGGCTGTTACGAATACCTGAAGCCAGCCGCCTGGGCGCAGCGCAAGCCACGCGCCGCGTTGCCGGAAACCCTGCGCGCAAACAGCGTTGACAGCGCTGCGAGCGCTGGCAAGCTGCCGCCAATCGACCGCACGGCCAAGCTGTATATCGGCGGCAAACAGGCGCGCTCCGACGGCGAGCAGTCGGTGGGTGTGATCGGCTTCGACGGCCAGCTGGCCGGCGAGGTGGGGCAGGGCAACCGCAAGGATATCCGCAACGCAGTGGCCGCCGCCCATGCCGCTGCAGCCTGGTCGGGCGCCACCGCGCACCGCCGCGCGCAGGCGCTGTATTACCTGGCCGAGAACCTGTCGGCCCGCGCGGCGGAATTCGCTGCGCGCCTCCAGGCCCTGACCGGCGCCACGCCGGCCGCTGCGGCCGCCGAAGTCGACGCATCAATCGCGCGCCTGTTTGCATACGGCGCCTGGGCTGACAAATACGAAGGCGCCGTGCACGTGCCGCCGCTGCGCGGGGTCGCGCTGGCGATGGTCGAACCGGTCGGCGTGGTGGGCGTGGTGTGCCCGGACGAGGCGCCGCTGCTGGCATTCGTGAGCCTGGTCGCACCCCTGCTGGCCATGGGCAACCGCGTAGTGGTGGTGCCGAGCGCGCGCTTTCCGCTGCTGGCGACGGATTTTTACCAGGTGCTGGAAACGTCCGATCTGCCGGGAGGCGTCATCAACATCGTCACGGGGAACGCCGCCACGCTGCTCGATACTTTGGCGGCGCACGATGACGTCGACGCGCTCTGGGCCTTCGGTCCCGCCGCCCTGTCGACCACGGCCGAGGGCCTGTCGATTGGCAACCTGAAACGTACGCTGGTCGACTATGGCCTGGCCACCGACTGGCACGACGCTTTTGCCGCCGAAGGCCCGGCCTGGCTGCGCCACGCGACGCAGGTCAAGAATGTCTGGATTCCGTACGGCGAGTGAGCCGGCGGCTGAACGCACCAAACAAACGTCTTGGAGGACATATGTTGAAACAGATCGATCCGCTGTTGAATGCTGATGTGTTGTACGCCTTGCGCGCGATGGGCCACGGCGACGAGCTGGTGCTGTGCGACGCAAATTTTCCGGCTGATTCCATCGCCCGCCAGACCGTGCTGGGGCGTGTGCTGCGCATCGACGGCGTCGGTACCAGAGAGGCCGCGCGCGCCATCCTGTCGGTCATGGCGCTCGATACGGCGGTGGACCAGCCGGCGCGCCGTATGGAAGTTGTCGGCGAGCCGGACAACGTCTTGCCGGTGCAGCAGGAAGTGCAGCTGGAAATCAACCACGCCGAGGGTCGCGAGCGCATCATGGGTTCGATTGAACGCTTCGACTTTTACACTGTGGCGAAAACCGCGTACTGCGTGATCGCCACCGGCGAGCGCCGCTTCTATGGCTGCTTTGTCTTCAAAAAGGGCGTGATCGCCCCCGAGGCCTGACATGGGCGCCAACCAGCAGGGCGTTGCCATCCTCGGCATCTATGTAGCCGACCTGGCGTTTCGCGCGGCGAACATGCCAGGCGTGGGCCAGACCATTGCGGGCTCAGGCTTTGCCATGGGGCCCGGCGGCAAAGGTTCCAATCAAGCTGTCGCGGCGGCGCGCGCGGGCGCGCAGGTGACCTTCATTTCCACCATCGGCAACGACGCGTTCGGCGCGCACGCGCTGGCGCTGTGGCAAGCCGATGGCATCACCGCACGCGTGACCCAGGTCGCGTCGCACCCGACCGGCGCCGCGTTCATCTATATCAACGAAGACAATGGCGACAACGCCATCATCGTGGTCCCCGGCGCGGCCAGCCTGATCGGCGTGGCCGATGTCGAGGCGGCCGCCGACGCCATTGGCGCGGCGCGCGTATTCGTCACACAGCTCGAACAGCCTGCAGACGCAGCCCTGCGCGCCTTGCAGATCGCGCGCGCAGCCGGCACCATCACGGTGTTCAATCCGGCGCCGGCGCTGACCTTCGACGCCGCCATCTATCCGCTGTGCGACTTCATCACCCCGAACGAACACGAAGCAGCCTTGCTGACCGGCCTGCCCGTGACCAACCTCGACGAAGCTCGCGCCGCCGCTGACGTGCTGCTCGGGCGCGGCGTCAAGTGTGCGCTCATCACGCTGGGCGCGCAGGGCGCGCTGCTGCACAGCGTCCACGAGTCGTTGTTGATCGCGCCGTTCTGCGCCGGGCCGGTGCTTGAAACCACCGGCGCCGGCGACGCCTTCAACGGCGGTTTCGCGGCCGCTCTGGCCGAGGGCAAAACGCCAGCCGAAGCGGCGCGCTTTGCCGCGGCCGTGGCAGCTATTTCCGTCACCCGCGCCGGCACGGCGCCGTCGATGCCGGCGCGCTCTGAAGTCGACAGCTTGATGGCGGGGCCGCGATGAAGCGCTATTTTGCCGACCCACAGCTCAATTTTTTGGTGGGGATCAACATCCTGATCCTGCTTGCCGCCACCGTCCTGTCACATGGCGCTTTCCTCGACGTGTACAACTTCCAGTCGATGGCCAGCCAGTTACCCGAGCTGGGCCTGCTGGCCATCGGCGTGTCGCTGGCCATGATTTCCGGGAACGGCGGCATCGACCTGTCCGGCGTCGGCATGGCCAACTTGGCCGGCGTGGTTGCTGCCGTGGCGACGCCGCTGCTGGTCGATGGCGACGCGTCGCCATGGGGCTACACCGGCACCTTCATCGGCCTGGCGCTGGCCACCGGCCTGGTGGGCGGCCTGCTCAACGGTTTCCTCATCGCGCGCGTGGGCCTCACGCCGATCTTGTGCACGCTGGGCACGCAACTGGTGTTTACCGGCGCGGCCGTGGTGCTCAGCGCCGGCACCAGCGTGCGCATTGCCGGCGTCGAGCCGATGTCCACGCTCGGCAACGAGAATTTCTACGGCGTGCCGATTCCGTTCGTGATCTTCATGGTCCTGCTGCTGGCGGTGGGCTGGTTGCTGCGCTTCAGCCCGTTTGGCATCCGCCTGTTCCTGCTCGGCACGAACGCCAAAGCGGCGCGCTATGCCGGCATTCCTGGCGAGCGGATGCTACTGTCCACCTACGTGATCTCGGCGCTGTTGGCCAGCGTGGCCGGCATCATCATCGCTGCGCGCACAGCCAGCGTGAAGTCGGACTACGGCACCTCCTACTTGTTGATCGCCATCCTGATTGCCGTGATGGCGGGGGTGCGGCCGCAAGGCGGCTACGGGCGCATGGTGTGCCTGTTCTTTTCGGCGATGGCGCTGCAGCTGTTGTCGAGCACGTTCAACCTGCTGGACATTTCGAACTTCTTCCGCGACTGCGCCTGGGGCTTGCTGCTGCTGCTGTTCCTGGCCTCGGCGCGCGTCGACCTGTCCCATTTTTTTTCCCCGCGCACCAGCGCAACGCCGCACCAGCCCCCTCCTGGTCCAGCGCAAAATCGATAAGAGGATCTGGAGACACCATGCTTAATCTGAAAAAAACTGCTTGCGCCGCTGCCATCGTTGCCGGGGGCGTCCTGGCGGCGGCCGGCGCGCTGCACGCCCAGTCGAAACCGGTGGACATCGTCACCGTCGTGAAGATCACCGGCATCAGCTGGTTCAACCGCATGGAAGTGGGCGTCAAACAATTTGGCGCCCAGAACCCGGGCGTTGCCACCGCGCGCCAGATTGGCCCGGCCCAGTCCGACGCCGCCCAGCAGCAGCGCCTGGTGGAAGACCTGGTCGCGAAAAAAGTCGACGCCATCGCGGTGGTGTCGATGGACCCGCCAACGCTCGAGCCGGTGCTCAAACGCGCCATGGCGCGCGGCATCAAGGTTGTCACGCATGAAGCCGACAACCAGAAAAACACCATGGTCGACATCGAGGCATTCAACAACACCGCCTACGGTGCGCGCCTGAACGAACGCCTGGCCGCCTGCATGGGCAAGACCGGCAAATGGTCGTCGCTGCTCGGTTCCCTGGGCAGCCAGTCCCAGGTGCAGTGGGCCGACGGCGGCGCCGCCAACGCCAAGAAATACCCGGGCATGGTGCTGGTCGATGCCAAGAACGAATCGGCCAACGACGCCGAAAAAGCCTATGGCAAGGCCAAGGAAATCCTGCGGAAGCATCCGGACCTGAAAGGCTTCCAGGGCTCGTCGTCGCTGGACGTTCTGGGCATCGGGCGCGCGGTGGAAGAGGCTGGCCTCATCGGCAAGGTGTGCGTCTACGGCACCGGCCTGCCAAGCGAAGCGGCCAAGTTCCTCGAAAGCGGCGCCGTCAATGGCATCGCGTTCTGGGATCCGAAAGACGCCGGCATCATGATGAACAAGGCCGCGCTGATGCTGGTGCAAGGTAAAACCATCACCAACGGCATGGACATGGGCGTACCGGGCTACAACAAGGTCACCGTTACCAAGGGTCCGGGCGTCGGCATCATCGTGACCGGCCAGGCATGGGTTGAAGTGGACAAGAGCAACTACAAGAAATACGCGTTTTAAGGCATGCGCGCCGCGCACCGGTGGCAAGTTTACCGGTGCGCGGCGCCATCCCTCGCAGAGGATACCGATTCATGACGAGTACCAGCCCGACCGCGTTCCTGCAACTGGAAGGCATCCATAAACGCTACGCCGGCGTGCACGCGCTGCGCGGCATCGACCTCACCATCGAGGCCGGCGAGATCTACCATTTGCTGGGCGAAAACGGCTGCGGCAAGAGCACCCTGATCAAGATCATCTCGGGTGCCCAGCCGCCCACCGAAGGCCGCCTGCGCGTGGGCGGCGCCACCTACGATGCCCTGACGCCGCTGCAGGCGCTGGCGCTGGGCATCGAGACCGTATACCAGGATTTGTCGCTGTTGCCGAACATGAGCGTGGCGGAAAACGTCGCGCTGTCCGGGCAACTGGTGGCCGGCAACGGCAAGCTGGCGCGCCGCTTCGACCGCAAGGCCGTCGAGGCCAGCGCCGCTGTTGCGCTGGCCGCCATCGGCCTGCCGACCGACGCCCATTTCCTGTCCACCCGCGTGGACGAACTGCCGATTGCCACGCGCCAGCTGCTGGCCATTGCGCGCGCCATCGCCACCCGCGCGCGCATGGTGATCATGGACGAGCCAACCACCGCGCTGACGCAAAAGGAAGTCGACAACCTGGTCGCCATCATCGAAGGTTTGCGCAAGCAAGGCGTGGCGGTGCTGTTCGTCAGCCACAAGCTCGACGAGTGCTATGCCATCGGCGGCCATGCCATCGTGTTTCGCGACGGCGCCAAAGTGGCGCAGGGTCCGATCGCCAGTTTCACCAAGGCCGAGCTGGCCCACTGGATGACCGGCAAGGACCTCGACGGGGCGCGCTATCGCAGCCACTCGCGGGGCCAGGGCGAATTGCTGCGCGTGGAAGGCCTGGGGCGGCGTGGTCGCTTCAGCGGCGTCGATTTCTCGCTGCAAAAAGGCGAAATCCTCGGTATTACGGGCTTGCTCGATTCCGGCCGCAACGAACTGGCGCTGGCTCTGGCCGGCGTGCAGGCAGCCGACAGCGGCGCCATTTATCTCGACGGGCAGGCGGTGGCCTTGCGCAAACCTGCCGACGCCATTCGACACGGCATCGGTTACGTGCCGGAAGACCGCCTCAGCGAAGGCCTGTTCCTCGACAAATCGATTCGCGACAACATCGTCACGACCGTGCTGGACCAGCTGAAAAGCCGCTTCGGCGCCCTCGACGCGCGGCGCGCGCAGGCATTGGCCGAAGCGACGGTGAAGGATTTGCAAATTGCCACGCCCGATGTCGAGCGCCCGGTGCAGTCGCTCTCCGGGGGCAACCAGCAGCGCGTGCTGATTGGCCGCTGGCTGGCCATCCACCCGCGCATGCTGATTTTGCACGGCCCCACGGTGGGCGTGGATGTCGGCTCGAAGGACATCATTTACCGCATCATTGAGCGCCTGGCTGATGCGGGCCTGGCCGTGGTACTGGTCAGCGACGACCTGCCCGAGCTGCTGCAAAACTGCGACCGCATCCTGCTGATGCGCAAGGGCCGCATAGCCCAACAATACGATGTCGACGGCCTGCGCGAAGACACCCTGTACCAGGCACTTATCCTGGATCCCACAGCCAAGGCGGTTTCATGAATACCAGCGTCAACCCCACTCCCGCCGCGCCGCTGCCGAAGCCAGCCTACACGCTGCGCCAGCGCCTGGCGCGCCAGCCGCAACTGTTCACGCTGGCGCTGATCGTGCTGGTGTGCATTGTCATCGGCTCGCTGAATCAGAATTTCTTCCAGCTGGCGATGGTGTTCGACATCATCCGCGCCTGCACCGTGCTGGGACTGTTCGCACTGGGCGTGATGATCGTGCTGGCCGCCGGCGGCATCGACGTCTCGTTTGCAGCCATTGCTGCGCTGACCATGTATGGCATCACCAAACTGGTGCTCACGCAGTTTCCGGATACCAGCATGCCCGTCATCATGGTGGCCGGGGCCGTGGGCGGCACTTTGCTTGGCGTGCTGAACGGCCTGCTGGTCGACTGGCTCAAAGCGCCGTCGCTGATCGTCACCATCGGCACGCAATACCTGTACCGCGGCATCCTGCTCACGTTCATCGGCACCGTGTTCCTGATGAACATTCCGCACTCGATGGACGCATTCGGCAAAATGGCCTTGTGGCGTCACGACACGGCCACTGGCCTGCATGCCGTACTGCCGGCCACCGTGCTGGTGCTGGCGGCCGCGGCGCTGCTGACCTGGTGGCTGCTCAACCGCACATTGATGGGCCGCGCCGTGTACGCCATCGGCGGCAGCTTGGCCATTGCCGAACGGCTCGGCTACAACCTGCGCGCCGTGCACGTGTTCGTGTTCGGCTACGCCGGTTTCCTGTCGGGCCTGGCTGGCATCGTGCACGTCTCGAGTACCCGGCTGGCCAACCCGTTCGACTTGGTGGGCACCGAACTGGACGTGATTGCCGCTGTCATCCTTGGCGGCGCGCGCATCACCGGCGGCAGCGGCAGCGTTACCGGCACCTTGCTGGGCGTGCTTCTGGTTACGCTGATCAACAACGTGCTGATCCTGGCGGGCGTGCCGAGCACGTGGCAAAAAGTCATCGTGGGCGCTTTTATCGTCGTGGCCGGCATCGTGTTTGCCAGCAAGCGGGCTGCGTGATGGCGGCCGCACACGCGCGTTATGTCATCGGCGTCGATGTCGGCACTGGCAGCGCGCGCGCCGGCGTGTTCGACCTGGACGGGCACATGATCGCGTCCGCCAAACAGGACATCACGCTGTTTCATGCTCCCGGCGCCATCGTCGAGCAATCGAGCGACGAGATCTGGCAGGCGGTCTGCACGTGCGTGCGCGCAGCGCTGGCGCTGGCGGCGGTGCCAGCCAGCCAGGTGACGGGCATCGGCTTCGACGCCACCTGTTCGCTGGTGGTATTGGGAGAGGGCGGCCAGCCGCTGGCGGTCGGGCCGAGCGAGGATCCGGAGCGCAACATCATCGTCTGGATGGACCACCGCGCCCTCGACCAGGCCGCGCGTATCAACGCCACCGGCCACGCCGTCCTCCAGTATGTGGGCGGGCGCATCTCGCCCGAAATGGAAACCCCCAAGCTGCTGTGGCTGGCCGAACACCGGCGCGCCACCTTCGACGCAGCCTGGCAATTCATGGACCTGACCGACTTCCTGACGTGGCGCGCCAGTGGCGACCTGTCGCGCTCGACCTGCACCGTGACTTGCAAGTGGACCTACCTCGCCCATGAGCAGCGCTGGGACGCATCGTATTTCCGCGCGATTGGCCTTGGCATGCTGGCCGATGAAGGGTTTGCCCGCATCGGCCAGCACATCGTCGCCCCCGGAACGGCGCTGGGCGCCGGCCTGACCGCGCAGGCGGCCGACGAACTGGGACTGCTTCCGGGCACGGCCGTGGCTACCGGCATCATCGATGCGCACGCTGGCGGGATCGGCACCGTCGGCGTCGATAACGACCCGTTCAGTGCACTCGCCTATATTTTCGGCACGTCGTCCTGCACCATGGCCACGACGCGCGAACCGGCCTTCGTCCCTGGCGTCTGGGGGCCGTATTATTCGGCCATGGTGCCGGGTACCTGGCTCAACGAGGGTGGCCAGTCGGCCGCCGGCGCGGCCATCGACCATTTGCTGGCCATGCATCCGCTGGCGCCTGAAGCGCGCCAGGCTGCGCAGCAGCAGGGCCTGTCCTTGCCTGCCATGCTGGGGCAACTGGTGGCCGAGCGTTCCGCCACGCTGTCGGACAGCGTGCAGCTGGCACAGGGCCTGCACGTGGTGCCAGAATTCCTCGGCAACCGGGCGCCCCTGGCCGACCCGCATGCGCGCGCCGTCATCGCCGGCCTCGGCATGCACACCGACATGGACAGCCTGGTGGCGCTGTACGTCGCCGGCCTGTGCGGCATTGCCTACGGCTTGCGCCAGATCGTCGACGTACAGGCGGCAAACGGCATCATGATCGACCGCATCATGATCAGCGGCGGTGCCGGCCGGCTCGATCTGGTGCGCCAGCTGCTGGCCGACGCCACCGGCAAACCAGTACTGGCCAACCAGGTCGAGGAGCCCGTGTTGCTGGGCGCCGCTATTCTGGGCAGCGTGGCGGCGGGTGCTTACCCGGACGTGGGTGCTGCGATGGCCGGCATGTCGCGCATCGGCACCCGATACGCGCCGCAGGGCGGGGCCATCAGCGCAGTGCACCAGGCGCGCTTTGCGGCGTTTGAACAGCTGCAGCGCCTTGCTGTGCAACTCAGGGACTGATTGTCATCGAGGCCAATGCGAGCCGGGTTGTCGCGCGCGCGGCAGGCCGGCCCTTCTTCCAGATGGACTTCCACGCAGCAGACGACAGGTGCGGCCAATGCGGCCGGCTGTTCATCGAACAACGCGTTCCCGCTTGCCCCTGTACACCCATCTTCTGAGCGAAGCGGCCCGCGCAGTAATCGCAAGACCCACGCCCACACGGTGCCCGCGCGCGGCTACTGGAACTACACTTATCTTGTTCGCCTGTTCGAGGCACTTTTACTTCGTACTGAAACACGACTCGACTTCGGAAATATTTTTGAAATTGCCAAAAAAGGCGCATGAAACATCAGGAATTTTGTTGTTAAATGGTCCTCAAGCACAGGCGAAAATATTTTTGCACGGCAATATTTTCGTTACACTCATTACGTAATTCATCTTCCTTAACTTAATAGTCAGGACTTCATGTGGCACGAAAGAGAAAAAGCAGCGCAGCTAAGGATTTTATTGGCCTCATAGCGCTCGTGCCCTGGTGGATCGGATTGACGATTGGCGTTATCAGCTACCTCGTACTGCATGGAATCGCTACCGCGCCTGTGGTCGTGGTGCCAAGTGTGCAGGGGCTGGCTGGCTCGCTCTATGGGACTTTTGCACAGGCTTTAGCTCAGGCTGGCCAGTATCTGGTTCCGCTCATGTGTTTGATCGGCGCTGGAGTCTCGGCACTGGGTCGCCAAAAGCGGAAAAACCTGCTCGATGGCGTCGCAAAGGCCGGCAATACCAATGCCTTGGCCGCCATGACCTGGCTTGAGTTCGAGCAAATGACCGGCGAGTGGTTTCGTCGACAAGGGTACGCGATCACTGAGGTCGGGGGCGCTGGTCCAGATGGAGGTATCGACCTGGTGGTCCACAAAAACGGTGAAAAATTCCTGGTCCAGTGCAAACAATGGCGCGCAGTGAAAGTCGGTGTCGGCGTGGTGCGTGAGCTCTATGGCGTGATGGCGGCCGAGAGGGTTGCAGGCGGCTTTGTCGTTACGTCAGGGTCTTTTACCGAAGATGCCAAGAAGTTTGCTCAAGGAAGGAATGTCGAACTTCTTGATGGGGCGATGCTGATTCATGTACTCCGCGCCGCCTCGCCTGAACTGCAACAGACAGGTCTTAAACCACCACCGAAAGCAGCAGAGGAAATTCATGAGCCCACGATGAGTCGTTGCCATGTGTGTGGCTCCGACATGGTGCGCCGTGTGGCAAAACGGGGCGCCAACGCCGGCCAAGCGTTTCTTGGTTGCAGCGGTTATCCCGCCTGCAAAACCACACGGCCAGTTTCGTAGGACGCCCCTCGGGCATACGAAGACTGCCGCTGTGACGACATAAGCTGTTTTGCCTGTAAACGTCGTTCATGCTCTGTAAACTGTTGATCTATGGACCTGTTCAACGAACTTGCTGCATCGACATCGACATCGACATAGCCCTGCTGGTGCAGGAGCAGGCGTTGTTCGCGCAGCAACAGGCCAAGATAGTGGACGCAGAGCACAAGCTGGTGCGCCTGGATGTGGCCATTGTCGAGAGTGATTTCAAGACCAAGGCGCTGACGTTCGAGCTGGTTTATTACTAGCGCGTGCGCTTTCGCAAGGCCAGTGAAGCGCTCGCTGGTGAGCAGTGCATACTGTTCGAGGAAACGGTTGCTATCGATTTGGCCGCCGTCGAGGAAGAACTCGAGAGCCGGGTGCAAGCGAAGCGCCCGCGCAAACGTGCAGGCCGTCAGCCGTTGCCGCCGGAATTACCACGCATCGAGCACTGCCGCGAACTGGCATCATGCCAGTTTGGTCAATGCGGCGCCGAGGTGGTCAAGATCGGCGAAGACGTCAGCGAGCAGCGTGGCGTCGGCAAGCGGCCACTTCGTTCAGGGGTCCAGGGGATCCCATGGATCCACACGCAGCGAACGGCGTGATGGAACAAACTCCACTTCATATGGCGACCGGCGCGTGCCGATGATGCCCGGATCGTAACCCAGCTCCGCAGGATTACGCGCCGCGAATTCGGGACTGGTGATGTAGCGGCTCTGGTCGGCGTTGGCCACGATCAGTGTCGGCTTGTCGAGTGGCGCGCCCATCGCGGCCAGGCGCCTGGTTGCGTTGCGCAGGTTGGTGGACGTGTGGCGCGCGTACGGTTCGATCACGATGCGGTCGGCGGGAATGCGAAAGCGCTCGATCAACGCTTTGCGCATTTCGACCGCTTCGACGAAGTGCGATCCTTTCGGGTGTACCGCCGCGCCGCTGGTAATGATGAATGCCACGTCGCCTTGCGCGAAGCGGCGCGCGGCCAGTTGCAGGTGCAGCTTGCCGCGCGCGCTCAGCGCAATGCCGGGAGTTTCAGGGCCCACGCCCGGAATGATGATGGCCGTGTAGCGGTAGCTTGTCCAATCGGTTTTTCGCGCCAGTGCGAACGGCGCGGCGTTATAAGCGGTGTCGAGTGGCTCGAACGCCACGGCGTCGTCGCGCGCGCTGACGTCGATCAGGGCGAGGGCCAGCGCGATGCTCGGGTCGAGCCCCACGGCCGCATCGTCCTTGCCGACGTCGGACAGCCAGATGGCGTCTGCCACCAGCGCCTTGAATTCGGCGCTGCCGGGGAGCTCGACGGGGCCGTCGATCAGCGGGTAGCGCGCGCCGGTGCCGAAGCCGTAGGTTTGCAGCACGGCGTTCAGGCCGCGCAATTCGCGCACCACCTGCGCCCGGACGCCATCGTCGGCGACGTATTGCCCTGGGGCGGATGGCGGAATGGCGGCCACCACGGCCTCCATCTCGGCATCGTTCCAGGTGGCGGCCAGGAATAAACACTTGGGCGCCAACTGGCAGGCGTCAATGCGTTTGCGGCGGTTTTGCAGCACTGCCGCGAGCGGTGCCGGCACCGCGCCGGTACCGTGCCGGACACTGTTCACCAGCGGGAACAGGCGTGCGGCCATCAGCGACCAGTGCTGGTCGGGTGCTGGCGCGGCGTGCAGGGGGAGCGCCGCCATGCATGTGGCCGCAAGTAGCAAGCGTTTGATCATGTTGCTCACCATGCCTTGCTGATCGAGAAGCGCGCGCTGCGGCCGAACACCGGCCGGCCGTAGATTGCCACGCTGCTGCCCTGGCCGGCCAGAGTGTCGGTGCGCGTATTGCCCTCGGTAAGGCCGGCGGCGTTGGTCAGGTTGTCTCCGGTGAGCTGGAATTGCCAGTCCCTGCGCGTTACCGTGATGCCGGCGCCGAGCGAATGATAGGCCGGCAGCTCTGTCGCCATGAAGAAGTCGACATACCGTTTGCCCGTATAGGCGTAGGTGCCGAATACGTCGACCTGGTTGCCAGCCAGGCTGAAGCCGTAGCTCGGACGCAGGTTGCCGAACACCTTTGGTTCGCGGATGATCTGATTGCCCACAACCTGCGACGGGTCGGCGCCGGTGGCGCTGGTAAAGCTGCGGTATTGCGGGTCCTGCAGCGTCAGCGAGGCGTTCAGTACAAAACGGTTGGTGAGGTACCAGGCCCCGTCCATTTCCGCACCACGGACGACGGCCTTGCCGTAGAACGGGACGGTCTGGTCGTTGCGGCCGGTCGCGGGATTGAAAGCGGCAAACGATGCGTTCAATGGATTGAACTGGGTGTAAAAGCCGGTCACGTAAAGATAGGACCGGCCGAACGTGGTCTTGAACCCGGCTTCATACTGATTCGCCTTGGTGGTCAGCACCAGCGGATCGACCGAAGACGCCACGGTCATGGTCGGCGGAACTTCCAGGTGCGACGCACGGACATAGCCGCCCAGCGTCGGCGTGAAATCGTAGTTGGCGCCCAGCGTCCAGTTGCGCGTGTGCGGAGCATAAACATGTGACTGGCGCTGGCCGGTAAACGCGCGCGTCGTGTCGTCTGCCAGCGTGGCAGTATCGCCCAGATTTGCCTGCTTCGTCAGCAGCGCGTAGCCGTCGTAGTGGTAACGCTCGGCGCGCACGCCGGCGTCGAGACGCAGGCGGTCGGTCACGGCCCACGTGTCATTCAGGTAGAACGCGGCCATGCGCGCGTCGACGTCGCCCTGGTTCAATGTCGTTGTGTAGCGCAGCACACCGTTGTCGGTGACCGCGCCGAGCACGGCGCCGCCTGCGCCGTACGCGACCAGGTCGAGGGTGCGCGGCTGACCGGTGACCCCGATCAGCATGTCGTTGTAGACCGACTTGCTTCCGGTGCCGTAGGTACTGCCGTAAAAGCCCAGCTTGACGTCGTGCGTGCCCACGGCGGTGGCGAAGGTACGCGTAATGTTGAGGTCGGCCTGGTTCGAATGGAAGTCGGCGCCCAACGCACGGTACTGACCCTGCATGACCAGGCCCGAAGCCGTGGCCGGGTCGTAGGCCTGGCTGCCGTTAGTGCCGGCGTAGGCATACCCCAGGTGGTCGACCGCGCCGAAAGCAGTCTTTGCGGCGGCGAGGTAGCTGGTTGAGAACGTCTTTGCATCGGCTGGATTCGAGGTCGAATAAAACGCGTCGAAGTTCAGCTTGCCCTTGGTGATGCCGCCTTTTGCCGACAGCAGCCACGCACCCAGTTCGCCCTCGAACTGCAGGCCGATGTTGCCGAATTCGAGGTGACGGCCATTGGCCAGGTCGCGCCGATCGGTGTGCAGCGCGCCGGCGCCATCCAGGTATTTTTGCGGCACGTCGCGCAGCGAGGGCGAATTCATCGTGCCCTTGAAATAATCGATGTAACGATCGAGCGACACGCCCGGGTTGCGCGGGTCGGCAACGGGAATCGGCAGGTAGAAGACGTTGTGGTCGTTCAGATAGTTGGCGCTGAGCTTCCACGTACCGGCGTCGGTTACGCGCTTGATATTGGCGCGGAGCTGGCCGCCGCGGTCGTTCGGGAAACCGTTGTCGCGGTGGCCGTCGTCCTCGCGCACGAAGCCGCCGATCGCGTAAAACGTCTTGTCGTCGATCTTGCCGGACTGGACCATGTCGAGGCGCTTCAGGCCCGTCGTGCCGACTGTGACCTGGGCCTTGCCTTTGTTCGTGTCTGTGCCAGTAACGGTTGTGCTGTTGACAATGGCAGCGGCCTGGCTCGCGTAAATCGACGCTGGGCCGCCACGCACGATTTCAATTGTCTTCGTCATCAGGTCGTAGCGGTTCATGCTGTCGCCGCGGAAGTAGAAGCCATTAATTTCCGTCATCAAAGGCAGGCCGTCCTGCTGGAACAGCGCATAGCCATCGTCAGTCGGAATGCCACGCACACGTGTGACGTTCTGCACTTCACCGCCAGTCGCCTCGACCTGGATGCCGGGCATTTTGCCGAGCAAGTCGGCCATGTTCTGCGGCGCCAGCTTCTGGATGTCAGCTTGCGACAGCGAATTGACAGCGTACGACACATCGAAGCGGCGCTGTGGGCGCGCTGAGCCGGTAACGACAACGACTTGCGCATCTGCCGCTTCGGCATCCGGCTGGCCATTTTGCGCATTCTGCGCGGAAGCCGGCACGGCCAGCGCCGCCAAAGTGGCGAGCGCGTAGTGCACCGCAAGCGATGTCTTGTTCCTGTTCATGCGTAACTCCTGGTGGGTAAATTTGATGGCAGGCGGAGCTTACGGACCGAATGTGACAGCTTTATTTATTACTTGTAAAATAAATCGAATTATCATCTTTACAGGATCAATCCATGCAAACTGCGCGACTTCACCTGCTGGCCGAGGAAAAGCGCCTGCTCTGGCACTTGCGCACGACTGGCCCGCTGCCGCGCACGGAGCTGGCCCTGGCACTGCAAGTGTCCAACTCGGCCCTCACGAAGCTCTCGCATAACCTGATCAGCCTTGGCCTGGTCGAGGAACGGCGGATGGTGGACGTACCCATGCGCGGCCGGCCCACCATCCCCCTCGGCATTGCGGCCGCTGGCGGATTTGCCGCAGGCGCAACGGTGCACAAGGGCGTTCTTGAGATCGCCCTCGTCGATTTCGCGGGCGGCGTCATCGCGCTGGCCAGCGAGCAGGTGGGCGCACCCGGTCCGCTCGAATTCGCGGCCATCCTGGAGGGCCGGATCAACGAGTTGTGCGTGCGCCACCGGCTGCTCGGCAGACGCTTTCTCGGGATCGGCGTCGGTGTGCCGGGGCCGCCCACGACGCGCGCGGGCGAGCGCTGGCACACGGTGAAGGAACTGCCAGGCTGGCGCGACGTCCCGCTGCGCCAGATACTCGACGACGCGCTCGGCATGCCGGTAATGCTGGAAAACGACGCCAAGACCGCGGCGCTGGCTGAGTATTACCTGAACGGAAAGATCGGCAAGGCATCGACTGTCGTGGTGATTCTGCTTGGCTACGGCATCGGCGCCGGCGTGATCGAGAATGGGCGTTTGGTGAAAGGCGAGTTTGGCGGCGCCGGGGAAATCGGGGTGCTGTATCCGGGCGAGCTGCCACGTCCCAGCACGATGGACCTTCTGGCGATGCTGCGCACGGCCGGATGCCCCATCGAATCGGTGGCCCGCTTCGATGCGCTGACAATCGGCTTCGAGGACGTCATCGACGCCTGGCTGGACCGCGCCGCCGTCCAGCTGGAAGCGCTGGTGAACAGCGCTATTGCCTGGTTTGATCCGGACGACATTGTGTTTTCCAGTCCGCTGCCGGCCGCGGTGGTCGCGCGCCTGGCCGCACGGCTCAATGCGCTGCCCCTGCACTGGCCGGGCTTGCGTGCACGCGGACAGGTGCGAGTGTCGACGCTGGGCGGCAGCGCCGTCGCGCTGGGCGCCGCGCTGCTGCCGATCCACGCGGCGACCGTGCTCGTGTTCCGCTAGCGCTCTGGTGCCATGACATCAGGCTGTCATGGTATCCGCGTATGCTCGGTGCGATGTCCGCTCCCGCTCCCCGCACCGCACTGCTGAAAGACGACCGCCACGTCATCGGTTATGCGTCCGGCAACTTCGGCAAGGCGATCATCCTGGGCAGCATCGACGTCACGCTGTTGTTCCTGCTCACTGACATCCTTGGCATGCCAGCCCGCCAGGCCAGCGTGCTGATGCTGGTGATGTTCGCGGGCGACTTGGTGTTCGACCTTGGCGCCGGCTGGATTGCGGCCCACGCTGCGCGGCGCGGCACAGGCTATCCGCGCCTGATCGCGTTGTGCGTGCTGCCGTGCGCTTGCGCGTTTGCCACGCTGTATGCACTGCCGCTGCTGAACGTGCGTGCATTCGTCCTCGTCGCCGCTCTGCTGTTGACAGTACGTTGCACGTTTTCGCTCATCGACGTACCCCACAACAGCCTGCTGGCGCGCGTGACATCCGACAGCCACGCGCGCGGACGCGCGTCCGGCTACCGTAGCGTGTTCAGCGCCACGGCCGGCATTGTTGTCGCCACCGTGATTGCGCCGTCGATGAACGTTGCAGGCGGACTGGACACACCAACGCGGCTGGCGTGGCTGGGCGCCGGCGCCGGCGTGCTGTTTTGCGCGACACTGCTGCTTGCAGCGTGGTCTGCGCAAGCGGCTTGCCGATCACGTTCCGGGAGCGCGCACAGCGGCACGGGCCTGCTGCCAAAGCCCGATCGGCTGTTTGGCGCCTTCGCCGCAATCGCCGTGCTCACTGGCTTTGCGCTGCCGATGTTCGGCAAGACGATGCTGTACCTATGCACCTACTTCCTGCACGACGCCGCCTTCGCGGGCCGCGTGTTGCTGACACTGGCGCTGAGCCAGCTCGCCGGCGCCACGCTGTGGCTCGCGCTCGTGCGCTACCGTGACAAAACCACGCTGCTGGCGTTTAGCCACGGCATCGCGGCGCTTGGCATCGTGCTGTTCGCCGCTGCGGGCAGCCACCGCGCCGCGCTGCTTGCCTGCACGGCGCTGGCCGGCATCGGCCTGTCCGGCGTGTTCATGCTGCCGTGGGGGATATTGGCGGACATTGTCGACTTCGCGGAATTTCGCCACCGCGAGCGGCGCGAGACAGTGGCTTTCGCGGCCACCCTTGTATTGCTCAAGGCCAGCGGTGCGGCGGCGCTGGCGACGATCGGCTGGACGATCGGGCAGCTCGGTTACGTGCCGGGTGCGGTCCAGCTGCCGGATGTCGTGACGGCCCTGCGCCTGCTGGCGTGCGGCGTCCCCGTACTCGGCGCTGCGCTGGCGATTGGCATCCTGCTGCGCCTGGACGTTGGTCACGCACGCCACGCGCGCGTACGCAGGCTGAACGCGCTGCGCGGCCATGTATAAACCAAGGTTTAATCGAGGTTGCGGTACGTCATTTTCCCATTCGCTGGAAATGTGGAAATGTGGACATGCCAAATTTCCTATTGCCATCGACGCTCCATTGTCCTTGCATCCGACATCGCTTCAATCAACGCATCTTTTTTTGAGTCCAGCGTCAAGACACCTCCAGGCGATCTCCACGCCGATGTCGTACAACAGATTTTCCATCTCGACGCTGCGTTCTCTTCGAATCTGCTCCAGCACGGCGGAAATGGCGGTTTGTGAAGCTCCCTCGACAGATAGTTGCCGTGGTCTAATTTGTTCGGACACCTCAATAGGTGGGAAATGCACCACTTGAGGAGTAATACATGGCAACAAAAAAGCGGAAAACATTCGATCCCAGCCAGAAGCTGGAAGTGGTTCGGATGATCGGAGAGCAGGGTCCAAGCGTCCAGAACGTCAGTGAAAGCATGGACATCGGGCAGACCGCCCTTCGGCGCTGGCTGACCCAGTACAGCGCTGAGTGGAGTGGCCAGTCGGGCGTCGGCAAAGGCAGCACACGGGCAGGGGGTCACACACGGGCAGCGATAGTTGTCAAGCTAGTTGTCGCGTTAGTAGCCATTAAGCCGCTCTTTTAAACAGCGGCGCATTTGATGCCGGTGCCGTTGTTTCGTTGATCGATACATCTGGATTGAGGTGCACCTGTTTGAC
>JALYUM010000026.1 GCA_030853745.1 Pseudomonadota bacterium | reverse complement strand
GGCGGGGATCGACGTAATAGTCGTGCCAGCCAATGCTGGCGGCAGCCGGTCCGGCCGTGGCGCCGGCGTCCGCCGGATATTGCTGCGGCGCCGGCGCGGACAGCATGGCGCCGCCCTGTTCCAGCTGCGCGCAGCCGGCCAGGCCGAAGGCAAGCACGAACAAGCCGCGAAATAAAAGGTGCACGGGATTTCTCCTTTGACGCTGCTGGAAAAAACCACAGGCATCGGTTCTGGTAAGGGATGGATGGAAATGCGAGTCAATGCCCACCTTACCAGCGGCCGCCCCGGTTCTAAGAGTGGAACCACACAGATGCCGTTGCGCGGCAGGCGCATGCTGGCCGCTACATTAACGCGTTCATGCCAGCCAGGACGCAACAACGGAGAACGACGTGAGCTACAAAACCATCCTGGTACACCTGCAATTGGGCCATCCGCATGCGGCATTGCTGCACCTGGCCGCCAGGCTTGGCGACCGGTTCAATGCGCATCTGGTGGGCGTCGCCGCCAGCCAGCCGATGCAGGCGCTCATTGCCGAGGGTTGTGCCAACGGCCTCCTGATCGAAGATGAACTGGACGAACTGCGCCGCGAAATGGCGGTCGCCGAACGCGCCTTCCACGCGGCGCTGGGGCGGCGTTCACCCGGCGTCACCTGGTAGTCCAGCAGCAACTGCCTGTCGATTGCCGACTATGTCGCCCAGGTGGCGCGCGGCGCGGACCTGATCCTGACCGATTCGGCACCGGGCGGGCAGTTCAATGCACAGCGTCAGCTGCAAATGTCCGAACTGCTGATGCGCGCCGGACGCCCGGTCCTGATCGCGCCCGCGTCGGCCGGTCCCCCCCGTTCGCGCACGCGCTGGTGGCCTGGGACGACAGCCGCGAATGCCGGCGCGCGGTGACCGATGCGCTGCCCATGCTGCGCGACGCGGAGCGGGTCAGCGTGGTGCAGGTCGCGACGGACGATGAACACGCGGCCGTGTTCGAACAACTGCATGGCGTGGTGGCTTGGCTGCGCTCGCACGGCGTCGGCGCGCAATCGCTGATGCTGCCGGCAGCGGGCGGCCCGCCCCGGCTGGGCGCCATCGCGGTCGACCATGCATGCGACCTGATCGTGGCTGGCGCCTATGGGCACAGCCGCCTGCGCGAGTGGGCGCTCGGCGGCGTCACGCGCGCTCTCGTCGCGCAGCAGCAGATCGCTGTCATGCTGTCGCACTGACCAGGCCATGCAAGCCGCCTCGACCGTCTATACCTGTCCCATGCATCCGCAGGTGCGCACCAGCGCGCCGGGCAGCTGTCCCCTGTGCGGCATGGCGCTCGAACCGGTCATGCCGGCGGCAGAAGAAACGGCCAACCCGGAACTGTCCGATTTCACCCGGCGCTTTTACTGGACGCTGCCGTGCACCGTGCTGGTGTTCGCGCTGGCGATGTTCGGTCACATGGTGTTCCACGGCGAGCTGCCGCGACAGGACTGGATCGAGTGTGCGCTCTCTGCGCCGGTGGTCCTGTGGGCCGGCTGGCCGCTGCTCACGCGCTGGGCCAAATCGCTGGCGACGCGGCACCCGAACATGTGGACGCTGACCGGCACGGGCGTGCTGGCCGCCTTCGGCTACAGCCTGGTGGCGACGGCTGCGCCGTCATGGTTCCCGGCGGCGTTTCAGAGCGGCGGCAGCGTCGCCGTGTATTTCGAATCGGCCGCCGTGATCGTGTCGCTGACGCTCCTCGGCCAGCTGCTGGAATTGCGTGCGCGGGCGCATACGTCGAGCGCGATCCGCGCGCTGATCAACCTGGCGCCGAAAACGGCGCGCCGCGTGCGGCCTGACGGCGTCGAAGAAGATATCCCGCTGGCCCGCGTGGCAGTGGGTGACATGCTGCGCGTGCGGCCTGGCGAAAGCATCCCGGTCGACGGCGTCGTGGCCGAGGGCGAAAGCAGCGTGGACGAAGCGATGCTGACCGGCGAACCGCTGCCGGCAACGAAGCGCCCCGCCGACCGCCTGATCGGCGCCACGATGAACGGCAGCGGCAGCCTCTTGATGCGGGCCGAAAAAATCGGCAGCGCCACCGTGCTGGCGCAGATCGTGCAAATGGTCGGCCAGGCGCAGCGTTCGCGCGCACCGATGCAGCGCCTGGCCGACCGCGTCGCCGTCTGGTTCGTGGTGGCAGTCGTGGCCATTGCGGTTGCGACGTTCGTGGTCTGGGGACTGGTTGGCCCCGACCCGGGCTGGCTGTATGGTCTGCTCAATGGCGTTGCCGTCTTGATCATCGCGTGTCCCTGCGCGCTGGGCCTGGCCACGCCCATGTCGATCATGACGGCAACCGGCCGCGCGGCGACGCTGGGCGTATTGTTCCGCGACGCGTCGGCCATCGAAGCGCTGAACAAGGTCGACACGCTCATCATCGACAAGACCGGCACGCTCACCAGGGGCAAACCTGCGTTCCTCGGCGTGACGGCGGCGCCCGGCTTCACGGACGATGCGGTGCTGCAGGCCGCCGCCAGCATCGACCAGGGCAGCGAGCATCCGTTCGCGCAGGCGATTGTCAGCGAGGCGCAGCGGCGCCAGCTGACGTTGCATGCTCCCGCTTCGTTCGAGTCCGCCAGCGGCATCGGGGTGCGTGGCGTCATCGACGGCAGCCGGATCGCGCTGGGCAGCACGGCCCTGATGGACCAGGATGGCGTCGATTGGCACAGCCTGGCCGGCGCCGCCGAGGCCTTGCGACTGCAGGGCGCGAGCGTCATGTACCTCGCGTCGAATGGATCACTGGCCGGACTGGTGGCCTTGTCCGATCCGCTCAAACCCTGCCCGCGCGCGGCCCTGGAGGGCCTGCGGGCGGGCGGCCTGCGCGTCATCATGGCCACCGGCGACGGCGTCACCACCGCGCAGTCGGTCGCGGTCAAACTCGGCATCGACGAATTCCACGGCGAATGCACGCCGGGCGACAAGCTCGCATTGGTCGAAACATTGCAACGCCAGGGCAAGGTGGTGGCAATGGCCGGCGACGGCATCAACGACGCCCCGGCACTGGCCCGCGCCGACGTCGGCATCGCCATGGGCACCGGCACCGACGTCGCCATCAACAGTGCGCACATCACGCTGCTGAACGGCGACTTGCGCGGCATCGTGCGGGCGCGCGTGATTGCCGGCGCCACGGTGCGCAACATGCGCCAGAACCTGGGTTTCGCGCTGGTCTACAACGCGCTCGGCATCCCGCTGGCCGCCGGCGTGCTGTATCCGCTCACGGGCCAGCTGCTCTCGCCGATGCTGGCGGCGCTGGCGATGAGCCTGAGTTCCGTCTCGGTGATCGGCAACGCGCTGCGCCTGCGCCGGGTGCGGCGCAACGCACACGCAAGGGGCTAGATTTTTGCCACTTGCGCGGAGATGATCTCCACCTGGCGCGCATTGCGCTCGCTGTACCGGTCGGTCAGGTAATCGGTCCGGCCCCGCAGCAGCAACGTCATTTTGTAAAGCTCTTCCATGACATCGACGACCCGGTCGTAATAGCCCGATGGCCGCATGCGGCCGGCCTCGTCGAATTCCTTGTACGCCATCGGCACCGACGACTGGTTCGGAATCGTGAACATGCGCATCCAGCGCCCCAGCAGGCGCAGCGTGTTGACCACGTTGAACGACTGCGAGCCGCCGCACACCTGCATCACGGCCAGCGTCCGGCCCTGGCTCGGGCGGATCGCGCCCATCTCCAGCGGAATCCAGTCGATCTGGTTTTTCATCACCGCCGTGACGGTACCGTGGCGCTCCGGGCTGCACCAGACCTGGCCTTCGGACCACAGGCACAAGTCGCGCAGCTCGACCACCTTGGGATGGTCCTCCGTCACACTGCCGGCCATCGGCAGCGTCATGGGATCGAATATTTTCACCTCCGCGCCGAACTGTTCGAGAATGCGCGCCGCTTCCTCGGTGAGAAAGCGGCTGAACGAGCGCTCGCGCAGCGACCCGTACAACATCAGAATGCGCGGCGGATGCGTGAGGTCGCCCACTTGCGCAAGTTTGGCCATATCCGGCACATCGAACTGGTCGGGGCGAATATTCGGCAGGCCGGCGATCTTATCCATGCGGCACCCGCCGGCCCTGTTCGTCGACGACACGTTCGCCATCTTCTTTCGTGAACGCGCCCTGCTGCGGTGCCGGCAGGATGTCCAGCACGACTTCGGACGGCCGGCACAGGCGCACGTGGCCGTCGACGACGACCAGCGGGCGGTTGATCAGAATCGGATGGGCCAGCATGGCGTCGATCAACTGGTCGTCGCTCGTTTCCGGCGCGTCGAGGTGCAAGGCCGCGTACACCTGTTCCTTCTGGCGCACGACATCGCGCACCGGCAGGCCTGATCTGGCAATCAGGTCAACCAGCGTGTCGCGATCCGGCGGCGTTGCCAGGTAATCGACGACGACCGGTTCGATCCCGGCGTTGCGGATCAGCGCCAGCGTGTTGCGGGAGGTGCCGCACGCGGCGTTGTGGTAAATGGTCACGGTCATGCAGGTTTCTCCATAAAACAAGGGGTGCCGCCGCAGCAGTTTTCGGTCAAGTAAGTGACCAGGCCGTTCATGGCCGCGACATTGGTCGAATACAGGATGAACCGGCCTTCGCTGCGCGCATCGATGAGCCCCGCGTGCGTCAGCTCCTTCAGGTGAAACGACAGCGATGACGGGACGATGTCGAGTTGCTCGGCAATTTTGGTGGCCGGCATGCCGCCCGGGCCGACTTGCACGAGGAGCCGGAAGACGGCCAGCCGGCTCTTGTGGCCGAGCGCCGTCAACGCCAGCAGCGCTTCATTGGTGTTCACGTGACGTCCTCCCCTGGTTGATCAATGATCGCACCATGATACCGCAAACGCTACGACTCTACGAATATTCTCAAAGTATCGTGTCAGGTGGATGATCTGTTCCGGAGCGCCATCACAGCGACGGCGACCATGGATCGCCGGTCAGGTACACGCCGTGCGGCGTGCGCAGCAGGACGCGCTGGTGCGCGGCGTATTCGGCCAGCGCGAAGGCACCGTGACCGCTCTCCACCTGGACGTCGATGCGGCAACCGGCCGCGCCAGCCTGCGCCTGCAACGATGCGCACCATCGCTGCGCGGTCGCGACGCTGAACCGCTGCGCCGGGCGCAGCAGCAGATCGAGGTCGCTGGTCTGGTGCACCACTGCCTGGCCGCTGGCCAGCTCGAAGCCGGTACTGCCGGCCGGTCCGCCCGCCAGGCACTGATCGGCGAACCACGGCTGCAGGCTGGCCAGCAGCGTCATGGCAGGCAGCGTGCGCCGGGCAGCCGCGCACTGGCGCGTCAGCAATTGCTCGGGCGAGACGATGGCGGCGATGTGGCGCGCGTCGACACAGGCGGCGTAACGCGCGTCGCGGT
>JALYUM010000023.1 GCA_030853745.1 Pseudomonadota bacterium | reverse complement strand
GCGCTGATGAACCGCCTGGGCAAGGGCCGCTTTCACGCGGTCTCCGCCGGCTCCATGCCGAAGGGCCAGATCAACCCCCACACTGCGCCCCTGCTGCGCGCCCTGGGCTTCGAGCCCGCCGACTTCCGCTCCAAGTCCTGGGAGGAATTCGCCGGCCCCGGCGCCCCGGCCATGGATTTCGTGATCACCGTCTGTGACAACGCCGCCGGCGAGGTCTGCCCATACTGGCCCGGCCATCCATTGTCGGCACACTGGCGCTTTGAAGACCCGGCGGCTGTCACGGGAACCGACGAAGAAAAGCGCGCCGCCGTCATCTTGTACATATCGTACAGCTCGCCCGACGACGTTTTCTGGCCGTGAAACTTGACGCCATACCAGCTCGCCACGCCCTGCTGCGAATACGGTATCTCGCCCAGCAGCGGCGTGTAGGTCTGGCCGAACACCGAGTAAGGACGGTTGGCGAATCTGGCATACGGCTCCACCTTGAACTCGGCGTCCGGCACCTGGTCCAGGTTCGGTGGCGGATTGGCGCCCGGACCATCGCCCTGATAATAACCACCGCGCCCGGAACCGGCCGGCGGCAAGGATGGATTCAGCGCAGACTGGTTGGCGCCCTTGTGCGGCCATGACAAGGGATGCATGCGCTGACCGTCACTGGCGCAACCGGTCAGCCAGAGGATGCAGCCACAGGCAAGCGCCTGCTTGACCATTGCGCTCAAGTCTGCACCAGCTTGCGGTGACGCTGAATACTCATCAAAATCCCGCACCCGAGGCCGAGCGTAAATAGCGCCGTCCCGCCGTAACTCATGAACGGCAATGGCACGCCGACCACCGGCAGGATCCCGCTGACCATGCCCATATTGACGAACGCGTAGGTAAAGAAAATCATCGTGATGGCGCCTGCCAGCAGGCGTGTAAAGAGGTTCGGTGCGTTGGCCGCAATCATCAGGCCACGGCCAATCAGCAGCAGATAAAAGAACAGCAGCAGCAGGTTCCCCACCAGGCCGAACTCCTCCGAATACACCGAAAAAATAAAATCGGTGGTGCGCTCGGGGATGAACTCCAGGTACGCCTGGGTGCCCTGCATATAGCCCTTGCCGGTGATGCCGCCGGACCCGATGGCAATCGTCGACTGGATGATGTGAAAGCCTTTGCCGAGCGGATCGGTGGTCGGATCGATCAGCGTCATCACGCGGTCGCGTTGGTAATCGTGCATCAGCGACCACGCCACCGGCAGGCTGGCGCCACCCGCAACCACGAGGCCGATCAGCATTTTCCACGACAGCCCCGCCAGGAAAATCACGTAAAAACCGGATGCCGCCACCATCAGTGTGGTGCCGAGGTCGGGCTGCTTGGCGATCAGGATGAGCGGGAAGGCGAGCAGGATGGACGCCACCAGGAAGGCTTGCCACTTGATCAGGCCGGCCCGGCTCTGGAAGTACCAGGCCAGCATCAGCGGCATGGCGATCTTCATCATTTCGGACGGCTGGATATCGATCCCGATATGCAGCCAGCGGCGCGAGCCCTTCTTGACAATGCCGAACAAAAACACGGCAATCAGCAGCGCGACGCCGACCGTGTACACCGGCACCGCGAGCCGCAGCAGCGTTTGCGGCGGCACGTTCGCAGCAATCCACATGATGATGAAAGCGACGAAAATATTGCGCAGCTGGCCTTCGACGCGGCCCGGGAAATCGGCTCCGGCTGACGACAAGGTCAGAATCCCGGTCGACAGCAGCAGCACTAGTATCATGCACAGCGGCCAGTCGAACACGGCAAAATACGGTTTCAGGCGGCGGCTCAGCGAGCGGCGTTCATTGATGCGCATGGCTTATCCCTTCGGCACCGGGGCTGCATCAGACTCCGACGCCGCCGTGGTCTGGTCGACAGTAGTCGCGGGATCGTGATGGTCGCCCTCCTCCGGGTCGATGCCGTCCGGCGCATCCTTGAGCATTTTTGGCTTGTCCTTGTCGCCCGGCCGTTTGCCGAGCAAATAATAATCGAGTGCCTTGCGCACGATCGGCGCGGCGATTACACCACCGAAGCCGCCGTTTTCCACCACCACGGCAATCGCGATGCGCGGCTTGTCGGCAGGTGCAAACGCGGTGAACAGCGCATTGTCGCGCAGCCGCTCGGGCGTGGCCGCGTGGTTGTATTTACCGCCCTTCAGGCCCACCACCTGCGCGGTACCGGTCTTGCCGCCGACCGTGTAGCCGGCATTCCGGAAGGCTGCCGCACCGGTGCCTTCGTTGATCACGCCGACCATGGCACGTTTGATGATGTCGATGTTTTCCTGCTTCAGCGGAATCGTTCCGCTGCTGGTCGCCACTGTCAGCGTGCGCGCATGCGTGCCGCCGTTTTCGATGATCTTGACCAGGTGCGGCTTCATCAACACGCCATTGTTGGCCAGTGTGGCCACGGCGTGCGCCATCTGCAGCGGCGTGAAGGTGTTGAAGCCGTTACCGATACTGATACTGATGGTGTCGCCGCCCACCCATTTTTGGGCGGCCGGATTTTTCTTGAAGCGCGCCGCCTTCCACTCTTTCGATGGCAGGATACCGGTCTTTTCGTGCAGCAGATCGATGCCGGTCAGCTGGCCGAAACCGAACGGCTTCATGAAGTCGTGAATGGCGGTAATGCCCATCTCATTGCCAAGCATGTAGTAGTAGGTATCGCACGACTGCACGATGGAACTGTACATATTAATGTAGCCGTGACCGCCCCTTTTATCGTCGTTGAAGCGGTGCCCGCCCAGCATGAAAAACCCCGGATCCTGAAAGCCCCATTCCGGCTTGCGCAGGCCCAGTTCGAGCGCGGCCAGCGCCATGTACGGTTTGAATGTCGAGCCAGGCGGGTAGGCGCCGGACAAGGGCCGGTTCAGCAGCGGCTTGTCGATCGAAGTATTCAGTTCATTCCAGCTCTGGCTGTCGATGCCGTCGACGAACAGGTTCGGATCGAACCCCGGGCGCGAAACATAGGCCAGCACGTCGCCGGTTTCCGGCTCGATGGCCACGAGCGCGCCGCGGAAGTCGCCAAACGCTTCTTCGATTACTTTTTGCAGCTCGATGTCGATCGACAGAATCAGATTGCTGCCCGGGACCGGGGCCGTGCGTGACAGCGTGCGGATTGCCCTGCCGCGCGCCGTGCGCTCGACTTCTTCGTAGCCGGTGGTGCCGTGCAGCGCGGTTTCGTAGCTTTTTTCCACGCCTTCCTTGCCCATGTGATCGGTGCCGTTATAGTTGGCAGCATCGTCCGAGGCTTCCAGCAGCTTGGCTTCGCTTTGGTTGATGCGGCCGATAAAACCGATCACGTGCGAGGCAACTTCACCGAGCGGATACTGGCGGAACAGGCGCGCCTGCACTTCCACGCCGGGAAATTCGAAACGGTGCGCAGTGAAACGCGCCACCTCATCGTCGGTCAGACGCGTGCGCAGCGGGACGCTGGCAAAATTCTTCGACTCCTCCAGCAGACGTTTGAAGCGCTTGCGGTCCTTGGCCTCGATCAGCACCAGCTTGGACAGTTCATCGATCACCGATTCCAGTTCCGCTTCAAGCTTCGACGGCGTGATTTCCAGCGTGTAGGCGGAGTAGTTGCGCGCCAAAACCACACCATTGCGGTCGACGATCAACCCGCGCGTCGGCACGATCGGCACGATGGCGATGCGGTTGTCTTCGGCCTGCGACATGTACTGGCTGTGCTTGATCACCTGCAGCCACACCAGGCGCGCGGCCAGCAGTGAAAAGCAGATGAACACCAGCACCACCAGCGCGGTAATGCGCATGCGGAACAGGTGGATTTCGCGGTCGTTGTCTTTTATTTCAGTCAAAGCGTTCAGTCACTGTCAGTCAGATCGGGCGCGTATGGTCGCGGTCGACGGCGCGGCGCTGCGGCGCCAGCAGCAGCCAGGTCACGGCCGGCCACAGGATGATGCCCACCACGCTTTCGATGAACTGCACGAAACCGGGAAAGCGGCCAGATACGACGAAGCGCACCAGCACCTGGATGGCCTGGGTCATGAGCAGCAGCGGAAACACGTGCAGCGCCTGGGTCAGCACCGGAAACCACAGCACGCGGCGGTGGATCATGATGGCGAAGTACGACAGCAACGTGTAAGCCAGTGCATTTTCGCCGAGCAGCGTGGCGTCGTGCACATCCATCAGGAGGCCCATTGAGAAAGCCACGCCGATGCCGACTTTTCGCGGTTGGTGGATACCCCAGAACACCAGCACCAGCGCGACGAAATCGGGCGCGCCGATCCAGCGGCCCCAAGGCAGCAGGTTGAGCATGAAAGCGCAGGTCAGGCTGAGCGTGATGAACAGCGGGCTGACCGGCAGCAGGATGTAATGAGGACGATTCATGGAGTCGGTTTCACAGCGGCAGGTTTGGTCGCTGGCACGGCCGGTGCCGGTACTGACGCCGCTTCAGGCGCCTTGATCACGGGCAGCGGCAGCGGTGTCATTTTCGGCAGGTTGCGGCGCGCGGCGGCCGACGGCTTGACCGGATCGGCGGCCACTGGACGTGGCGGCAACGGCACATGGGTCATCACGATCAGCAACTGGCGATTGCGGTCGACCCCGGCCAGCGGCTGGCAGATCACGCGCCCGAACGCGCCGGCGCCGGCGTTTTCCACCTGCGCGACCTTGGCCACCGCCAGACCGGCCGGATACACGCCATCCATGCCGGACGTGATCAGGACATCGCCAATCTTGATATCGGCATTCGGCGCCACGAAACGCAAATCGAGCGTGCCGGACTGGCCGCGGCCATATGCCACCGTACGCAGGCCGGAGCGCAGCACCTGCACGGGGATGGCCTGCTCTTTATCGGTCAGCAGCGTGACTTCGGAGGTGAACGGGAACACGCGCGTGATCTGGCCGACGACGCCGAGGTTGTCGATCACCGGCAGGCCCAGTGTCACGTTACTTTGCGTGCCGCGATCGAGCACGATCTTGCGGGTCGACGAATCGCGCGCGTCATACAGAATTTCGCTCATCATCGATTGCACCGGCAGGTGGACTTTGGCATCCATCAGTTTGCGCAGGTGGGCATTTTCAGCAGTCTGCAATTGCGCCTGCTGCATCAGCGTGGCAGTGGCCACCTGCTGAATTTTCAGCTCGCGCACTTCCTTTTGCAGGGCCCCCACCGAAGAAAAATAGCTGCCCATCTTGCCGATCGCGTCGCGGGGCACCAGGGCAATCATCTGAAGCGGATAGAGCACCGTGCCGGCGACCTGGCGCACGCTGGTCAGCGCGTGGTAGCGCGCGTCGATGAACAGGAGGGCGAGGGAAAGAAACGCGAACACCACCACCTTGACCCGCGCAGGCGCACCTTGCTTGAACAACGGCGGAGGACTGTATTCCATGACTTCCAATAATGGGCGGGCTTCAGGCAGGACCTGACTCGCCCCGCAGCGTGCACGCAGTGTTCACTACACGTACCGGCTGGCGCCAGTGCGCTTACCTTCAGTTACTACTGAGTGACAAACCGTTTACTCGTAGGAAAAGATCGAGCCCAGCTTGTCCATGCGCTCGAGCGCCATGCCGGAACCGCGCACCACGCAGGTGAGCGGGTCTTCGGCCACGAGCACCGGCAGGCCGGTCTCTTCCATCAACAGGCGATCGAGGTCGCGCAGCAAGGCACCACCACCGGTCAGCATCATGCCTTTTTCGGCAATGTCGGCGCCCAGTTCCGGCGGCGTCTGCTCGAGGGCATTCTTCACAGCCGATACGATATTGTTCAGCGGGTCGGTCAGCGCTTCCAGAATTTCGTTGGACGAAATGGTGAATGAGCGCGGAATGCCTTCGGACAGATTGCGGCCCTTGACTTCCATCTCCTTGACTTCGGAACCCGGGAACGCCGAACCGATGGCCTTTTTGATGGCTTCAGCGGTCTGCTCGCCGATCAGCATGCCGTAATTGCGGCGGATGTAGTTGACGATGGCTTCGTCGAATTTGTCGCCACCCACACGTACCGAACCTTTATAAACCATGCCGCCCAGCGAGATAATGCCCACCTCGGTGGTACCACCGCCGATGTCGACGACCATCGAGCCAGTGGCGTCGGAAACCGGCAAGCCGGCGCCGATTGCGGCGGCCATCGGTTCTTCAATCAGGTACACATGCGACGCCCCGGCGCCGAGGGCCGATTCACGAATGGCGCGGCGCTCGACCTGGGTAGAACCGCATGGTACGCAGATAATAATGCGCGGCGATGGGCGAAAGAATTTGGAGTCGTGCACCATGCGGATGAATTGCTTGAGCATTTGCTCGGTGACGGTGAAGTCGGCAATTACGCCGTCTTTCATGGGACGGATCGCTTCGATATTGCCAGGGACTTTACCAAGCATCTGCTTGGCTTCCTTGCCGACTGCCTGAATGGTCTTTTTGCCATTCGGGCCGCCTTCCTGGCGGATCGCGACGACTGACGGTTCGTCGAGAACAATGCCGAGGCCACGAACGTAAATCAGGGTATTTGCGGTGCCAAGGTCAATTGCAAGGTCATTTGAAAAGTAGCTGCGTAAAAAACCAAACATGTATGTCCTGAAGCGCAAGAATCGCGCGTGAATGCGCGCCAACAACGCGCTGCATCATTAAAAGGGGAACGCTCGCCGCGCGACTATCGGAGAACAGCTTCGCGGTCTTGTCATGCTGCGGTCGCCGATTGCAGCGCCGACAACGCATTAGCCCGCCATTCTACCTTATAATTTACCGCTTAATTGCTGAAAAACCGCGCAATCTCCCCTCTGTTGGACCGTGAGATCAGCGGTGTTAGCAAGCTTTTATCAGATTAAGCATGCCGTTATTCGGGAACGCTTACCTTTTCTTTATCATCTACCCAGAACCGGCGTCATCAAGCCGCCGCCCAAGCCATGTCCCTGACCCTTTCTGATGTAAAACGGATCGCCAATCTGGCCCAGCTCGAGATGGACGAGGCCCAGGCCGCCACCGCGCTGACCGAGCTGAATGGCATCTTTGCCCTGGCCGAACAGATGCAGGCCATCGACACCACCGGCGTGCTGCCGCTGTCGCAGCCGCTCGCCACCATCCGTGCGCTGCCGCTGCGCCTGCGCGAAGACGTCGTGACGGAAACCAACCACCGCGACGACTACCAGGCGCCGGCGCCAAAAACCCAGGACGGCCTGTACCTGGTTCCAAAAGTCATTGAATAAACCTAGCGAATCGAACAGCCTCATGCATACCAAGACCATCAAAGAGTTGTCCGCACTGCTGCACGCGAAAAAAATCACGTCTGTGGAACTGACCCAGCATTTTCTGGATCGTGCACAGGGTAGCCGCCACAATGCGTTTTTGCACATCGACCCGGCCATGGCGCTGGCGCAGGCGGCTGCGGCAGATGCGCGGTTTGCCGATGACAGCGCCGGGCCGTTGACCGGCATCCCGATCGCGCACAAGGATATTTTCGTCACGCGCGGCCTGCGCTCCACGGCCGGCTCGAAAATGCTGGGCAATTACACCAGCCCGTTCGACGCTACCGTCGTGGAAAAATTCGCGGCCGCCGGCATGGTCACGCTGGGCAAGCTCAACTGCGACGAATTCGCCATGGGTTCGTCGAATGAGAACTCGGCGTTTGGCGCCGTCCTGAATCCGTGGGACACGACCGCGGTACCAGGCGGGTCCTCGGGCGGCTCCGCTGCCGCGATCGCCGCGCGCCTGGCACCGGCCGCCACCGCCACCGACACCGGCGGTTCGATCCGCCAGCCGGCCGCCTTTTGCGGCGTCACCGGCATCAAGCCTACCTACGGCCGCGTGTCGCGCTACGGCATGATTGCCTTCGCCTCCTCGCTCGACCAGGGCGGCCCGATGGCGCAAACGGCGGAAGACTGCGCCATGCTGCTGGGCGAAATGGTGGGTTTCGACACGCGCGACGCCACCAGCCTCACCGCCGAACAAGGCAATATCCGCGAAGATTTTACGCGCGAGCTGAACGAGCCTCTGACCGGGCTGCGGATTGGCGTGCCAACAGAATATTTTGGCGAAGGCCTGGCGGCCGATGTCGAGCAAGCCGTGCGCGCCGCGCTGGATGAGTTTGTGAAGCTGGGCGCCATGCTGGTCGATATTTCGCTGCCAAAAACATCGCTGTCGATTCCGGTGTACTACATCATCGCGCCGGCCGAGGCGTCGTCGAACCTGTCGCGTTTTGACGGGGTACGCTATGGCCACCGTGCCGCCGAATACAGCAACCTTGCCGAGATGTACAAGAAGTCCCGCGCCGAAGGTTTTGGTCCCGAAGTGCAGCGCCGCATCCTGGTGGGCACTTACGTGTTGTGCCACGGCTATTACGATGCGTATTACGTGCAGGCGCAAAAGATCCGGCGCATGATTTCTGACGATTTCCAGGCCGCGTTTGCCGACAAATGCGATGTGATCATGGGGCCGGTCGCGCCAACCGTCGCCTGGGATCTGGGTGCCAAAAACAAGGACCCGGTTGCCAACTACCTGGCCGACATTTTTACCTTGTCGACCAGCCTGGCGGGATTGCCGGGCATGTCGGTGCCGTGCGGTTTCGGCCAGGGCGACAAAAACGCCAGGCGCCCGGTGGGCCTGCAGATCATCGGCAATTACTTTGCCGAGTCGAGGTTGCTGAATATCGCGCACCAATATCAGCAAGTGACTGACTGGCATGCGCGCACGCCAGAAAATATTTAACCCGGCATTTAAAAGAAAAGCGAGAACACTATGCAATGGGAAGTCGTCATCGGTCTTGAGAACCACGTGCAGCTCACGACCAATTCGAAAATCTTCAGCGGCAGCGCCATCGCCTTTGGCGCAGAACCGAATACACAAGCGAGTCCGGTCGATCTGGCGCTGCCAGGCGTATTACCGGTGATGAACCGCGGCGCGGTAGAACGCGCCATTCGGTTCGGCCTGGCAGTTGGCGGCAAAGTCGCACCCGAATCCATTTTCGCGCGCAAGAATTATTTTTACCCGGATTTGCCGAAGGGCTATCAGATCAGCCAGTTTGCCGATCCGGTGGTGATTGGCGGTTCGCTGACATTCGCGTTTGAAAAAGACGGCAAGCTGGAAACCAAAACCGTCAACCTGACGCGCGCCCACCTCGAAGAAGACGCCGGCAAATCCCTGCACGAAGATTACGCCGGCATGACCGGCATCGATCTGAACCGCGCCGGCACGCCATTGCTGGAAATCGTCTCCGAGCCGGAAATTCGCAGCGCCGCCGAAGCAGTGGCCTATGCGCGCGCGATGCACTCGCTGGTCATGTGGCTGGGCGTATGCGACGGCAATATGCAGGAAGGCTCGTTCCGCTGCGACGTCAACGTGTCGGTCCGCCCGGTTGGACAAGCTGAATTCGGCACCCGCTGCGAAATCAAGAACCTGAACTCGTTCCGGTTTATTGAAGAAGCAATTCATTCCGAAGTGCGGCGCCAGATCGAATTGATCGAAGACGGCGGCAGAGTCCAGCAAGCCACGCGTCTGTGGGATCCGGATAAAAAAATCACCGTCCTGATGCGCGAGAAGGAAGACGCGCAGGATTACCGCTATTTCCCTGACCCTGATTTGCCGCCATTGGTAATCGGTGAAGACTGGATTGCGCGCGTGCGCGACGGCATGCCGGAACTGCCGGCCGCAATGCGGGCCCGTTTTACCGGCGACTATGCGCTGCCGGAGTACGACAGCCTGATTCTCACCTCGTCGCAAGGTCTGGCCACGTACTTTGAAGCGGTGATCGCGAAAGCCGGCAAGGAACACGCCAAATCGATCGCCAACTGGCTGATGGGCGATGTGTCGTCGACGCTCAATCGCGAAGGTGTCGATATTGCGGATTCGCCGGTGGAAGCGTCGCAACTGGCGCTGTTGATCCGCCGGATTGCCGATGGCACCATTTCAAACAAAGCCGCCAAAGACGTGTTTGCGGCGATGTGGCTTGAAAAATCGACGGCGGAAGATATTGCCGATACCATCATCGAGCGCCTCGGCCTGAAACAGATTTCCGATTCCGGTGCACTGGAAGCGATTGTCGACCAGGTGCTGGCTGCTAACGAGAAATCGGTCGAACAGTATCGCGCGGGGAAAGAAGCGGCAATCAACGCGCTGATCGGGCAAGCCATGAAGGCCTCGAAAGGCAAAGCCAATCCGGCGCAATTGACCGAGTTGTTGAAGCAGAAACTGGCGGGCTGATTCTGATTGTGTATGAACACCGGCGTGCGCCGGTGCGACGGCTCAAAAACCGTCACTCCCGCGCAGGCGTCGCGGCATGCCGCGACCCCATACCATGCTTGCTTAAACGCCGTAGCGCGTGCGGTACGCCGCCACGGTTTCCTTGTGCTGCGCCAGCTCCGGGTCGGCGTTCAGGTAAGTAAACAGATCGTCCAGGTTCCCGATCGAAATAACGGGAATGCCAAACTCCTGCGCCACTTCCTGCACCGCCGAACTGCTGGACAAAGCGCCATCTTTCCCCGATTTCTCCATGCGGTCCAGCGCAATCAATACTGCACACGGTTCTGCGCCGGCAGCCCGGATCATCGCTACCGATTCCCGCACCGAGGTTCCGGCCGAAATCACATCGTCGATAATCACGACTTTCCCTGCCAGCTTCGCGCCGACAATTGTGCCGCCTTCTCCATGGTCTTTGGCTTCCTTGCGATTGAAGGCAAACGATGTATCCACGCCTTTGCCAGCCAGCGCCACCGCTGTTGCCGAGGCCAGGGTAATGCCCTTGTAGGCGGGGCCGAACAGCATGTCGAATGCAACGCCGGAGTCGAGCAGGGTCTGGGCATAAAATTCGGCCAGTGTTTTCAGGGTACCGCCCTGGTGGAACAGGCCAGCGTTGAAAAAATACGGCGACAGGCGGCCGGCCTTGGTGGTGAACTCACCGAAGCGCAGCACGCCCGTCGAGACTGAAAACGCGATAAACTGCTGTCTTAAATTGTTCACGGCCACTCCAAAAATAATAAGTGCCGGTATTCTAATCCTCCTGTCTCCTTCCGTCCCCTGCCCATGCCAAGAATTATCTCCGCCAACCTGAACGGTATTCGCTCCGCCCATAAAAAAGGCTTTTTCAACTGGCTGGAAAAACAGTCTGCCGACTTCATCTGCGTGCAGGAACTGAAAGCCCAGGAAGCCGACATGGTGGAAGAATTCCTGGCGCCGCATGGGTACCACGGTCACTTTCATTACGCTGAAAAGAAGGGCTACTCGGGCACCGGCGTCTACAGCCGTGCAAAACCCGACAAAGTCAGCACCGGTTTCGGCTGCGTCGAATTCGACGCCGAAGGCCGTTACACGCGCGCCGATGTCGGCAATTTGACAGTCATCTCCGTGTACTGCCCGTCCGGCTCGTCATCGCCGGAACGCCAGGAGGCAAAGTTTCGCTTCATGGAAGCGTTTTTGCCGCACCTGCAGGCGTTGCAGGCCGAGGGCCGTGAAGTGGTGATCTGCGGCGACTGGAATATCGCCCACAACGAAATCGACCTGAAGAATTACAAGGGCAACAAGAAAAATTCCGGCTTCTTGCCGGAAGAGCGCGCCTGGATGACGCGCATTTTCGATGAACTGGGACTGGTCGACGTGCACCGCGGCCTCGACAAGCGCCCGGAACAGTACACCTGGTGGAGCAATCGCGGCCAGGCTTACGCGAAGAACGTCGGCTGGCGCATCGACTACCACGTCGCCACCCC
Organism: Pseudomonadota bacterium; assembly: GCA_030853745.1. Taxonomy (GTDB): domain Bacteria; phylum Pseudomonadota; class Gammaproteobacteria; order Burkholderiales; family Burkholderiaceae_D; genus JALYUM01. The sequence goes on along the minus strand of JALYUM010000023.1, from coordinate 10,075 downwards.
GGGCATCGCCGCTACGGCGCACACGGTCGCGGTCTACAAGGATGAGCGGTTCTCGGACCACGCGCCGCTGATCATTGACTACGCACTGTAAGCGGCCACCGCACTGGCAACCAGCGCCAGTGCCGCAACGACTTGCTGCATCGCGCCGCCCTCATCCATCCAGGCCGTGACCGAGCCTGGCCGGCACTTGCCGTACCAGCGCGTCGATGATCAAACGCACCCGCATCGGCAGATAGCGTCCTGGCGGCCAGACGGCGTGGACCTCAAAACCCGCCCCTCGCAATTCTGGCAGCACTTCGATCAGTTGCCCGGACTGCAGACGCGCCGCCACGAGCCACGACGGCAGCCAAGCCAGCCCGATGGCGCTGGCCGCAGCATCCGCGATCGCTTCCAGGTCATCGAAGCGAAGCCGTCCCGTCGGCGCGATCTCGCGGCGCTGCCCGTGATCGTCGAAGCGCCAGGAGACGATGCGATGGCCCTTGCCATATGCCAGCATCGCATGCGACGCGATCTCGTCGAGTCGCGCCGGCATGCCGTAACGGCGCAGGTAGGATGGCGCCGCGCATAGCAGCATCGACTGCGTCCCGAGGCTACGCGCCTTCAGGTCGTCCTGGTTTTTCAATGCGCCGGTGCGCACCACGAGATCGAAGCCATCGGCCAGCAGATCGACCGGCCGGTCAGTGAACGCCACTTCAAGTTCCAGCTTCACGTGCGCCGCCGCGAGATCGACAAGGATGGGCGCTACGCAATGGCGTCCCAGCAAGACCGGTACGCTGATCCGGACCCGGCCAGCCGGTTGCCGTGTCACCGCGTCAAAACTTGTCTCGGCGTCCTTGATGTCGGCCAGCGCACCGGCACAGCGTTCGTAAAAGGCGGCGCCTTCGTCAGTCAGACGCAGGCTGCGCGTGGTCCGGTGAAAAAGCTGCACGCCCAGGCGTTCCTCGAGGCGGGCAATGGCCTTGCCAACGGCCGAGCGTGACAAGCCCATCGTTTCTGCGGCGAGCGCGAAACTGGATGCTTCTGCGGCCGCCACAAATGCGGCAATGCCGCTGAATTGATCGACCATTCCACTTCCCTTCAATGACGAAAATATGTCGCTAAAGCAGATATTATATTCGCCACTGGCGATGTAGTTTCTCTTCTATGCTGTGTTTTCACCATAGGAGAACATTCATCATGTACGACTTCAACACAGCGTTTGCTACCTTCCTGAGGAGGCGGCTGCCACGCTGGACAGCCTTGTCCGCCCTCTTGTTTGCGACCGTGACGCCGTCCATCGGCGCCGGCCTGTCCACCCAGCCCGTTTTGCAGGTACCCGGCTATTTCAGTATGCAATTTGGTTCATTTGACGTCACTGCGTTGTACGATGGCCATGTCGACATCGATGCCGGACTGCTGAAGGGCGCCAGCACGCCGATGATCGACGCCGCATTGGGGTCTGCCTTCCAGGCGCGTAGCGCGCCGCTACAGACAGCGGTGAATGGCTATCTCGTGCGTACAGCCGCGCACCTGATCCTCGTCGATACCGGCACCGCGAAGCTGTTCGGCAACCATCTCGGCTACCTGCTGGCGAACCTGCGGTCGTCGGGTTACCAGCCAGAGGATATCGACACGATCCTGCTGACCCATCTGCATCCGGATCATGCCGGCGGCCTGCTCACCCCCAACGGAATTACAGCGTTCCCGAATGCCCAGGTCTTCGTGCCAAAGGCGGACGCCGATTATTGGCTGAGTCTGAAGGCGCAGGCAGACGCGTCGAAGGACAAGCAAGCGCTGTTCGACATGTCGCGCGCCGCCGTCGCGCCATACCGCGCGGCCGGCAGGCTCACCATCTTTACGCCGGGGCAGTCGTTGCGCGAGGGCGTGAGGGCCGTGCCGGCGCCGGGACATACGCCAGGTCACACCGCTTATCTGTTTTCATCGGATCGGCAGAACTTGCTGGTGTGGGGCGACATTATCCACAACGCGGCAGTCCAGTTTCCGCATCCGGAAGTGTCCATCGAATTCGACTGGGACCAGCCGGGTGCGGTGACGACCCGGCGCGCGCTTCTGTCACAAGCAGCATCGCGCGGATGGTGGGTCGCCGGCGCCCATCTGCCCTTCCCGGGCATGGGACGCATCCAGGCTGGCAAAGACAATGTCTATCGCTGGGTTCCCACCGAGTATCGTCCGGTTCACGAGCAGCCTTGACGCCGCACGCGATGAACACGGCGTGATTGCCGCCGTGCGTGCGTTCACGCACGGCCGGACCCTTGCTGCACGTTTAATCTCGACTCCCCAGAGTGAAAGGATCAATATGTCAATGGAATCGAAACAAGCGTTGCTGCACCGTATGGTCACCCCGGAACATGTGTGTCCCTTCGGCGTCGAGTCATTGAAATTATTAAAGGGAGCGGGATACCAGGTCGAGGATCATCAGTTGACGACCCGAAGCGAAGTGGATGCCTTCATGCAGGACGAAGGCGTCCAGACGACGCCACAGACCTATATCGACGGTCAGCGTATCGGCGGGTACGAAGAACTCGTCGCGTTTTTGGGTGAGAAGTAAGGGCTGACGCCAGGTCACGCAGCGCGATGAACGCGTGGCCACCTCAGCCTTTTGCATCAGCCATCATTTTGGGTCGGCTTCATCGTGTCTTGTGCGCCTTTATCGTCTGCCCACGCGAGCACACCCTCGCTGCAAAAACTGCGCGCTGCGCCAGTGAGCGGATCGATAAACCCGATCGACCGCGCCAGCAATTGCAGCGGCGCTGAAAAATCGTCGCCCTTGCATGGCTGCGCCACCGGATAGAACGCATCGTTGAGAATCGGTGCGCCGAGCGACGCCATGTGCAGGCGCAGCTGATGTTTGCGGCCGGTGTGCGGATGCAGGCGGTAGTGGGCGACATCGCCATGCTGCGCAATCAGCTCGACCAGCGTTTCGGAATTTGGCTCACCTTCCTCCTCGCACATGACGAAGAACTGCGCCCCATCGACCATGCGGCTGCGGTAGGTAAAGGGAAAGGTGCGACCGGCCATGGGCGGGGCCAGCGCTTCGTACGTCTTCTGCACCGCGCGCTGCTGGAACAGCGATTGGTAGGCGCCCCGTGTTTCCGGGTTGTGCGAGAAGATGACGACGCCGGCGGTCTCGCGGTCGAGCCGGTGAATGGGCGCCAGGTGCGGCAGCGCCAGCGCCTTTTTCAGGCGCACCAGCAAGGTCTCCTGCAGGAAGCGCCCGGACGGAATCACTGGCAGGAAGTGCGGCTTGTCGACGACGACCAGGTGCGCGTCCTGAAACAGCACCTGCGCGTCGAACGGGATGGGCGTCTCCGCTTCCAGCTCGCGGTAATACCAGATGCGCATGCCGTTTTTCACCGTGCTGTCCGGGTCCAGCCTGGCGCCCGCAGCATCGACAACATCGCCACGCGCCATGCGCGCCAGCCACGCGTGCGGCGCCACGTCGGGAAAGCGCACGGTCAGGAAATCCAGCATGCTGCCTGCGAACGGCGTGCTGACCCACAGGTAGCTGGGCGCCACGCCATCGCGGATTGGCAGCGCCAGCTGCGCATTGCGTTCGGCCTGGCGTCCCATTGCCGGTTACAGCCGGTGGCTCTTTTTACGCAGCCGGAACACGGCCAGACTGCCGCGCAGGTTGGGCAAAAAACTCACCGGTTTGCCGTCGGCCAGCGCCACCCGTTCGACCACTTCGAGGCCGCATTCAGTTGCCAGTTCTTCGAAATCGAGAATGGTGGCGTAGCGCACGTTGGGCGTGTCGTACCACTGATACGGGAGCAGTTTCGACACCGGCATGCGCCCGCGCGCGAGCGCCATGCGGTGCGGCCAGTACGCAAAATTCGGGAACGAGACAATGACCTCGACGCCCACGCGCACGATATCGCGCAGCAGCGCTTCGACGTGCTGCATCATCTGCAGGGACGACAGACACAGCACCGTATCGAATGTGTCGTCGCCAAACAGGCCGAGGCCTTTTTCCATATCGATCTGCAGCACATTGATGCCGCGTTGCGCACTTTTCAGCAGTTCGTCGTCAGCGATCTCGATGCCGTAACCGCTGCACGCCTTGTCGCTTTGCAGGTGGCGCAGCATGACGCCATCGCCGCAACCCACGTCGAGCACGTGCGCGCCTTTTGGCACCCAGTGGGCAATGAATGCCAGGTCGGGACGCAGGCGGCTCAGTTCTTCGAAATTCATGCGGCCTCCTGCCAGATGCGATCGTAATAGGCACGCACCACCTTCATGTAGCGCGCGTCTTCCAGCAGAAATGCATCGTGCCCGTGCGGCGCATCGATCTCAGCATAGGTCACACGGCGTCGGTTCGACACCAGTGCTTCGACGATTTCGCGGCTGCGCTCCGGCGCAAAACGCCAGTCGGTGGTGAACGAGATCACCAGGAACTGCGCCTGCGTGGAAGCCAGCGCGCGCGTCAGATCGCCATTGAAATCACGGGCCGGATCGAAATAATCGAGCGCCTTGGTGATCAACAAATACGTGTTCGCGTCAAAATATTCGGAAAATTTATCGCCCTGGTAGCGCAGGTACGATTCGATTTCGAAATCGACCCCGAAGTCGAACGCGTAGGTATTGGTCTCGGCCGCGTTGCGCAGTTTGCGGCCGAATTTTTCCGCCATGTCGTCGTTCGACAGGTACGTGATGTGGCCGACCATGCGCGCCACTTTGAGGCCGTTTTTGGGCACCACACCATGCTCGTAAAAATCGCCGCCATGGTATTCCGGGTCGGTCAATATGGCCTGGCGCGCGACGTCGTTGAACGCGATATTTTGCGCCGATAGTTTTGGCGTCGATGCGATCACAAGGCAGTGGCGCAAACGGTCCGGGTACATGATGCTCCACGCAAGCGCCTGCATGCCGCCCAGCGAGCCGCCCATCACGGCGGCGAATTGCGCAATACCGAGGCGATCGGCCAGGCGGGCCTGCGCGGCCACCCAGTCTTCCACCGTGACCAGCGGGAAGGCTGCGCCATACGGCTTCCCGGTCGCGGGATTGGTATGCATCGGGCCGGTGGAACCGAAGCAGGAGCCGAGGTTATTGACGCCGATGACGAAGAAGCGATCGGTGTCGAGCGGCTTGCCCGGTCCTACCATATTGTCCCACCAGCCTGCGCTTTTCGGGTCGCCGTCGTAGGTTCCGGCGACGTGGTGCGACGCATTCAGCGCGTGGCAGACCAGCACCGCGTTCGCGCCGGTGGCGTCGAGCGTGCCGTACGTCTCGTACATCAGGGTGTAGTCGGATAGCTGGGCACCGCTTTGCAGGCGCAGCGGCTCGGCGAAGTGCATCGCCTGCGGTGTGACGTTTCCGGTCGAAGCCATGTTACTCGTTCAAATAGGTGCTGAAAAAAGGTCAGACCGACTGCAGCTGCTCCACGGCCAGCGCAATCGCCTCGGGTTCCATCGTGCGCAGAATCTTGCGGGTGCGCGGCGCGAGGATCGTCAGATTGCTGCTCAGGATTTCCTGTTTGACGGCCAGCAGCTGGGCCGGATGCATCGAAAATTCGCGCAGGCCCATGCCCAGCAACAGGCGCGTGAGCTTGACATCACCCGCCATTTCGCCACAGACGGCGACCTCGATACCAGCCTTGCGGCCTGCCTCGATGGTCATCCAGATCAGTTGCAGCACGGCCGGATGCAGCGGATTGTACAGGTGCGCCACTTCGTAATCGACACGGTCGATCGCCAGCGTGTACTGGATCAGGTCATTCGTGCCGATCGACAGGAAATCCATCCGCTTGACGAACATCGGCAGTGCCAGCGCGGCTGCCGGAATTTCAATCATCGCGCCCACTTCGATGGCTTCATCGAACTTGATGCGTTCCGCGCGCAGTTCGGCTTTGGCCTGCGCGATCATGGTCAAAGACTGGTCGATTTCAAACGCGTGCGCCAGCATCGGAATCAAAATGCGCACCGTACCGAACGCCGAGGCGCGCAGGATGGCGCGCAACTGCGTCAGGAACAGCTGCGGCTCGGCCAGGCAATAGCGGATTGCGCGCAGTCCCAGCGCTGGATTGAGCGCCGTGTGCTCGGTCTGGTCGAGTGGCTTGTCGGCGCCGATGTCGAGCGTGCGGATGGTGACCGGACGACCCTTCATGCTGACCAACGCGCGCTTGTATTGTTCGAACTGCTCATCCTCGCTCGGGATATGGTGCGCCTGGCCGCCGCGCGCCATGAACAAAAATTCGGAACGGAACAGGCCGACGCCGGTGGCGCCGTTGTCGAGCGCGCCGGGACAATCGTCGGGCAGTTCGATATTTGCGTGCAGCGTGATGGCGACGCCATCAAGCGTGACGGCTGGCGTCTTTTTCAGTTTCTGCAGGCGCTTGCGGGCTTTTTGCAGCAGCACCTGGCGCAGGCGGTACTGCTCCAGCACCAGCGTGCTGGGGTTGGCAATCACCACGCCGGCATCGCCGTCGATGATGACCCAGTCGTCCTGCTCGATCAGGCGCGACGCTTGCGACATGCCGACTGCGGCCGGAATATCCAGACTGCGCGCAACAATCGCCGTGTGCGAATTCTGGCCGCCCACGTCGGTGACGAAACCGATGAACGAGCGGTCGCGGAACTGCAGCATGTCGGCGGGCGAAATGTCATGCGCGACGACGATCATCTGCGGCTGGAATCCATCGGCATCGACCGCTGCGGGCGCCACGGTGAGCGCGGTCCCCATCAGCACTTTCAGCACCCGCTCGGCGACCTGCTGGATGTCCTGCTTGCGCTCGCGCAGGTAGGCATCCTCGATTTCGTCGAACTGCGCCGACAGCTCATCGATCTGCGTTACCAGCGCCCATTCGGCGTTGTAATGGCGCGAACGGATGATGTCGAGCGGCGCTTCCGCCACCATCGGGTCCGACAGAATCAACACGTGGACATCGATGAACGCCCCCAGTTCGGTAGGCGCATCGCGCGGCAGTTCGGTCCACAGCGCCTGCAGGCCGCGGTGCACTTCGGCGAAGGCCTGCTGCAGGCGCGCCACTTCCGCTTCGATGCGCTCCTCCGAGACCAGGTAATGTTTGACGTCGAGCGCAGCTGGCGTCAGCAAATGCGCGCGGCCAATGGCAATGCCGCGCGAAACCGGAATACCGTGCAATGTGAAAGATGCCATCGAAGGTCCTGATGAATAACGACTGGAACTCGACTGCGCCGGCATTACTCGCCTTCGCCGAACTTGTCGTTGATCAGCGCCGTCAGCGCGGCGACGCACGCCTCTTCATCAGGGCCGTCCGCTTGCAGCGTGACCTTGGCGCCTTTGCCTGCGGCCAGCATCATGACGCCCATGATCGACTTGGCGTTAATCCGGCGCGCGTTCCGCGTGAGCCAGACTTCGCTTTTGAACTTGGCGGCCAGCTGCGTGAATTTGGCAGAGGCGCGCGCATGCAGGCCCAGCTTGTTAATAATTTCAAGTTCTTGCTGAATCATTTTAGGTAAATATCTCGCTCGTCAGAACTTCAATCGTCTTGTCTTCAGCCCTGGCCCTGCCCGACCCGAATCCGGTTATCCACCCGCACAGCGCCATTGTGAGCACCGGCCAGCGCCATTTCTACCACCACATCGAGCGTGTCGCGCCGGTACGTGATGGCACGCAGCAGCATCGGCAAACTGATGCCGGCAATGACTTCTACCTTGCCCGGCAGCGCCAGCGAATTGCAGCAATTCGATGGCGTGCCACCCTTGATGTCGGTAATGACCAGCACGCCATCCCCGCCATCCAGACGCACGATGGCTTGGTTGGCCAGCAAATTGACGCTGGCCGTGTCCTGGTCCGCCGTCACATCGATGGCTTCAAAGCGCTCGGTGGGGCCGCGAAACACATGGGCCACGGCGGCAATAAACGCCTGACCCAATGGTGCATGGGTCATCAGCAAAATTCCGACCATGGTTATTTTCCGGTAGCCTGACTCTCCAGGGCATCGATGAACATGGCCGGGACATCGAATCCGGTCTGGTCAGTGATTTCCTGGAAACAGGTTGGGCTGGTCACGTTGACTTCGGTCAGGCAGTTGCCAATTACATCCAATCCTACCAGCAACAAGCCGCGTGCGGCCAGTTGTGGGCCGAGGTCTTCGGCAATTTCGCGATCACGGTCGGTCAGCGGCTGGGCCACGCCAATGCCGCCGGCGGCCAGATTGCCGCGCACTTCGCCGCCTTGCGGGATGCGCGCCAGGGCGAATGGCACCGGCTTGCCATTGATCAGCAAGATGCGCTTGTCGCCTTTGACGATTTCCGGAATGTACTTCTGCACCATGATCGTGCGGGTTTCAAGTTCGGTCAGCGATTCGATCACGGCGCCCAGGTTCATGCCATCTTCTTTCACGCGGAAGATGCCGGCGCCGCCCATGCCGTCGAGCGGCTTGAAGATCACATCCTGATGCTGCGCATGGAAAGCGCGCAGACGCGTGGCATCGGACGACACCAGCGTCGGCGACGTGTACTTGCTGAACTGGGCGATGGAGAGTTTTTCGTTATGATCGCGAATGGCGGACGGCTTGTTGAACACGCGCGCGCCCTGGCGTTCGGCCATTTCCAGCAGATACGTGCCGTAGATATATTCCATGTCGAATGGCGGATCCTTGCGCTGGATGACCGCATCGAAATCGGCGAGGCTGTGTAACTCTGCCGGTGCGGCGCGGTACCAGTCGGTGGCATCGCCAGTAAGCGTGATTTCGGACACGTCGGCGTGAACCTGACCATTTTCGAGGAACATCTGACGCTGCTCGAAAGCAAACACCGTGTGCCCACGCCGCGCCGCTTCGCGCATCATGGCGAAGGTCGAGTCCTTGTAGGTTTTGAAGCCGGACAGCGGATCGGCGAGAAAGGCAATTTTCATGGACTGTTCCAGAATGGGGAATGCCTGATTTTAGCCGGAAACAAGACTCCCCGCGCAGGCGGGGATCCATAGCACGTTGGCTAAGGAACATTGCGACGTTGAAATCGGCCCTCAGAAACGTCGCTGTCCCTGCACGCGCCTGCTTGAGGGTGCTTCGAATCTGCTATGGGTCCCCGCCTTCGCGAGGATGACGGACTTAATAAACCTCAGGATTCGGATCAGTCCGTTCCAGTTCCAGACTGGCCGCCAGCAGCGCCAGCCGTGCCACCACGCCATACACATAAAAGCGGTTTGGCGCCGCCGTCCCCGGCTTGGCTTTCATGTCCGGCACCGCGTGCTGCTGGGCAAACGCCAGCGGAATATGTCTCGAGCCAGGGGCGTTCAAATTCTGGTCGATGCCCTTCTCTGCGTGGACGCGGTAAAAGCCACCCACCACATAGCGGTCGATCATGTACACCACCGGCTCGGCCACGGCACCGTTGACGGTTTCGACGGTTGGCACCCCCTCCTGGATGATCACGTCGTGCACGGCGACGCCATCTTTCATGACCGACAATTTATCGCGCTGTTTCTGGCTCAAATCCTTGAGCTCATTGGCGTCCCGAATAGTGATGATGCCGCGGCCATGCGTACCGGCGTCCGGCTTGACGATGACGAACGGCTTCATCTCCTTCATGCCGTATTCCTTGTACTTCTTTTTGATCTTGGCCAGCAGCATCGTGACGTTATCGGACATGCACTCGAGACCATTGTCGGCCTCGAAGTTCACTTCGCCACAACGCGCGTGCAGCGGATTGACCATCCACGGGTCGACGTCGATCAACTTGCCGAATTTCTTCGCCACTTCATCGTAGGCGTCGAAGTGGTTGCTTTTACGCCGCAGCGCCCAGCCGGCATGTACCGGTGGCAGCAGCGACTGCTCGTGGATATTATCGAGAATCGAAGGAATCCCGCTCGACAAATCGTTGTTCAGCAAAATCGTGCACGGATCGAAATCGGCCAGTCCCAGGCGGCGACCGTTGGCCGAACGCACCAGCGGCTCTACCACCAGCATATTCCCATCCGGCAGCGCTAACGGCGTCGGCTGGGTAATCTCGGGCGACAGCGACCCCAGGCGCACATGCAGGCCGGTCTGACGGAAAATCTGCATCAGGCGCGAGACGTGCGCGAGGTAATCCGGATTCGGGTGATGCAATTCCGGTATCAGCAACAGGTTGCGCGCGTCCGGACAATATTTATC
>JALYUM010000010.1 GCA_030853745.1 Pseudomonadota bacterium | reverse complement strand
GCGCTGTCGAGCACCGGTGGCGCAGGTGCTGCCGGAACTACCGGTGCCGGCGGGACCGGCGGTGCAGGCGCAAGCGCAACATCGACGGCTGGGTCTGGCGCGGCTGCCGGTGCAGGCGGCAATGGCGGTGCGACGGGCCTGGCGTCGAATACGGGTGCTGCCGGCGCAGCTGGTGGCAGCGGCACCAGTGGCGCATCGACCAATGGTTCGGCCACTGCAGGGAACGCTTCGGCAGGTGATGGTGGCGCCGGTGGCGCTGGTGGCACCAATACCGCCGGTAACGGTGGCGATGGCGGCAGCAACACGGCAGCCATGGGCACGGGTGGCAACGGCGAAGGCGGTACCGGTGGGGCTGGCGGCACCAACTCCGTCAACGCCGGCAGCTTCGACATGTCGAACACCATGTCCAACGTCGGCCAGTCTGCCGCCGGCATCATGACTGTCAGCCAGAACAATGGGTTCTCCTCGCTGATTCAACAAAGCGTCAATGTGCAGTCGAACATGACGGTAGGTCGTTAAGGCCCGTCCTTGGGCCATTCACTGCTGCGGCCGCGTGGTCGCAGCAGCTTTTTTCGGATGAGGAGATACCATGCAATCGCGTCGTTTTCGCCACTACCTGATAGAACGTGCCAGCCTCGCTGTCCTGATCGTCTGCGTCCTGCTGTCTCACTCTTTTGCAGGCGCCGCGCCAGTGCCGGAGCTTGTCGTCCCGATCGCTGCATCGCTGGTCGAATCTGCGCAACCGGCGTCCCAACTTGAACCAGTTGCCAGTGTCGATCCCGTGCTCGGCGCCAGTGTCGACAGCGCCACGCTCGATGCACAACGGGGCGGCACCGACACCGTCAACAACAATATGCAACTGCATGGCGGCGTGACGGACAACATCGCCAACCATGTGGTTACCGGCGCAAACAGTATCGATGCCGGTTCGTTTGCAAATATGTCCGGCATTCCCACCGTCATTCAGAACAGCGGCGCGAACGTGCTGATCCAGAATGCGATGATCATCAATTTGCAGTTCCAATGAAGCGCCGCCTGTTGCTGGCTGTTGTGGCACTGGCGCTGGGTCCGCCGTGCGCGGGACAAAGTGTCGATCTCGCGGTGCCCGGGGGCATGCGCTTCGCCGTGCCTGTCACCAGCATGAAAGCGATGCGCTTCAAGGCGACGCTGCGCCAGCAATACGATTTCAGTTGCGGTTCGGCAGCGCTTGCCACGCTGCTGACCCATCACTACCAGTTTCCGGTCGACGAGCAAACCTTGTTCAAGGAAATGTTCATGCACGGCGATCAGCAAAAGATCCGCCGCGAGGGATTTTCGCTGCTCGATATGCAGCGCTACCTGGCAACGCGTGGTTTCAAGGCCGATGGTTTTGAACTGCCCCTGCAAAAGCTGTTCGATGCCAGGCTGCCGGCCATCGTCCTGATCAATGAAAAAGGCTACCACCATTTTGTTGTGATCAAGGGCGAGGCCGACGGCCGCATTCTGCTGGGTGATCCGTCGAGCGGTACGCGCGCGATCGCGCGCGAGCGTTTCGCGCAAATCTGGGTCAACACGATGCTGTTTGTCATTCACGACACGCCCGGTTCACCCTCTTTCAATGCGATGGACGACTGGCGCGCCGCGCCGCGTGCACCGCTTGGCGAGGGCGTCAGCAATAGCGGCCAGCAATTGGCGACATTGCCGAAATTCGGACCGGGTGACTTTTAAAAAAAGGAATGTCATGCGTCAGCTTTTATTGCCTGCCCTGGCCATCACCATGCTTGCTCAGATCTTCATGCTGCTGCTGCCCGGTGCTGCCGGTGCTGCCGCCGCTACTGCTGCCGCAGCCAGTACGCCAGACAAGCAAAGCGATAATTTCGTCACAGCCAACGCGGTCGACAGCGCCGCGCTGGACAACGTGCGTGGCGGGTTTGGCTATGGCGACAACCTGCTCGTCACGCTCGGTATCGACCGCCTGGTGCGCATCAATGGCAACATCGTCGAACAAAGCACACTGCAGTTCGGCGACGTCGGCAAGCTGGCCAGCGGGGAAACCCGCCTGCCGGCCGATGCAGCACAAGGCATCCGCCTGATCCAGAACGGCCAGCAAAGCCAGATCGCGGCCAACCTGAGCAATGGCGCACTCGGGGGCACGATCATCCAGAACAGCCTCAACGATCAATTGATCAGCAACCAGACGACGCTGCGCGCCAGCATCAACAACGCTGGCGTCGTGCAGACCATGAACTTTAATGCCAGCCTGAACCACGCACTGAATTCCGCGATCACTTCCCGATAAATGTGCTGACAAGGACGATTCATGCAGAAATTTTCGGCGGTATTGGTGGGGATGATCGGGGCAACTGCGGCAATGGCGGCGGCCCCGCTGCACGCCCAGACAATGGACGACCTGGTCGCGCAGCTGAAAGTCATGCGCGCCGAACTGGCCCAGCAACGCAGCCGGGTGGATCAGCTCGAACGCCAGCTGCGGGCGGACAAAGCGGCGTCATCCGCGCGTCAGGAGGACGCCACGGCGGCGCACGCTGCGTCTGCACCTGCAGCTGCACTAACACTTGCACCCTCACCTTCACCTTCACCTTCACCCGCGCCCTCACCCGCACCCGGACTTGCACTTGCACCCTCACTTGCACCTGCACCCGTATCTGCACCTGGATTTGCACCGGCATTGACGCCGGCGAACGTGCCGTCCCTGCCGCGGCAGACGCTGTTTGATGCCGGCGGCGGCATGTTGGTGGGCACGGCATCTGCTGGCGCGCTGGGTGATTTGCGCGGCGCAGGTACCGCTGGCGCCCCCGCCTCCGGCGATGCCGTCGGGCGCGCGCCTCAAACCGATGGCCGGCCCCCGGAAGTGGCGCCAATCTTTGAACAGCCCGGCGTACTCACGCCCCGCGGAAAGTATGTCATCGAGCCGGCGATCCAGTTCGGCTATTCATCCAGCAACCGGATCGCGCTGGTCGGCTACACCATTATTCCCGCCTTGCTGATCGGCCTGATCGATGTGCGCGAAGTGAAACGCAATAGCACGACTGCCAGCATTACCGTGCGGCGCGGCATCACCAACCGCCTGGAACTGGAAATTAAAGTACCGTATGTGTATCGCAGCGACGCAACCGTGAGCCGGGAACTCTTCACCGGCTCGGCGGTTGAACGGGTTTTTGAAACCAGTGGCAAGGCTCTCGGCGATGTTGAAATTGCCGGACGCTACCAAATCAATGATGGCGGCATCGAGATGCCCTATTTTGTCGGCGGCTTGCGGTTCAAAACGCGCACCGGACGCGACCCGTTCGATGTCGTGACCGATTGCAACACGCGTTGCGTTGGCACCAATGTCACCGGAACCGGGTTACCGCTCGACCTGCCAACCGGGTCCGGCTTTTACTCCTTGCAGCCCAGCATTACCTGGCTGATGCCTTCCGATCCAGCGGTGTTTTTCGGAAGTTTCAGCTACCTGCACAACATCAAGCGCGACAACGTGGCGCGCACCGTGCTCAGTGGTGAGAAAGAATCGCTGGGCGAAATCAAGCCGGGTGATGTCATCGGCTTCAATTTCGGCATGGGATTGGCGCTGAACGACAAGGCGTCACTCAGTCTGGGGTATGACCACAGCACGATTGCCCGCACCTACCAGGCCGGCCAGCCAGTGCCTGGCTCCGTGCGCACGCAACTGGGCACGTTGCTGCTGGGTTTTTCATACCGTATAAGCCAGAAGCGCACGCTCAGCGTCTCGGTGGGCGCCGGCCTGACCCGCGACACGCCGGATGTGTCACTGATGGTGCGCATGCCACTGACGTTTTGATGGTCGACGCCAACCATCCATCACATCGCGTAAAAATCGCCAGCAACGCCCGCCCACCCGGCGGTGCTTATTTGCCTGCCGCCAAAGGTTTTACAACCAGTAAATTAACGCAGCTACGCCAACGATCAGCGCTACTTTCGTGACTTTATAGGCGGTCCGGTTCCAGGCCTTGTAGCGGCGACGGTACTGACCCAGTACGAACGAGATGCGGAACAACTTGCTGACGAGGCCGGTCTGGTCGCCGGTTTCGTTGGGCGATGCGGCGGCGGTCATCATCGTCCGGCCCAGCCAGCGATTGATTGACGACATCCAGCCAAAGCGCATCGGGCGCTCGACGTCGCAGAACAGGATCAAGCGGTCGCTATCGCTGCCATTGATGGCCCAGTGGATATACGTTTCGTCGAAAATGACCCCTTCACCGTCACGCCAACTGTGCCGGATCCCATCCACATCGATGAAGCAGCGGTCATCGTTGGGCGTCGCCAGGCCGAGGTGAAAACGCATTGATCCGGCAAACGGATCGCGGTGTGGATTGAGTTTGGCACCGGGCGGCAATTCTGCAAACATCGCTGCCTTGACGCTGGGAATGCCTTTCAGCATGGCGTAGGTTTGCGGACAAAATTTCTCTGCCGAGGGATGGCTGGCGTCATACCATTTCAGATAAAAACGCTTCCAGCCGGTCTTGAAAAAGGAGTTGAAACCGGCGTCGTTATTCTCTTCGGACGCCTTGATCTTTTTCAGTGCCAGCAGGTTTTCGCCTTCGGCCCGGATGACGTGCCAATTCTGGATCAGTGGCTGCAGATCGGGAAACGAGGACACCGGAAGATACGGCGTGCTGGGGACCCGTGAAAACATGTGCATGAACACATTGATCGGGGCCATGAAGGAGGAGTGATCGAACAACTGGCGCCCGAAAGGCAGCCGCACTTTGCCACGGAAGTGGATGTGCAAGATCGATAGAAAATAAAACCCGATGACAGCCCATTTCATGCACACCCCCTTGTACAGCCATCGTTCTGGGCGAAGCGCATGACCGGTTAACTCGACCTGCAAGCATAGCATACCGGGCTGCTGGACGTTGGCAGCGGCGGCACGGCGAGATACGTCGGGGAACCTGCTGCGCGGCGGTGGGAACCATGTGGCAAACAGTGGCGCAGCGCCGCGGCGTAACCGCCGGTGCCAGGCCACCATTGGACAAATTACTGCGCTGCCAGTGCGGTGACTGCGTAGCCTTTTTCAGCGATCTGTTCGCTCAGGTGTTCGATCGAAAATTCTGGCAGACTGTTGGCGCCGTCCTGCACTTCGAATGCGCGCTTCTCCACTTCCCAATCGGTATTGGTGGCTTCTTCCGGAATGTCTTTGCTTTCCGGGACAGCCAAGTAAGAGAATTTGCCGTCATGTTCGGCACGGCGATAGATATCAATGCGCATGGTGTGGTTTCCTATGATTAAAAAAAGGCATGCCTTCAAAATTGAAAGCAGTCTTGATCATCATAGGCGAAGCCCCACAAGCTGTCTGTTAATCAACCAACACTATCTGCCGGGCGCGCCACCGAGGATGCGTGCCGGCAGCATGACAATGGCACGCAGCAGCGCAAACACGGCATCGACGCCAATGCCGAGCAGGCGAAACGGCAACAGGATCAGCCAGGCCACCGGGTACAACACCAGGGCCAGCAACGCCAGCGGCCAGCACACGACCAGCAATACCAGCCAGATCAGAAAATTAAACATGCCGCACTCCGCAAAGGTCAGGGAAGTGTGCAGATTAGCAAGTGGCGGTCCGGACAGACAGTGCGGTGCGACAGACGGCAGCATGCGCCGATAAAAAGCGCATCCAGGCCGATGAAAAGACGGAAGCGCTTATTGGCCGACGCAGATGATCTTGGTGGCGTACTCGGCGGCCGATGCCTTTTTGCTGGTGGCCCAGTCGATGACTTGCTGTGCCTCGGCGACGGTCATGACAGTCGCCTTGTCCTTGTTCTTGATGAAAGAGACGCCTTCGAAGGCGCCTTCCTTATTGCGCATGACGCGCGCGAACACGGGCGGCCTGGCCGCGTCGGAGAGTTTGTTTTGCTGGACGAGATAACGCAGGTCGAGGTTTTCCATGGTGCTTGTCGTGAAGTGAAATCAGGGCGCCATTGTACGCGGCCACGCCCGGCCAGCAAGTGCTGACGCCGGGCATGATTTGCCAGTCACGCAAATGCCGGTACCGACCCCGCCAGCGCCATGACTGGCAGCGCTACCTTTTCGGTCACGATCGACGCCTGCAGCGACGGGATCGAGCCGCCCGCGCGGTAGGCGAAACTGACGTCGATGACATCGCCGGCCTGCACATCCATCGGCTTGGCGAGCGGTAACGTCATGTAGTGGTTCAGCCAGTCGATGGTGTTGGAGCGTTCCGGCACCACGGCCAGGATGTTCTTCGTGATGAAACGCATGGCATTCAGCTTGCCGCTGTTTTCGATGACGAATTGCCCTTGCCAGGCGATGGCCGTGTCGGTGTCCTGGCTGAAGTCGAGCAGGCTGTAGACGGCTGGCGCTGCCAGTTCCACCGTGCCAGGATAAATGACCGTGGTTTCCTGGAACTGCACGATGGGTGCAAAAAAGCCTTCGAAATCGTATTCGTGCTCCAGCGGTTGCGCCGCCATCAGCACGGCTTCGGGCAGGAAGCGCGGCAAGGGGCCACCGAAGCGGGCCAGGTAACGGCGCTTGAACGATTCGATGACTTCCACCTGTTTTTCACGCAGCATGGCAACGTGGATCATTTCGCAGATGACCACATCGACCGGCTCTGGCGGCAGATAATCGAAGGCATCGGCGTGAATCACTTCTACCTTGTCACCATTCGGATTCATGGCAAGGAAACGGCGCGCTTCCTGGACCATGTCCGGGTTGAATTCGACGCAATATACTTTGTCTGCCTTGTCGGCGGCAAAGAACGACAGCACGCCGGTGCCGCCGCCCAGTTCCAGCACCTTGGCCCCGGGGAACACGGCGTAGTGGATTGCAGACTTGAAGCTGTGCATCCGGTTCTGGTCCATCAGCATATTGTGATGGTAATGGACTGGGATGAATTGGCCCAGGTAGCAGCTTTCAATTTCGCGTTCGTTCAGCATGGGTTCCCTTATGGAGTCGTCGGTACGGTCGGCTTGACGGCGATGCAAGCTGTTACCGTAGGGACATTATCGAATGCCGCATCCATCGACCATCGGTGAAACTCCGGGGCTTTTACCCTCCAGTTCAATGCTTGCTACATAGAAATGGAGCGAGCGCTGTCCAGATGGCGCTTGATTGCTGCAGCGATGATTGGCTTGTCCGCGCGTTCGGCAATCTGCAGCGCGCTCAAGCCCTCGCTATCGCGCAGCGCCGCATCGGCGCCGGCATCGAGCAACAACTGGACAGTGCTGCCGTGGCCTTCGCGCGCCGCCATCATCAGCGGCGTCAGCTTGACACTGGCTGGCGGCGACAGCGCATCGAGCGCGGCACGATTGTCCAGCAGCTGGCGGGCGATGGTATCGTCACCGGCGGCGGCGGCATAGTGCAATGCCGTCCAGCCGGGCGGACTGACTGCCGCACCGCGCGCCAGCAGCGCCGATACTGCAGCGCCATTGTGCTGGAAGGCTGCCATCATCAGCGCCGTGTTGCCATTCATCGCCGGTGCATCGAGCCTGACGCCAGGTGCCGCCAGCAACAGGCCAAACACTTTCATCGAGCCTTCGCGCACCGCCTGCACCAGACCTGGTTCGCCGCCCACCGGATTGACCTGGTTGACATTGATGGTGGTACCCAGCATCTTGCGCACTGTACCGGCGTCGTCGAGCTGCACCGCGCGAAAAAAGCGCGCAACCTCGGCGCTGGTGGGAGGTTTGCCCGGCGCCGCGGCAGCAGGCGCAGCAGCCTCAGCAGCCGGAGACGTGGCGGCCGGAGTCGCTGCCGGACTGGCAGCCGGAGTAGTGGCAGCCGAAATCGCCGCCGGACTGGCAGCCGGAGACGTGGCAGCCAAAGTCACAGCCAGTGTCGTATCAGCGGACGTAGCGTGCACCACGACCGGGGTCAGCAGCGCAAATAAAGTGGCAGCGAGACGCATCTGCTTAACTCCGGGCGAACTGAAACAGCGTGAAAAAGTTAGCGCTGGTCTGGCGCGCCACCTCTGCCAGCGGTACTCCCTTCAGCGTGGCAATGTATTCGGCCACGTGCATCACATAACCAGGTTCATTGGTGCGGCCCCGGAACGGCACGGGCGCCAGGTAAGGCGAATCGGTTTCGATCAGCATGCGGTCGAGTGGCACCACGCGCGCCACGGCCTGCAAATCCTTTGCGCTTTTAAACGTCACAATGCCGGAGAAGGAAATATAAAAGCCCATTGCAATGGCAGCTTCGGCAACTTCCAGCGACTCGGTAAAACAGTGCATGACACCGGCCACGCCACCCTGGTCGATGCCGGCACCCTCTTCCTGCAAGATACGGATGGTATCGGCACTGGCCGCGCGGGTATGAATGATCAATGGCTTGCGGGTAATGCGCGAAGCACGGATGTGATTGCGGAAGCGCGCACGCTGCCATTCGAGGTCGCCCTCAAGCCGGTAATAGTCGAGCCCGGTTTCGCCGATGGCGACGATTTTCGGATGCTGTGACAGTTCGACCAGCTGTTCGACAGAAGGTTCCGGCGTATCTTCATAATCCGGGTGAACGCCGACCGATGCAAAAATGTGCGGGTAGGTTTCCGCCAGCGCAAGCACCTGCGGAAAATCGGGCAGATCGACCGAGACGCACAGCGCGTGCGTCACCTGATTCTCGGCCATTTTGGCAAGAATCTCGGGCATGCGGACGGCCAGGTCCGGGAAATTGATGTGGCAATGGGAGTCGATATACATGCCGCCATTGTACGGCGGCATGTGGCGAACCGCTATGCCACGCGTTTGCCGAGGATGATCAGGTCACGCTCGATGCCGTCCAGGTTGGCCACGCGCGGGAAATTGGCCCACGTCTCGAAGCCGTACTTGCGAAACAGTGCCAGGCTGGGGACATTGTGGCCAAAAATAAAACCAAGGAGCGTATGCACGGCGATCTGCGGCGCAAACGCCATCGCCTGTTCCAGGCAATAGCGGCCCAGACCTTTGCCGCGCCAGACTTCCGCGAGATAAATCGACAGCTCCGCGGTACCCGAGTAAGCCGGGCGGCCATAAAAATTCGAGTACGACATCCAGCCGATCACTTCCGGCGCATCGGACGTGTCGCTTGCATCGTGGATGACCCACAGCGGGCGCCGCGCCGGGTCGTGCTCGGCATACCACGCTTCGCGCGAGGCGACTGTCACTGGCTCGGTGTCGGCAGTCACTTCACGCGAAGCAATAGTGGTGTTGTAGATAGCGACGATGATCGGCAGGTCGTCGTGGCGGGCGATGCGGTGAACAAAAGACGGCATAAATCGGCGTAGTGTGAGGGAAAATTGAAAAGCGTCAGAGCGTGTGGGTGGCGCGCGCCGAGCGCAGGGCGGCGCCGAGAATTTCTTCGATGCGCAGGCGGGCGCGCTGGCCGGTTTCGTCGGCAGGAAAGTGCACACCGATTCCCTGCGCCTTGTTATTGTTGGCGCCGGTCGGCGTGATCCACGCGACCTTGCCAGCAATCGGGTATTTGTTGGGGTCATCCATCAGTGACAGGATCAGGTAGATTTCGTCGCCGATCTTGTACGGTTTGGCGGTCGGCACGAAGATGCCGCCGTTTTTCAAAAAGGGCATATACGCGGCATACAACGCGGCCTTTTCCTTGATCGCCAGCGATAAAACCGACGGTCGCGGCGCTTGCGCTGCCAGTTGCTCGGTCGGTGTCGCGCTCATTGCAATCCTCTCAGTTGGGTCCGGCACGGCGGCCAGTGCCGCCACAGCATTCGGTGTAGTCGAGCAGCATATCTTCTACGAACAATTTTGGCGACAGCGGATGCTCGGCCACGGCACGCCGCGCATTCGCATGCTTGATCGCGCGCAACAGGTTTGCCGCCGGAACCTTTCCTGCGAGCACCGTTAATTCCGCATGGTAGCGCGGATAGTAGCGGATGGTGCCCGAAAGTTTCAAGGCGAAGATATCGTAGAGCCACCGTTGTTGCCACGCCACGAGTGACGGCAATGAGCCCTTGCTGAGTTTGTCGGCAGCCTTCAATGCACTCTCGACAGTGGGGCGCGCCAGTACCTGCAACAAGGAATCGAGCTCGTCGCGGTTCCCGATGTGCGATTGCGCCAGGGCCGCCAGCGGCGCCCCGCCCTGTTCGCGCAGCCAGCCATCGGCGTCGGCCACGCCCTGCGTTTCCAGCCAGGCCAGTGCATCGGCGTGCGACGGCAGCGGCAGCGCAAATTTGCGGCACCGCGACAGGATGGTCGGCAGCAACCGCTCGAGGCTGTTCGACGCCAGCAGGAATACGGTGCCTGGCGGCGGCTCTTCCAGCGTCTTCAGCAGTGCATTCGACGCCGGCGTATTCAGCGCCTCGGCCGGGTACAGCACCACTACGCGCAGCCCTTGCCTGTGCGTGGAAATATTCATGAAATCGGCCAGCGCGCGAATCTGCTCGATCTTGATGTCCTTCGACGGTGCTTTCGATTTCGCCCCGGACTTTTTTTCGCCGTCGCCTGCTTCGGCATCGGCGCCGTCCGCTGCCGGTTCGTCCTCGAGTGCTTCGGGACGCACGCGCCGGTAATCCGGGTGGTTATGCTGGGCGAACCAGCCGCACGACGCGCAGACACCGCACGCATGACCATCGGCCTGCACGTTTTCGCACAGCAGCGACTGGGCAAAAGCCTCGATGAAATCTGCTTTGCCGATGCCACCGGCGCCGTGAAACAGGATGGCATGCGGCATGCGCACGCGTAGCGCCTGCAACTGGCGCCACGCATCTTGCTGCCAAGGATAAATTGCTGTCATCAAATTTTCGTCATGAACATTGCCACGTTACAGCAAACGTTCAAGTACGCCGGCAATCTGGTCACGCGTGGCGTCGATCGACTGGGTAGAGTCGATGACAGCGATGCGCTGTGGGAACTGGCGCGCCCGGCGCAGATATTCATTGCGGCAGGCGTTGAAAAACTCGGCGTGCTCGCGTTCGAATTTGTCCAGCGTGCGGCTGGCGTCGAGGCGCAGGCGCGCAACTTCCAGCGGCACATCGAACAGCAGCGTCAGGTCGGGCTGCAGCAACGGATGGACCCATTCTTCCAGCACGTCCATCTTGGCCAGGTCGAGTCCGCGCCCGCCGCCCTGGTAGGCGAAACTGGCATCGGTGAAGCGGTCGGACAACACCCAGGTACCGCGCGCCAGTGCCGGTTCGATGACCTGCGCGATGTGTTCGCGCCGGCTGGCAAACATCAGCAGCGCTTCCGTTTCCAGATGCATTTTTTCGTGCAACAACAAATCGCGCAACTTTTCGCCCAGCGGCGTGCCGCCCGGTTCGCGCGAGGAAATCACTTCCTTGCCCTGGCCGGACAGATAGTCGGCAACAAAGCCGATGTGGGTCGACTTGCCTGCGCCGTCGATCCCTTCAAAACTGATGAACTTGCCCGTCATGGAACTGCTATGCCTCGCTGATATTGATTGACTGCCTTGTTATGGTCGCCGAGGTTGTCCGAAAACTTGCTGGTGCCGTCGTTGCGCGACACGAAATACAGCGCATCGGTCTTGGCCGGACCCAGTGCAGCGGTCAACGACTGCAAGCCCGGTAACGAGATCGGCGTCGGCGGCAAACCTGGCCGCGTATAGGTATTGTACGGGGTGTCGGTTTCCAGGTCTTTCTTGCGAATTTTGCCCGCGTATTTGTCGCCCATGCCGTAAATGACGGTAGGGTCGGTCTGCAGCAGCATGCCGGTTTTCAGGCGGTTCACGAAGACGCCCGCAATCATCGCGCGCTCGCTCTTCTGGCCGGTTTCCTTCTCGACGATCGAGGCCATCACCAGCGCCTGGTAAGGTGTTTCGTAGGGCAGGCTGGCGTCCCGCGCTTCCCACGCGGCTTTCAGTTTGCTGATCAATTGCACGTGGGCCTGGCGCAAAATCTGCATGTCGCTGGCGCCTTTTGCGAACAAATATGTGTCCGGGAAAAACATGCCCTCGGGCGATTTTGCCGCGTATTCCGCCGGGTCCGACGCGACACGTGCCATGACCTCGGTATCGGACAGCGCGGCGCTGTCGTGGCGCAGCGCTGTGCTGGCAGCGAGCGCCTGACGCATCTGGCGGAACGTCCAGCCTTCGATGATGGTGACCGACTCCTGGGCAAATTCACCGCGCACCAGTTGGTCGAGCAGCCGCCGCGGCGTGGTATCGGGCTTCAGTTCATACGAACCAGCCTTGATGCGGCCGGATTTTTGCGTCAGCCGGGCCAGCAAGCCGAACAGTACCGGGTTGACCGGCACGCCCGCCGCGACCATCTGCTGGGTTGCCGCGCCAACGCCGCTGCCCGTCGTCACCGTAAATTCGATCGGTGCGCCACCCCTGGTAATGGGATTTTTGGCCCAGTACGAAAAGGCGCCAGCCACAACGACTACGCCTGCCACGCTTGCGAATATGAATTTTTTTATCAGTGCCATGCGTCGAATGGGTTTTGAATGGTCGTCGGCGCGATTGCCGCGACAACTCTATAATGAGCCCGTAATGATAATGCCTAACTGGGAAACATTTCGTACTTATGATGAATAATTGGAGCGAATATCTTTCGACGCTGGCCCCTGCAGCGCCCGACGCACCACCCGCAGCATCGCTTGCGACCAGCGCGATGGCGACGATGGCCATTGCCGCGGCTGCTGTCACCGGCACCGCCGGTGCCGTCCAGGTTGCGGGCGCTGGTGCCGACGCCGTTGCGCCTGCCGGCGTGGCTGTCACTGCGCCAAGCGCCGCTGTCAGTGCGGCAAGCGTGGCTGCGTCTGCGCCAAGCGTGGCGGAGTCTGCCAGCGATGCCGGCGCATCGCACGCGCACTTCGGCCGCACGCTCACGCCAGCGCAACTGGCGGAAGGTTTCGTGGCGCCGGTCGGCAATCTCGGGCTGATCGCCGCAACTGGCGACGACGCCGCGACCTTCCTGCAAGGCCAGCTGACCAACGATGTCGCCACGCTGACCGTCGGAGCGGTCCGTCTGGCTGGTTACTGCACGCCCAAAGGCCGCCTGCAAGCGACGTTGACGATGTGGCGCGAGGCGGCGCCCGATCCTGCCGCAGCAGGCGCCATTTATCTGCTGCTGCCGCGCGCCATGCAAGCTGCATTTCAGAAGCGCCTGTCGATGTTCGTCATGCGCGCCAAGGCAAAGTTGACCGACGCGACAGCGCAGGCACAGCACGCTGCGGTGATTGGTCTGGGCGGCGCCCGCGCCAGCGATGCGCTGCGCGCGCACGTTGGCGTCCTGCCCCCGGCGCCATACACGGCGGTGGCACACGACAGCGGCACGGTGCTGCGCCTGGCCGATGCCTTCGGTGCGCCGCGCTATTTGTGGCTGACGACCGCCGATGTAGCGCTCAGCGCCATGCCGGCACTGCAGCAGATGCTGGCGCTGGGCGGCACCGATGCGTGGGAGTTATCAAGCATCCACGCCGGCATCGCCCAGGTGACGCCTGCCACGTTCGAACAGTTTGTGCCGCAAATGATCAATCTTGAACTGGTCGGTGGCGTCAGCTTTAAAAAAGGGTGTTATCCGGGGCAGGAAATCGTCGCACGCAGCCAATATCTGGGCAAGCTGAAGCGTCGCACCACACTGGTGACGATTTCCGACCCCGCAGCCACAGCGGGCGCTGAGCTGTTTGCGCTCGACGACCCGGCGCAGCCGTGCGGCATGATTGTCAACGCTGCCCCAAATGGCGCGGGCGGCGTCGATGCCCTGGTAGAAATCAAGCTCGGGGCGCTCGACCAGGAAGTTCACCTCGGTTCGACCGCCGGCGCACGCTTGGCGTTCCTGACCATGCCGTATGCACTTGATGCACTCGACCTCTAATGATGGTTGCTCTGCATAGCTCGCTGTATATCTACTACCAGGTCGCCGATGCCGGGGCGGCGCAATTGCTGCCCCTGGTGCGGCGCATGCAGGCGGCGCTGGCCGCCCACTGCCTTGTCGGCACCGGCCTGAAGCGCCGGCCCGCATCCGACAATGGCGTGCAAACCTGGATGGAAATTTATGATGGCATCGATGCCGGCTTCGATGCGCGTCTGGCCGCCGCAGTGGCCGCTGCCGGCATCGACGGCCTGATCGCAGGCCATCGCCACACCGAACTATTTACGGAGATGCCGCCATGTGCCTGATCGTTTTTGCGTGGCAGGTTGTGCCTGGCGTGCCCGTCATTGCCTGCGCCAACCGGGATGAATACTACGACCGCCCGGCCATGCCGGCAGCGCCGTGGCCGGGCAACCCCGACATGATTGCCGGGCGCGACCTGCACGGCGGCGGCAGCTGGATGGGCGTGAACCACCAAGGCCCCAACGGGCCGCGCTTTGCCGCACTGACGAATATCCGGTGTCCGCAAGAAACCCGCACCGATGCACCGACGCGCGGCGCACTGGTGGCCGATTTTCTGAACAGCGATTTTTCCGCGCCCGACTATCTGGCCCAGCTGACCGCCAGCGGCGCACTCTACAACGGCTACAACCTGATCCTGGGTGACCGCACCGCGCTGTACTGGTACTCGAACCGGGCTGGCGACGACCCGCGCAACGGCCAGCCGCTGCCCCCTGGGATTTACGGCATCTCGAATGGATTGCTCGACGATCCGTGGCCAAAAGTACTGCGCACCAAGGCGCAGTTTGCGAGCTTGCTGTGCCTGGGTGCGCCGGAAGAAGCGTTTTTCGAGATGTTGGCCGATACCACGCCCGCGCCCGACCAGCGCCTGCCCCAGACCGGCGTCACGCTGGCGATGGAGCGCGTGCTGTCGGCAGTCTGCATCGAAACCGACGACTACGGTACGCGCACCTCGACGGTGGTAAAACTGTTCGAGGACAGCGCCCCCGAACTGGTCGAACGCCTGCTGCAACCGGTGTAATTAATCCACTGCCGGGGCCGGATTCAGCCTGGCGCGCAGCTTGTCGCGGATCTGCGGCATGGCGCGGTACGGGTCGCCCGGGTTGCGCTGGTTGACAATATCGTCCATCCGCTCGGCCACGCCGGCCAGCGCATCGGGATGCGAGTAGATATAAAACTGGCCGTTCGCAATTGCATCGAACGTCATCGCGGCCACCTGCGTTGCCGAAACTTTGCCGGACTCCACCGCTTTTTGCGTCATCGCCTGCGCGGCCAGCTGGCTGATGGTCGGCTGGGTCGCCATCCTGACGTCCGCTGGCCGGTTGCGGTGCGACTGGCTGATGCCGGTCGGCACAAAATACGGGCACAGCACCGAGGCGCCAATGGGCGCGCCGACCAGCTGCAAGTCGTGGAACAATGTTTCCGACAGCGACACCACGGCATGCTTCGACACATTGTAGACACCCATCGTCGGCGCATTCAGCAAGCCTGCCATCGAGGCGGTGTTGACGATGTGGCCCTCGAAAGCGGGATCTTGCCGCGCGCACGCCAGCATCAGCGACGTAAAAATGCGCACGCCGTGAATCACGCCCCACAAATTCACGCCCAGCACCCACTCCCAGTCGGCTTCGGAATTTTCCCAGATCAGGCCGCCCGAACCGACGCCGGCATTATTGAACACCAGATGTACGGCCCCGTAGCGTTGCATGGCAGCGTCCGCAAGCGCCTGTACCTGCGGCCCCTTGCGCACATCGCACACCATCGACAGCACGTCGGCGCCCTGCTCGCGCAAGGCGGTGGCTGTGTGTTCGAGCGTGTCGCCCTCGACATCGGCCAGCACAATTTTCATCCCGCGCGCGTGCGCCACCTGCGCAAATTCGCGCCCCAGTCCGCCTGCGCCGCCGGTAATGACGACAACCTTGCCTGCAAAATTTTTCATGGTAAATCTCCTGGTCAGACTGCCGATACGCCGCCATCAATGGCCAGGGTCTGGCCGGTGATGTGCTTGCCTGCATCCGAGGCAAACAGCACCACGGCTCCCTTCAAATCCTCGTCGTCGCCGAGGCGGTTCAGCGGGGCGTCTTTGGCCAGCGCCTCGGCGCCAAGCGTGGCCAGCACGCCCCTGGTCATCTTCGACGGAAAGAAACCCGGCGCGATCGAATTGACCGTGATGCCATGGCGGCCCCATTCGCCGGCCAGCGTGCGCGTAAAATTGATGACCGCGCCTTTCGACGTGTTGTAGGCCAGCGTCTGCATGGTCCCCGGACGGTTGCCCGACAGGCCGGCGATCGATGAAATATTGATGATGCGGCCGTACTGGCGCGGAATCATCGACAGTTTGCCGACGGTTTGCGCCACCAGGAACACGCTGCGGATATTCAGGTTCATGACCTTGTCCCAGGCGTCGGCCGGATAGTCCTCGGCTGGCGCACCCCAGCTGGCGCCAGCGTTATTGATCAGGATGTCGATCTGACCGAGGCGCCGCATGGCCTCTTCCACCAACGGCTGCACCTGAGCATCCTGCGACAGATCGGCAGCGATTGCACTGACATCGATGCCGCGCGCGGTCAGGTGCGCCACGGCCTCATCGAGTTCCGCCTGCTTGCGTGACGAAATCACGATGCGCGCGCCCTGCTCGCCCAGCGCTTCTGCCATTTGCAGGCCCAGACCGCGCGAACCGCCGGTCACCAGCGCAGTCTTGCCCTTCAGTGAAAATAGTTCCTGTGTGGTGCGCATGCTGTTTCCTTTTTTACTGGTTTTTTATACTGTGTAGTCCATGCATTCACGGCCATCGCGCACGGCCTTGAAAAACGGCATCAAGGCTTTGTGCGTTGGATGGGCGGCGTACGCAGCCAGTGCGGCCTGGTCGGCAAACTCGGCGTACAGGATGACGTCGCAGGTGGCTTCCAGCCCTGGTTCGGCAAGCCTGACCTCGAACGCGTGCATGCCCGGCACCAGGCTGGCGCAGGCGTCCAGGCGGCGCTTCATTTCGGCGGCATTGGTGGCGCGGTCGGCACCTTCGGCGTGGTCTTTCAACGTCCACATGACAATATGCTTGATCATCTTGCTGCTTTCCTGGGTGTGGTAGAGAAGGTCAAAACCATTCCGCGCGCATGTCGAGCGTGGTGGTATCGAGGCGTGCCAGCAGTGTCAGCTGGCTGTCGATTTTCGGCAGTTCCCATTGATAAAAATAGCGGCAGGCCTGCAATTTTCCGTGGTAAAAGTCGGGGTCGGGTGCATCGTCCAGGTGCCGGGAGGCCACCAGTGCCTGCTCGAGCCAGATCCAGGCCAGTACGGCGTGGCCGACTGCCTCCAGGTACAGCGACGCGTTGGCCAGCGTCAGGTTCAGGTCACCTGCGCTCAGGAGCGTATGCGTGACGTTTTCGATGCGCGACCATGCAGCTGCCAGCGCTGTTGCATGGTCCGCCAATAGCGCCACATCGGCGGCGCGCCCAACCGTTGCCGCGATGTCACTGGCCACCGCACGCATCAGCGCGCCGTCCTGGAAGCCGGCTTTGCGGCCCAGCAAGTCGAGTCCGTGAATACCGTGCGTGCCTTCGTGGATGGCGTTCAGGCGATTGTCGCGGTAAAACTGTTCGACCGGATAATCGCGCGTGTAGCCGTAGCCACCGTGTACCTGGATGGCCAGGCTGTTGGCTTCGACGCACCACTGCGACGGCCACGATTTGGCGATGGGCGTCAAAAAATCGAGCAACTGGCTGGCGTGCTGCTGCTCGGCCGGCGCGCCAGTGCGTTGCTGGTCGACCAGTTTTGCGCAGTACAACACCAGGGCCAGCGCGCCTTCCGCATACGCTTTCTGGGCCAGCAGCATGCGCCGCACATCGGTGTGCGCAATGATCGGCAGCGGCGGTTTGGCCGGATCTTTTTCGGCGGGGTGGCGCCCCTGCGGCCGGTTGCGGGCATAGTCGAGTGCGTGCAGATAGCCGGTGACACCCAGCACAGCGGCGCCCAGACCAACCCCGATGCGCGCCTCGTTCATCATGTGAAACATGTTCACCAGGCCGCGCTGGGGCTCTCCCACCAGGTAGCCGATGGCACCGGATTTGCCGTCCGGCTGAAACTTGCTTTCGCCAAAATTGAGCAAAGTATTGGTGGTGCCGCGGTTGCCCATCTTGTGGTTCAGGCCGGCAAGTACCACATCGTTGCGCTGCCCTGGCTGACCGGCGGCATCGAGGACGAATTTCGGCACGATGAACAGCGAAATGCCTTTTACGCCGGGGATCAATTTACCTTCGGCACCAGGAATTTTGGCCAGCACCAGGTGGACGAT
>JALYUM010000071.1 GCA_030853745.1 Pseudomonadota bacterium | reverse complement strand
GGCCCTGCAACGCATCGCCAAACTGTACGCGGTCGAACAACAAGGCGCCGGCTTGGATCCGCCGCAGCGTATGCTGCTACGCGAGCAACTTGCGCTACCCGTACTGGCCGAACTGCACGCCTGGCTCTTGATGAACCAGCGAACCGTGGCGGCCGGCAGCAGCACGGCCAAGGCAATTGACCATGCGCTCAAGCGCTGGCCGGCGCTGCAGCGTTACGCCCGCTCGCGCAGCCTGCCGATCGACAACAACCCGGTCGAGAACGCCATCCGTCCGATCGCCATCGGCAAAAAGAACTGACTGTTCACTGGCTCGGAACGCGCGGGCCGCCGCGCTGCCACCATCCAGAGCCTGTTCGCTACCGCCAAGCTCAACGGCCTTGATCCGGCCCGCTGGCTGGCCATCGTACTGGAACGTCTCCCGACGTGCCCCAACAGCCAGATTGATTCGCTGCTGCCATTCCCCGACTTTACTTAACGCTAAACAGGCTGTACAGGTGGGGCCGCTGGCCGCTTACCTTGCGGCTCTGGGCGGCACTGATGTTCTGCTCGATCCAACAAGCCAGCAGCGGCGTCGAGTCACCCGTGATGGCTGACGCAACGGCGCAACAGTACTCCAAACACGTTTAAAATCCTGTTGGATTGAGATAATTTATCTGTTTTGGTAGCGATGCCTTTTCGCATTGCGGCGGGCGTATAATTTCCACGTGTAACTTTTAGCTCATCCATCTCGTGGATCTGGCACCCTGTCAATTACCTGGAGTTCCCATGCTATTTCAGTTTCTCAAAAACAATGCGGAAGATCTGGTCACCCGTTGCATCTCGAAAGTGGCCAAGCGTCTAAAACGGGGCGCTACTGAGCAGCAACTGAAGAACGGCATTCCTATGTTCCTTGACCAGCTGACCCGCACGCTGGAAGCAGAGCAAACCGGTGGCTCGGAAGCGGGAGTGGTTATCTCGGGCGCGTCCGGTGGCTATGGTGCGACGTTGTCGGAAATGGGTGTGAGCGCCGCAGCGCACGGCACTGCCTTGCTGGCTCTAGGGTACACCGTCGACCAAGTGGTGCATGATTACGGCGACCTATGCCAAGCCATCACCGACCTTGCCGTCGAACGTGATGCTGGCTTTTCGGTTGACGAATTTCGTACGCTGAACCGCTGCCTAGACAATGCGATTGCCGATGCCGTTACCGAGTTCAGCTTCCAGCGCGAT
Organism: Pseudomonadota bacterium; assembly: GCA_030853745.1. Taxonomy (GTDB): domain Bacteria; phylum Pseudomonadota; class Gammaproteobacteria; order Burkholderiales; family Burkholderiaceae_D; genus JALYUM01. The sequence continues at coordinate 10,087 of JALYUM010000071.1, read as the reverse complement.
GTTTCCATCGCCGCACAGCAGTCGGAGGACCTGAACGAACGTCTCGGGTTTCTTATGCATGAACTACGCAATTCACTCAGTGTCGCTACGATGGCAGTGACGGCAATGGAGACAGGCTTGTTGCCAGTGACTGGCGCGACAGGCGCCCTGCTTAAGCGCAGTCATGCAGCGATGGCACGGCTCATCACGACCTCGCTCGACGAGGTGCGCATCAAAGGTGCATACGACGCCCGCCGGACGTTCTCGCTTGCAGCATTTATCGCCGAAGCGCGTGAATCGGCTCAACTTGATGCAGATGTGCGCGGGAGCACCTTATCGGTGCCGCATGTCGATCCGCTGCTCGGCATCGAGGGCAACCGTGAGCTGCTGCTCGCCGCACTTGCCAACCTTCTAGGCAACGCCATGAAATTTACGCATGCGCATACAACGGTTATGCTTAACGCCTATGCCGTAGGCGATTGCGTGTTCATCGATGTGAAAGACCACTGCGGCGGCTTGCCCTCGGGTGACGCCGAACGCATGTTCTCGCCTTTTACGCAGCGCGGCAGTGACAAAAGCGGCTTGGGACTGGGGCTGTCGATCGCACGCCAGAATGTGACCGCCAACGACGGCGAGTTGAGCGTCGAAAACTTTCCGGGTGTTGGATGCGCTTTTACCATCAAGCTGCCGCGTCGGGTGGCACCTTAAGGCCACCTCGAATAATCGGACTTTGGTGGTGTTAGGCCTACAGCCAAGGACGCGGGCGTGATTTGTGTCCGACTTCGCGTTGTTTCGGGATTTTCTGATTAGCTGGTGAATGTATCAGCAGCCTTATCCAGTTTATTGGCCGTCTGACGTACCCTGACTTTTTCGGACACTCTGGTTTGGTAAACTTAACCAACTGGAGAACTTATGAAACGCTCAAGAACCTACACCGGAACTTCGTGAAGAAGCGGTAAAACTGGTCCTAACGCAGGGCCTGACGCTGGAAGACGCGGCCCCGCGGCTGACCATCCCCAAGGGTACTCTGTCCAATTGGGTGGCGGCTGCGAAGAGCGGCACGTCACTCAAGGTGGCCCCTGGTAGCCGCTCGGTGCCGAAGCTTGAGGCCAAGGTAAGCAAGCTGCACAAAGAGCTCGCAGAAACGCGCATGGGGCGTGATATCGTAAAAAAAGCGGCAGCGTACTTTGCGCGGGAGTTGCTGCCAAGTACGCGGTCATGAAGACATTGCGACTCGAATACGCGACCCGGGCCGACGCGAAAGCCGCGATACAGGAATACATCGAAAGCTTCTATAACCGCCAGCGGCGTCACTTGCGCCTCGGCAATGTTCCGCCAGCGTTGTTTGCTGAAAAATTCAGCAAACAATCACGCGCGGCTTGAAACAAGAGTGTCCGCTATTGACAGTACACGTCACGGCGGCATTCGCGGCTGTCGTCCCAGGCCACCAGCGCATGCGCGAACAGAAGCGGCCCGGCCGGCGCGGGCGCGATCAGGAGCGGGCGACCGGCCCGCATCAGCAAAGAAGAAATCTGCAAATTGCGCCGTGGATCGGCATGGCCGTGTGGCGCCGAGTCGGTCAGGATTAGGTCTGCGCCGCGCGCCACTTGCGCGACGAAGTCGGCAATCGACGCGCCAAAGCCGCTGGCGTGCCAGGACGCGCCAGCCGCACGGTCGCCCAGCGCTGCATGAAAGGCGCGTTCAGCAGTTGCCATGTCGCGCCGCAAGTCGTCCAGTTCATCCTGGATCAGCACGCCGTTGGCGCAGCCGTCGACGATTAGCGCCTGCAGCGGTTCGCAGGCGGCCACGCCGATCAGGCGGGCGTCGAACCGGTCGCCCAGGCAAGCCGCCAGGTGCAGCAACGCCGCATGCGGCTGGCCCAGTTGCAGGTGAACGAGGATGGTCTTGTAGCGCACTTTAGTCTCCGGTGCTTGCGCCGTGCATGGCAGGGGCGCGTGAGTGTGATTGAAAAATGAGAGGGTGGGGCAGGGAAAGGATGGAATGGCCGCGTGCCAGCGTCTGTGTGGATGCGCGCTTACGCCGGTCGATGGAGGGTGGGACGAGCGCAGCCAGGAGCCGGTGCCTGCGTCAGGCCGCCTGTGCGACCGGCATCTGTACCCAAAACGAAGTGCCATGCCCGCGGCGGCTTTCCACGCCGATCATGCCGCCCATCGATTCGACCAGTCGTTTGGTCACGATCAGGCCTACCCCGGTGCCCACCTCGCTGCCCGATTCCTGGCCCAGCCGGTTAAACGGTTGAAACAGGCTGGCGATCTGCCCCGCGTAAAGCCCTTCGCCCGTGTCGCGCACGACGATCCGTACCGTGTCGGACTAGACCGGCTCGCACGATACAAAAATTGACCCGCCTTGCCGGTTATATTTGATGGCGTTCGACAGCAGGTTGAGCATGACCTGCTTGCAATGCTGCAGGTTGCCATTCACGGCAACGCCGCCCGCGTCGCTGAAATGCGCACTGATCCGCTTTTCGAGCAACAGCGGCGTGATCATCGCGCGCAGGTCGTCCAGCAGGCTGTCCATGTCGACGCGTCCAGGCGGCATCCGGCGCGCCCGTGCATCGATGGTGGATAGCTGCTGCACCTCATTGATCAATGCGCGCAAATGTCGTCCGGCCTTGAGGATCTGCTGCAGCGCAGTCGACTGGCCGGCACGCAATGCAGGCTTTGCCATTTCCATCATTTGCGCGTAGCCCAGCATGGTGCCGAGTGGTGTGCGCAGTTCGTGCGTCAGTTGGGTGATGTAGTCCGACTTTGCCGTGCTGCCGGCGGTGACCAGCAGCACTTTCGATTCGGCGTGTTTCAGGTCAGTCACATCGACGAATGCACAGATGGCGCCCGACGGCGCCAGATCGTCGCCCCACACGGTGATGGCGTTGCCGAGCAGGTGGCGCACCGTGCCGTCCGGCTTCAAGTCGGAGAACTGGTAATTGCGCACTTCGCGGCCATTGGCCGCCTCCTGCAGCGCGGCGCGAAACGGATGCCGGTTCAATGGCAGCGCGCCGCTGCCGCCTTCCATGGTGCCAGGCGCGCGGTCGGCAGCGGATGCCGTCGCCGGGGCGGGCGGACCAAACCAGCTCCGGTACAAGGCATTTTCCGTGATCTCGGTCAGTTCCTGATCATGCGCGATGCAGACGGCGGCCGGCACCGCGAACAGGATGTTCTGCAAGTCCTTCGAATGCATGCGTTCGCGCTCTTCGCTGGCTTGCAGATCGGCCAGTATGCGCGTGCGCTCTGTCACATCGCGGATGATCGCGGTGTAACACACGCTCGCGCCCACTCTGAACTGCGAAATCGATGCTTCGACTGCGAACTCGGTACCGTCGGCGCGGCAGGCTGCTAGTGCGCCGAGACTCCTCATTCGGCGCGCGGTTGAACCGGAGGTGCCGAAAGCATCCATTTGCCGCCCATGCGCTGCCTGCGAGCGCTTGGGCAACAGTTTGGCCAGAGGGCAGCCGAGGATGTCGCGCGCCGCGTAGCCGAACATCTTTTCGGCGGCCGGATTGAACACGATGATGTCATGGTTATTGTCTGTAGACACAATGGCATCCATGGCCGACATGACGATTCCGGCAAGGCAATCCGGTCCCGAAAAGTCACCGTTGATGGGAGCGACACCTTGGCGGGGGCGGGCGATAAAGTCACGGATCGATTGAATCGGCTTGCGTGCAGTTGCGTAAATTGTTTCCATCTTGGCCGTTCATGGTGATCGATCAGGGCAGCATAGTTTGCACCTGGGCATTGTTGTGTGTGCTTGCGCGCTTTTGCCGGTTGTTCCGATCCTCGAGGCTGCGTTCGAGCGCCGCGTCGAAGCCGTAGACGTCGTCTGGAAACAGGGCCTGCCCATCGTGGTCGATCATCGCCGTGGTGTAAAAAATAATGACCGGCATCGTCGCTTTCAGCGGCACCGTCTGGGTTGGCCCCGGCGCCAGCTCCGCCGCCACTGCCGCGCTGGTCCAGCTTGGCTGGCCGTCCAGCACGAAGTTGGCCAGCGCCTCGGTGTCTTCGACGCGGATGCAGCCGTGGCTGAAGTCGCGCCGCGCCCGCGTGAACAGGGCGCGCGCCGGGGTGGAGTGCAGGTAAATATTCATTGCATTCGGCAGGCCGAACTTGATGTTGCCAAGGGCGTTGCGCGGGCCGGGCCGCTGGCGCACGCTCAGCTTGCCTGCGGGCAGGGCGGCCAGGGTAGCGGCGTCGACCTGCTGCGCGCCGGTCCCTGCCACTTCCATGTCGTTCTTGACCAGGTAGTGCGGGTCGCGTAACAGGGCTGGCAGGATTTCGCCGCGCAGGATGCTGGGCGGGACGTTCCAGTACGGATTGAACTCGATGTAGCGCAGCGTGCCGGTAAACAGCGGCGTCTGCGTGCGCACCGACTTGCCGACGATGACGCGCGAAGCGAGAGCCGGCGCCGCATCGACCTTGGTAAAGGCCCAGAGGCGAAACGACGGCAGGTTGATTGCAATGAACGGTCCGCCGGACAGGTTGGGCAGCCAGCGCAGGCGTTCAAGCGACAGTTCGATCTGGCGCACGCGCGCCGCCAGCGGCACGTTAAGCGCCGCGACGGTCTGGCGCCCGAGCCTGCCGTCGGCGGCCAGTCCATGCCGTTCTTGGAAGCGCGCCACGGCCAGCGCAAGTTCCGTGCTGCCGGCGTCGTCCGGCGTGTTGGCGAGTTCCGGCGCCAGGTCGCCCAGCAGCGCCAGGCGCGCAGCGAGCGCATGCGCATCTCGGTACGGCGCGCCGGGCGCCACGGCCGCTAGCGGCGCCGTAGGCGCCAGGGCCAGCGTGCGGTAGCTGGCAAGCAGGGCCTTGAGCCTGCCATACAACACCAGTTGTGGTGCGGCTGCATCGACCGCGCCGGCCAGGTCGCCGTTGCGCAGGGCGGGGGCCAGCAACGCGACCGGATCGACCGTACGTCCCGGTGCAAACGCGGAGCGGACCTGGCCGGCGTGCAGGTCGGCCAGGTAGCGCAGCATGGCCAGGGTCAGCGCGGCATCCTGGTCAGACGCGTCGTCCGCTGTCGCGACGCCCTGCGCGTGCATGCGCGCGGCCAGCACGCGCATGTCGTCGGCCCGGGTCGGCAGGCCGTGTTCGCCGGCCCGCCCGAGCAGGTCGAGCGCCTGGGCCGCGGTTGCCGCCGTCCAAGCATTGGTGAAGCCGCGCTCGCTGTAGAAGCGGTCCAGCCAGCCGCGCTCGTCGTAAGGCGCGGCGGGGTCGGGCGCTGCCTGCGCAGCGTCGTGCGCGAGCAGGTGGATGCGCTCGGGTGCCGGCTGGCACCAGGCGCATTGCGCCACGTGCAGCAGGACGGCCAGTGCGCCCCGGCGGCGCGACGCGCGCTCACGCAGCATGGGCAGGCGCGCTGCGCGCCGGTGTGCCGAACGCCAGCTTGCCGTCGACGACATCGAGGGCGATGGTGTCGCTGGCGCCGAACCGGCCGGCCAGAATCAGCTTCGAGAGCGGATTTTCGATCTGCTGCTGGATGGCGCGCTTGAGCGGCCGCGCGCCGTACACCCGATCGTAGCCGGCTTCGGCGATCTTGTGCAGCGCCGCGTTCGATACCGTCAGCACCATGTCCATCTTGGCCAGCCGGCCTTCGAGCTGGCGCAACTGGATCGTGGCGATGGCGCCGATGTTGCTCTGGTCGAGCGCGTGGAACACCACGATTTCGTCGATGCGGTTGATAAACTCGGGCCGGAAATGGTTGCGCACTTCCCCCATCACGGCCAGCTTGACGACCGCAGGATCGTCGGTCGTCATCGACTGGATCAGGTGCGAGCCAAGGTTCGACGTCATCACGATCACCGTGTTCTTGAAGTCGACGGTGCGGCCCTGGCCATCGGTCATGCGCCCGTCGTCGAGCACTTGCAGCAGCACATTGAACACATCTTGGTGGGCCTTTTCGATTTCGTCGAACAGGATCACGCTGTAAGGGCGGCGCCGCACCGCCTCGGTCAGGTAGCCGCCTTCGTCGTAACCTACATAACCTGGCGGCGCGCCGATCAGCCGCGCAACCGAGTGTTTTTCCATGAATTCGCTCATGTCGAGGCGGATCATCGCTTCCTCGGAATCGAACAGGAACGCCGCCAGAGCCTTGCACAGTTCGGTCTTGCCGACGCCGGTGGGGCCGAGGAACATGAACGAGCCGTACGGCCGGTTCGGGTCGCCCAGGCCCGCGCGCGAACGGCGGATCGCGTCGGCCACGGCCACGATGGCCTCGTCCTGGCCGACCACCCGCTCGTGCAGGCGGTCCTCGATATGGAGCAGCTTGTCGCGCTCGCCCTGTAGCATGCGGGCCACCGGAATCCCGGTCGCCCGCGACACCACTTCGGCGATTTCCTCGGCGCCTACCTGGGTGCGGAGCAGCTTTGGCCGCGCGCCGGCCGTCTCGAGCGTGCTGATGGCTTCTTCCTTTTTCAGCTGGGCCTCGAGTGCGGGCAGCTTGCCGTACTGGAGTTCCGACACTTTCTGCCAGTTGCTCGCGCGCGTCGCTTCATCCATTTGGTGGCGCACCCGCTCGATTTCTTCCTTGATGTGGGTGGTGCCCTGCACGACTGCCTTTTCGGCCTTGAGGATTTCCTCGAAGTCGTTGTATTCGCGGCCGAGGCGGGCGATCTCGTCGTCGATCAGGCCGAGCCGGCGCTGCGACGCTTCATCCTTTTCCTTCCTGACCGCTTCCTTCTCGATTTTCAGCTGGATGATGCGGCGGTCGAGCCGGTCCATCACTTCCGGCTTCGAATCGATTTCGATCTTGATCTTCGCGGCCGCCTCGTCGATCAGGTCGATGGCCTTGTCGGGCAGGAAGCGGTCGGTGATGTAGCGGTGCGACAGTTCGGCTGCGGCGATGATGGCCGCATCGGTGATCTCGACCTTGTGGTGCAGCTCGTACTTTTCCTGCAGCCCGCGCAGGATCGCGATGGTGTCCTCGACGCTCGGCTCGTCGACCAGCACTTTCTGGAAGCGGCGCTCGAGCGCGGCGTCCTTCTCGATGTATTTGCGGTACTCGTCGAGCGTGGTGGCGCCGACGCAGTGCAGTTCCCCACGCGCCAGGGCCGGTTTCAGCATGTTACCCGCGTCCATCGCGCCTTCGCCCTTGCCGGCGCCGACCATCGTGTGCAGCTCGTCGATGAATACGATGGTGCCGCCTTCGTCCAGGGCCAGTTCCTTGAGGACGCTTTTCAGGCGCTCCTCGAACTCGCCGCGGAACTTGGCGCCGGCCACCAGCGCCGCCATGTCGAGCGAGAGCACGCGCTTGCCCTTGAGCGTATCGGGCACCTCGCCATTGACGATGCGCTGCGCCAGGCCTTCGACGATGGCGGTCTTGCCCACACCCGGCTCGCCGATCAGCACCGGGTTGTTCTTGGTGCGCCGCTGCAAAATCTGGATGGTGCGGCGAATTTCCTCGTCGCGCCCGATTACCGGGTCGAGCTTGCCCTGGCGCGCCCGTTCGGTCAGATCGAGCGTATATTTTTTGAGCGACTCGCGCTGGCCGTCGGCGTCCGCCGATCCGACCGCCTCGCCGCCGCGCACGGCGTCGATGGCGCTGTCGATAGACTTCTTCGACAGGCCCGCTTCGCGCGCCAGCCGGCCGCAATCGGACTTGTCTTCGGTCAGCGCCGCCAGCACCATCTCGCTTGACACGAACTGGTCGCCGCGCTGTTGCGCAGCCTTGTCGGCCAGGTTCAGCAAGGACATCAGTTCACGTCCGGCCTGCGTGTCGCCACCCGCGCCGGACACCTTGGGCAAGCGCTCGATGGCGATTTTCAATGCACTCGACATGGCGCCGACATTGACGCCCGCGCGCGTCAGCAACGAGCGGGTGCCGCCGTCGCCCTGGTTCAGCAGGGCGGTGAGCAGGTGGACCGGCTCGATGTACTGGTTCTCGTTGCCAACGGCAAAGCTTTGCGCATCGGACAGGGATTCCTGCAGTTTGGTTGTCATTTTTTCGTGTCGCATGGTGTCGCTCCAGAGATTGTGCAAGATGGATTGCGGCCTGCAGCGGGCAGGCCAGTGTCGTTAAGGAAAAGTGTGGGCGCCTATGCAAATGCAAGTTCCGACTGGCCCGCTTCGGCGTCTTGTGCGGCGGCGCGCGGCAGCGCAAGACGGCGCGCATCGGTACTGAAATGGAACGGCGGCAGTGCGCCGCTGGTGCGCCAGGCATTTTTCATGGCTGCCGGTGCCGGTGCCGGTGCCGGCGCGAGCTCGGGCAGCAATTGCGCGGTCAAGTGGCAGACCACGTCGTAACATTCGCATACGTGGTCGAGCAGGGCGGTGCGGCTGTGGATTGTTACATGCCCTCGGCGCAAGGTGATGGCAGCCGAGCTGCTGTAGCCAGCGGGCGGCGTCGGTCACGCCCTCCCGGCGCACGCCGATGATGGCGCCGATTTCTTTCTGCGTGACGACCATCTCGTTGCACGAAGAACGGTCGAGCATTTGCAGCAGATAGCGGCATAGGCGTTGCTTGGTGGTGTGGTGACTGTTGCACGCCGCCAGTTGCGACACCTGCAGCAGGCGCGCCTGCGCATAGCGCAACAGGAGACGCAGCAGAGGACCCTGGTAATAGAACTCTTCCATTAGTCGTGCCGAACTAAGGCGGTACGCGTAGCCTGCCGCCTGCACGACGGCGAGTCCGGCCGAGCGCTCGCTGCCCATGAACAGCGAGACGCCTAGCATGCCTTCGTTGCCGATCCGGGTAATTTCCGAGGTGCCGCCGTCTTCCAGCAGGTAATCGATCGAGACGGTGGCCGTGACCGGGAAGTCAACGTACGGCATCTTGCCATTGGCCTGGTAGAGCACATCGCCGTGGCACAGCGAGATCAGTTCCAGGAACGGCGACAAACGGTGGAATTGGGCGCGGTCGAGTTCAGCCAGCAAACGGTTTCTAAGTGGATCGATGAGACTGAGCATGATTTGAAAACCTTTTGAGTACGCAGCTGCGCAGGGACGTCAGCGCACTTGTTTTAAGAAAGCCAGGCGTGCCTGGTCGGCATGCGCAGGAGGCCGGTAGGTATTGCTGCGTAAGGGCCAATTCGCTGCGTTATCCATGATGCGGCACAGCTAATTGATTTCCAAATTGAAATCATTTGTGCATCGATGGCCGCGAGTGTACAAAGACCTAAATCAAAAAACGTTGATGTACCTCAAAGATCGATATATTGAGATGGGCCAACGTGCATGGTGCACACAAGCTTCAGCCAGCGAGAGAAATGATGATGTAGCTACATGTTTTACCTTTTTCGTCATCTCCTCTGGGTGTCTTCGCGCATAGAGGCGATGCTGGGTTGTCCAGTTGTCGAAGATTGGCAAGGCATGAATTTGCACGCGGCCGGCACATGGAAAGGCTCGGTGGCCCGCGCAGCAGTAATTTAACGTGCAGCGAAGTTGAACGGCAGCAGGTAAGCGACGTCGGCGCCAGCCTGGCGCTTGGGCAGTTTGGTAAGCACCTGGCCCAGATCATGTCAAGCGCCTCCTTGGCGACTTTTACGCTTTGAGCGCACCGTCGAAACGGCGCTTCGCGTGCGCCATACAGCCGGAATGCCTGATGCCGCGCAGCATGCGCGAGGTTGCGTAGCCATCGGTCATGATGGCGCCCCAATTTCCTTGCAGGAAGCGCTCCGGGTGTGCATGGCGGCGGTCGGCCTGGTAGGCGAACAGAACCACTGGCCGCGCAGTTGTCCTGCATGTACTGGGTGGTTCGCGCCTTGCGGTTTGCCTCGTCAAGCAACTGAGCCGCGGTATCGTAGCCGTGCAGGAAGATGTTGCACCGCAGTTCCTCTCGCATTGCGCGCATCAGCCAGTTGTACTGCGGTACAAGGTCATGCCGTCGACGTATTCGACGGTCAGGATAGTGGCAACCATGCCGGCGCTGGCGTTGTCGCCAGGCAGGGGCTACGCCGGCATTGGACTGGTACCGAGCTGGCTTGTTTCGCGCTGCCGGTGGTATTGACGAAAGGCGTAGTGGAAGCGCACATGCTGCGGGGCCTGCACCTTGGCCGGAATGATGTCGATCTGCTCGGTGGCTTCCTCTCCCAGCCGGTGCAGCGCGCCCTGACAGCAGGCAAACCTTCTCCGCCTCGGGCAGCTCGTGCTCAATGGGCTTG
>JALYUM010000066.1 GCA_030853745.1 Pseudomonadota bacterium | reverse complement strand
CCCAATCGTACATGCAGCGGCCTTTCCGTACCTTTGCGGTGCTGATTCATATCATGCTCTCAAACAAAATTAGGTAAAAGCTAGGGGCGAAGGAACCCAAACTTAAGCACAATAGTTTCGCGCTGCCGCCTTCATGCCATCGACAATACGTCGGCGCCTTCCGGCCACCGATCTCCTAACCTACACTGCCAGGACCTGAACAACTAACGCGGTTTCTCGCGCGGCGTATCCCGCCCTCAGGGCAGGTTATGGGCAACGCCAGTGCCAAATGGAAGAGTGCCGCCCTATAGGCGTCGCGAAGGTCAACGTTGGCCCTAGCGCTGTGGCTAAGGAGTCTCGTGTCCGGTGGATATCTGGAGATTCGCTACTTTTGCATCCTAGAGATTGCTGGATGGCGTACAGAGACCTGCTGAATGTGTCCCAGGCTGTCGACTAAATTTTACGTAGAGTATTGCGAGGACGTGGCTGCACGTAGCAGTTCCACTTCGAATCACTACGGCGACGGCGGCTTGGAATATGGCTTTCAATCGCTGAGAATTGAAAGCGGTGAAGACTTGAGGGAGCAACAATGCCGCATGGCGACAACGCAACATTAAACCGGTAAGTTCCCTACGGCAAGCTTATTTTTTGAGTTAAGTCCTCATTCGGCGACGTTTGCAGCAGGAAAAATACTGTTCAGTGGACATTCAGTGTTCTTGTTCGGCCGCTAACCCACATGCATGGCCCGTCTTGCCATCACTTAGTGTTCTTCTGTAGTTTTTCAAAGGACAAAAACTTTTAAATGTCGTTGTGCGCGCCGTACAGATATCTGGATAAAGAAATACCCGCGATGGGCGGGTATCGGCGACGAAGTCAGAGCTCCATCACGAGATGGTGGCGCCAGATAGGTCACTTGGTTTTTGGCTGCCCCCAGATGCTCTGCGGCTGAGTCGGCTGGGATGGCGTAGACAGGGGTTGGATTTGCGGCACGGCATACGGATTGCTCGGCGTGTTCGGCGCGGTGCGCTCATGCGGGGCAACATATGTGCCGTCCTTTTTCGTGTAACCGTTCACGTGCACCTGGGCTGAAGCGGCGCCAGCGGTCAAAATCAACAGCGAGATCATGAAGCGTTTCATCTTGGGCTCTCTCTTATGTTCGGCATGGATGCGTGCCGCTGCGCCGCGAAGTTGCTGAAAATCAATTCGCGTCAGGCAATTGTAGAGAAGAACCCAAGAAATAGCGAAGGGGCAACTAGAAGCCGCTTCGCTCGAGAATAAGACGATCGAGATTTCTCGACTGCGGGAAGGGAGCACCGAAGGGAGCAAAGGGAGCGCTTTATTTTCTGTGCTCCCTTTGCTCCCTTCGAATGCGGGGAGGAAATTCGCGCACTTGAAGAAACCGCAAAGAAACCCAAGAAACCACTCTAATTTCTGTGGTTTCTTCGGTTTCTTCATGGTTTCTTCAGGGGCCAGCGCCAGGCAGAAACCACGTCCAGCCGCCTTTTGTCGTGCCTTTCTCCTTGGCTGATTCGATACCTGCCTTTTCCTTGGCGCGGTTGGCAGCCGTCCACGAATAGCCGGCATCGCTAACCTCGGCCTTGACCAGCTTCGCTGGCATCTTGCCGCCGTTCTCGGTCAACAGATCGACCAGCATGCGCTCAAGGTCACGGCGCGAATCTGCATCCTCGTCGTTGTCATCGTGCTCGACGCCGCCCAGTATCTCGCGCGCAGTACCTTCGATGATCCCATCCCACACGGCGCGCGTCGCCGCGATGCCGCCTTCGATCGTTACCAAGTCGAGCGAATACGCCACGCCGCCATCGTCCGGCGCGATGTTGGACTTGGCGCGCGCCAGCACCCGCCGCGTGCTGCCTTCTTCCTTCGCCGTGACCAGCACCATGCGCGCGAGTGCGCCGAACGCCTGGGAGCCGATCACGCGGTCCTGTGGCGCCTTTCCGGCGCCGCCCTTTGCAAAGTGGGTGATGCCGACGACCGCGCAGCTGTGAGCCTCTGCGAAGTCCACCACCGCCTGCAGGCTACGACGCACATCGTTCGCGCGATGCATGTCACCGGCCACCGCTGACACGATCGGGTCGATGATGAGCAGAGCCGCGCCGCCCATGCGTTCCACCGCCCGGTGCAGCTCCGGAATGTCCTGGGACGGGTCGAATGGAACGCTCACACCGTGCTGGACGATGCCCTCGATGAAGTGGCAGCGCGCCAGGTCGGCGCCGGATGCAATCAGGCGCGGCACTAGGGTGTCATCCGCTACATCCTCCGACGACCAGACCAGGACGTTGCCCCTTTTCAGGCAGGCCGCGCCATTGGGCCAGCGACCGGCCGTAGTGATGACGGCTCCCAGGCCCAGCGCGAGCGTCGTCTTTCCGGTGCCGGCAGCGCCAGCGAGGATCGTCAGCTTCCCGGCCGGCAGCCAGCCTGGCCACAGCCAGTCGATGGCCAGCGGCTTGATGTCGGCACCGCACCGGATTTTGACGATGCGCGTGTCCTCCAACATCGCCCGGCTTGCCGTCCTGGCAGCGATCAGATCGGGCTCTGCCTTCTCCGACGGAAATACGATTACGGGATTGCTCAGGTTCATGCGCCACTCCAAAGTTTCAAGAACGCCAGGCGCCCGTAGTCGAGATCGATTACCAGCAACCGGCGCGGCCCCGCCTGCAGTAGCGACGCGCACAGATCACGCAGCACGCCGTAGCGCGTCGAGTGCCCGTGATAACAGAGCAGGACATCGAGGCCCGCTACGGCCCTGCAATCCTGGTTGCCAGGCAACGCAAACGGATCGATCGCAATGGCGCAGCGTTTTGGCGGGCAAAAGCCCAGCCCGAGCCAGACCTCGCGGCGAAGTGGTTGCAGGCCGGCACCGATCAGGTCGAACAGTGGCTGCATGGCGCTGCTGCGCGGTGGGCGTGGAAGCGTCACCTGATACTGTGCGCGGGTCATGAAGGCACCTTCGTGCTGGTCGGCTTGGCCGCCGTCTCACACTTGCGCCGCCAAATCGCGCGCCCCTCTTCGGCGCCGGCAAACCATGCATCAGCCTCGCAGCAACCCGGCGCGTAGCCGGGTGGCATACGTCGACCAAGGATGCGATATTCCAGCGCGGCCTGGCACCCCTGGCGGTACTCGGCACTGCGCGGTGCCCGACCAGGGAAGAACGCCAGAGCCATCAGGCGCTCAACGTGCAGCGAGCCGTCGATTTGGCTGGATGCAGCTTGAACCGGCTGCGGCACGTCCGGGGTACCAATGTTGCGGGCGGCAAAATTATTCATGACGAGAACCTTCTTTTGACGCCGGCATTGACAGCCTGAGTGCCGCATCTGGAGAACTTTTGACCAGGCGCAGCGCTGGCCGACGGGATGCCTGCACACGGTCATATTCACCCTGCAAGACAGCCAGCAGATAGCGGCGGCCGTCAGCATCGATCGCGGCGAGCATCCGCGACATTCGTTCGAGCTGGGTCATTGCGCACCTCCGCTTACAGCCACTGCACCGGCGGCAATCTGCTCCGGTTGTCCCATCATGGCCGCGTACGGCAGGCCGTAATGTTCGGCCGCGCTTGCGAGCAGTTTGGTGCGATCCGGTTCCTGGACCAGGTCGATGTTGAGCAGCACATGTTCGACGCCATCAAGCCGGTATTTCTTGCCGCCCGGGCCCTTGAGAAAAGTCCACGCGGTGTCATAGTCAGTCAGCCCCAGGTTGGTGTGGACAAGGACGAAAGGCGCGTCGTCGGCGCGCGCATCGGTACCAGTGGATGTGGCGTGGTTATTCGCCATGATCATTTCGCCACCTCAACGTCAGCAAATTCCACCTGGTCAAGCAGCTGGTCGAGCTCGCTGGCGGCCTGCTGAAGCATCCAAAAAAAGCTGTTTTGAAGGTCTGCATTCAGCTCGGAGAAATTTTGCTGCCCTTCGCCGCTGATTAACACCAACGCGGCTTTGAGTTGATTTGCCTTCATGCTGGCATGGTCGTGCGCATCTATCCTCTCAATGTGAAGATGGCCGTATGGCGTCTTCAACACAATATTTTGTTGACGAGGTGTAACGGCGATGCTATCTTTCTTGTTGTTCATGTGTGTCTCCAAAGTGCACTGATCCAAGCGACCAAAAATGTCTTCAGCATTTAAGGTCACAACCCCTAGTTCCGCTAGGCCGGTTGGTAAGACAGAGGGGCGGCCGGCAAGCTGCCCCTTGTCACGTCTGCGCTACGTTTTACATGTGCGTGTCGCCCTCTGGCATATCGCTAATTTGATATTCACTTCAGTTGGATCAGGCGCTCGCCTGTTCGGCTCGGCGCTGCTCCAGCATTGCATTGATCCACGCGTTCAGGCTTCGTTGACCCTGCGCCTTAGCTTCATGTTTGGCCCACTCCTTCAAGCTTTCCGGTATGCGTAACGGTGTGGTGCACTGCTGCGATTTTTGAGCCATGATTTGCGCCTGATCGATTGTTGATGATTCATTCTGACATCTAACAGAAGTAGATGTCAAATTGATTCTTTGCGAAACGCCAAAAAGAATCACATACTCTTTCGTCATGAACGCAACCAAGCAGCCCAACAGCTTTCCCCTTCGTATGCCCGAGGACCTGCGGGCCCGGATAGAGGCGCGTGCTGCCGCCACCAATCGGAGCTCGAACGCAGAAATCGTCGTGATGCTTACGGCGATGCTGGATGCAGAGTCGAGTTTGGGCGCCGTTTCGGTGGAGACACTGCTGAAGGCCGTGGCTGATCGCATGGGGGCGGCGGTGCAGATCGTCGTAACACCGGATGCGTCGAAGGTCGCCGATATCAAGCAGTCAGCGGCGCCAAAGAAACGCAAGGCGTGAGTCGCGCAGCCACCCCTTTCGATATTTTTTTGATTGAGATGACTAGCAGTTTTCGGCGGATTGCCTTCGCAACGAAGAACGAGTTCACCGCCAGGGACCTGCACAGTGACGCTTGGCTGATCGGAGAGAAGATCGCGGCGAAGCGCGGGACGCCCATTGATTACTCCAGTCCGGAAGAGCGCGACATGATCATCCGACGCCTCTACAACCACGCTATGCGCGGCTGCGACTGGAAACTGTACCGAGCGGTGCGTATCGATGATGACAGCAGCGATGCGGTGAGCTGGTCCGAGCGCTTGCCGGCCGCTGCAGCATCGGACCCACTCATTGAATTGTTGCGGCGGGAGCACGGCAAAGACGACGAGGAGAGGTTGGTCGCCAGTTACAGCCAGGCGACCGCATACGTTCGGACCTTCGAGAACTTCGGCTACGACCGAGACAAGGTGTGTCGGCATCTCGCGATGTCAATCGACGTCTTGGGTAATCGAATACGCTTCGCTGTTCTCACAGTCGCCGCGCAACACTCGTTATTCGATGGGAAAGCTCGGATCGGCAAGCGGTTCAGGCCCCGCCCAGGTCGTCAATGCGTCCCGAAAGCAGTAGACATTAGGCCGCATGCACAACAGCCAATGTTGTTCTAGGCCGTAGATCATTTGGTCGGCTTGACCAGCTTCCCGCGACGGTGGCGCACGTAACGCGCCGTCATCATCGGGGTACTGTGCCCCAGCTGGTCCTGGGCCGCCTGCATACCGCTTGCCTCCTCTGTGTCTGTCCCGGCCTTCGCCCGCAGATCACGAAACTGGAATGCCTTGATCTCAGCTACCAGCTCTGGGTGCGCTTCCCTTGCGGCCAGGCGTGCGCGCGAGAATGCGCCGCGCAATTCAAACTTCGACATAGGCGAGCCATTCGGCATGCTGATCAATTTCAGCCTCAAAACCTTGCGTGATTTGATGCGCTCGATCAGCGCTGCCAGCGCACCCTCGATCGATACGCGCACCTTCTTGCCGGTCTTGTTTTGCTTGATCAACAGAGCGCCGTCGACAATATCGGCGCGCGACATCTTAAGAGTATCGGCCGGGCGCTGCCCGGTCAGGTACGCCAGGTCGAGCGCGTCACGCAGCGCGACCTCGGCGGCGTTGTGCACGGCGGCCAGCACTTCGTCGCTGATGTACACGTCGCGGCCCGGCTCCTTGAACCCTTTGATGCCAGCGCAAGGATTGGCCAAGGAGGTGAGGCCTGTCTCTCGCGCGAAGTTCCAGATGTGGCTGAGAAGAGCCTTCTCCCGGTTCGCCGGCACGCGGCCTTCCTTGCCAGTCACGGCCATCCGTTCTCGGCCGGCAGCCACGCGAAGGGCGCTCTGCCTGAGCTTCTCGGTGACGACACCCTCGGCGCGCTGGTCCAGATACTGCCGCACCATCACCGGAGTAATCGAGGCAAGAACTTCGTGCGGTCCGACAAAGAACTTGAGCAGGTTTCGCAGCTCGCGCAAATTCGTTTCCTGAGTAGCCGGCGCCTTCCTAGGCAGTACCTTCCGGACATAGCGCTCGGCAACCGCGCGAAAAGCAAGTATGGGAACGGGCGGCACTGGGCGCCCAGTGAGGCTGGCCCACTCTTCAACTGCTTTGTCGTAGTCCTTCCCCAGCTTGATCTCATGCCGCGGCGTCGCGCCGGTGTCCAGGTAGTAATACACCCGGCTGCCGCGGTGACGCGTGCGCATGCCCTTTGGATAGGCCTTTGTGGTGCGGGATGGCAGGGGCGGCGGAGGCAACGGCCCCGCCCCGGATGATGACGCTGCCTCGACTGCCGCGCGCGTGACCACGGCTCGACCCAATCCGTTAACGAGGAAAAACACGCCCATGGTGCCAAGGGCTTCAATTTGCAGTCTGTCAGCGCAGTGCCCCGTCAGCGTCACCATTTCTTCAACGGTCAAAAACAGCGAAGGCATGTTTCTCGACTCCAAAACCAGATAGCTGAATTTACATTAAGTTGGCTCGATATCTACCATTCCAGGGTAATATTTTGCTAACTTTTATAGGCTTCCAGGCGGTATGATTGGAATCAGGTAATCACTTTTGGAGGAATGATGCCCAAGCAAATCGTCGTATTCATCGATGGGACCGGAAACAACGGGTGGAAAGATGGCGTCAGGCAGACCAATGTATTCAAGCTGTACCAGCAAGTCGATAAATCGACGTCGCGCGTTCGCTACATCCGCGGCATCGGTACTGATCCGCAGCCCCTTACTGGCATGTTCCCGGCACTGTGGGGATGGTTTCAAAACAAATGTGACCAAGGGCTTGGCGCCGGCGCCACCATACGCCTGAAACACGCTTACCGCTTCATCGCACGGCATTACGAACCCGGTGACGAAATCTTCCTGTTCGGCTTCAGCCGCGGTGCCTTTCTCGCGCAGATCCTAGCTGGCTTTCTGCAACGCGTTGGGCTACTGTTCCGCAACCCGCCCCCAGGATATACGGTCGAACAGGCTTTCTGGTTATATTGGGCCGATCAAGACGGTGCGTTATTCGCCGACTTCCTCCGTCAGGTCATGCCGGCAGCGGCTGGTGCGGACGGCATCCGTACTCACTTCCTCGGCGAGTGGGATGCGGTCGAGTCAATGGACATCGCTGGCATGGGCGCTGCAAGCGAAGAATGGTTACGTGAGATAGCCAAACGAGAGCGAGAGAAACCTCTGCCCAATTGGATCGACCACGCTCGCCATGCAGTCGCGCTGCACGAGGTGCGGCAGCCGTTTGAACCTCTACTGTGGTCCGGCGTCAGTCGGCCGTCTCGATAGTTGTCAAGCTAGTTGTCGCGTTAGTAGCCATTAAGCCGCTCTTTTAAACAGCGGCGCATTTGATGCCGGTGCCGTTGTTTCGTTGATCGATACATCTGGATTGAGGTGCACCTGTTTGAC